>CAJQPN010000025.1 GCA_905480195.1 uncultured Acidimicrobiales bacterium
GCGCCCACCACGACGGTGGTAGTGCGCTCGCTCGTGGCTGGTGCGTCGGGCTCCGGCGTCAAGGGCATACCCCGATGGTAGGACGGTGAGTGCGTCGGTTTCTCTTCCCGGCGATTGCAACCTCCCCCATCTCGACACACCGGGTACCGTCAGGTCATGAAACAACTCGTTCGGCAGCCGGCCGAGTGGATCAACAGAGCCCCGATCACGGTCCGAGCTGCACGCGAGATCATCGCCTCACCGGAGGAAGTCTGGGCGGTGCTCACCGCTCACGAGCGCTGGCCTGAGTGGTTCGACGCCATCAAACGCGCCGAAGGCACTGGCGGCGACGGGGTCGGGTCGACCCGATCTGTCTGGTTCAAGAAGTGGCGGCTCGACGAAGAGTTTCTCGTGTGGGACGAACCCAAAGCATTCGGGTTCGTCGTCCTCGCAGCAGCCGGTCCGCTGGGTCGGCTCTCGCAGACCCTCCTCGAGCGGATCGATGTTCAAGTGCTGTCCACCGACCGTGTTCGCGTCACCTACCTGCAGGGATTTGACGCGCGCTCGAGGGTTGCCGCTCGCGCCCTCAAACTTGCCTCGAAGGGTCTGCGGAAGGCGTTGCAAGACGCCCTCGACCAACTTGCTGCGCACGTCGAGCGCGAGCGCAGCGCCGGCTGATCGGCCTGCACCCCGACCACCTCAGCTGATCCAGGTCTTGACCTTTTCGATATCGGCGAGCTGGTTCGGTCCGGTCGGCGAGATCTGCAGCTGGGTCACGCCTGCGGCGCGGAACGCTTCGACCCGCTCCCTCACATAGCCCTCGTCGCCCACAAGAGCGGTGGCGTCGAGGTACTCCTGCGGAACGAGTGCCATCGCTTCGTCCTTTCTGCCGTCGAGGTACAGATTCTGGATCTGCTCAGCTTCAGCCTCGTAGCCGTACTTGCGGAAGATGTTGTTATAAAAGTTCTTGCCCTTCGCCCCCATGCCGCCGACGTAGAGCGCCGTCATAAAGCGACCGGCATCGCGCAGCTTGCGGGCCATTTCGTCATCGTCAGTGATGCACAATGCGCCGCCGGCGGAGATCTCCAGTGGGCCGAGCGACGCCGATCGTTTCGCTGCACCCGCAGTGAGATCCTCACCCCAGACCGAATCGGCCTTGTCGGGGTGGAAAAACGCCGGCAGCCATCCGTCGGCGACCTCGGCGGTCAGCTCGACGTTCTTGGGGCCGAGCGATGCCAGATAGATCGGGATCTCTGCACGTACCGGATGGTTCACCAGCTTCAGCGGCTTACCGAGCCCGGTGCCCTCACTCTTCGGCAGGGGCAGCGTGTAGCTGACACCGTCGTGCACGAGCCGCTCCCGCCGCCACACCTTTCGGCAGATCTGCATGATCTCGCGTTGACGCCCGAGCGGCCGGTCGTACCTGACGCCGTGGAAACCTTCGATCACTTGGGGACCGGAAGCCCCCAGGCCGAGAATGAATCGCCCACTCGATACTGCGTCGAGACCGGCGGCGGTCATGGCGATGGTCGACGGGGTACGGCCGTAAATGTTGAGGATGCCCGAACCCAGCAGCATCGTGTCGGTCTTGGCAGCGAGATAACCAAGGATCGATACGGCATCGAAGCCGTAGAGCTCCGGTACCCAGCCGATGTCAACGCCGGCGCGTTCAAGATCGCCAGCTTCGGCCGCGGCCAGCCGCGGATCGCCGGAGTACGTGAGCATCATCGAGAGCTTCATCGCGGCGAAGCTACCCGGCTGGTTCGAACGGCACGAGTTCGGTCAGCTGCTCCATCGAGTCGATCCATTCGTCGGTGGAAGATCGCCAGGGCGCCGACACCACATGGTGCACCCCGGCTGCTGCGTAGGCCTCCGCTTCCTCCCGGATCTGCGAGGGGTCCATGCCGTTCGGATCCCACCCCGTCCGGTAGGAGATGACGAAGTCGTCGCCTGCGCCTTCGTCCTTGAGTCGCTGGATGAGCTTGGCCATTTCTGCCGGCTCGGTGGAGATTCCCTGGTAGCCGTCGTGGCGGGCGGCGCGCCGGATCGCCGCGTCAGCTCCACCCCCAACCCATATCGGGATGCGGGCTTGGGGTTTGGGCTGGAGCTTCATGTCGGTGAAGCGGTAGTGGGGGCCGTCGTGGCTGACGGGATCGGTCTCCCACGCGCTGCGGTAGACGTCGAGCGCTTCGTCCATCCGCTTCCCCCGCGAGGCAAAATCCTGATCGAGAGCTGCGAACTCCCCGGCCGACCATCCGACACCGACCCCGAGGGTCAACCGGCCACCGCTGAGCCTGTCGAGGCTGGCGAGACTGTTCGCCATGCTGAGCGGATGATGGTGTGGCACCACAAGCACACTGGTGCCCAGGCGGACCCGGGTGGTCGCAGCGGCAGCCCAGGCCAGGCTCAGCAGCGGCTCGAAGAGGTAGGGCGAGGGATAGCCCTGGTCGGCTGGCACGACGACGTGATCCGACACCCACACGTCCTGAAAGCCGAGTTCCTCGGCCCGGACTGCAACCTTGGTGATCGCGTGGGCCGAAGACGCTCGTCCGTATTGGGGCAGGTGGATTCCGAGACGCATAGGGCGAGTGTTGCAGACCTCGACGTCATCGCGAGAGAGTGACCGCATGAGCATGAACGACATCGGACCCGACATCGCTGCAGCCGCCGCAGGAATCGACGCAGAGACCGTGGAACTTCGACGAGCGATCCACGCTGATCCCGAGCTCGGGCTCGACCTGCCGCGTACGCAGCACAAGATCACCGAGGCACTCACCGGCCTGGGCCTCGACATCACACTTGGCCGCTCGACTACCTCGGTCGTCGCCGACCTCGACACCGGAAAGCCCGGTCCGACTGTGCTGCTGCGCGGCGACATGGACGCCTTGCCGCTGCAGGAGGACTACCCGTCCGACTTCAAGTCAACGCACGACGGCCGCATGCACGCCTGCGGCCACGACACACATGTGTCGATGTTGGTCAGTGCAGCCAAGCTCCTCGCAAACAGCAAAGACACGCTTACCGGCAAAGTCCGGTTCATGTTTCAGCCTGGCGAGGAAGGCTTCCACGGCGCCAAATACATGATCGACGAAGGCGTGCTCGACGGGGTCGACCGGGCCTTCGCCATCCACGTCACGACCAATCAGAAGCCAGGCGTGGTCGCCACGAAGGCAGGCGCACTGCTTGCGTCGGCTGACAAGTTCAGCATCACAATTCATGGCGAAGGCGGTCACGCCTCAGCACCGCATCACTGCGCCGACCCGATCCCAGCCATGGCCCAGACGATCACCGGCATCCACACCATGGTGGGGCGTTCGATCGAGGCGACCCGCGCCGGGCTTGTCACCGTCGCCCATGTTCGAGCCGGCACCACCAACAACATCATCCCGCCTCACGCCTGGATGGA
>CAJQPN010000026.1 GCA_905480195.1 uncultured Acidimicrobiales bacterium
CGGCCGACGAAGAGGAATGATCCACTTCGAGGTAAACGGCCGGGTTGCAGTCATCACGCTCGATCGGCCTGAAGCACGCAATGCGATCAATGCCGAAATGGCCGAGGCGATGGAATCTGCCATCGACCGGCTCGAACACGATGACGAGCTCTGGGTAGGAATCCTGACGCACAACGGGCCTGCTTTCTGTGCCGGTGCCGACCTCAAAGAGATTGCTGCTGGTAACGCAGGTGGCCTTTGGACGAAGCGGGGTGGTTTCGGCGGCATTGTCCTGCGGGAACGCATCAAGCCGCTGATCGCAGCCGTCGACGGTCATGCAGTTGCAGGCGGAACCGAGATCGCGTTGGCCTGCGATTTGCGGGTCGCGTCCACCGCCACCATGTTCGGGATTCCCGAGGTCAAGCGGTCGCTGGTAGCAGCGGCGGGGGGTCTGGTCCGACTCCCTCGCGTGTTACCCCCCGCAATTGCCATGGAACTAGCGATCACCGGCGACACCATTACCGCCGAACGCGCCTATCACTTCGGAATGATCAACCAACTCTGCGAGCCCGGGGCGGTCATCGACAGCGCCATGGCTTTGGCTGATCGGGTGCTCGCCAACGCCCCTTTGGCAGTGCAAGCAAGCCGCCGGCTCATCCTCGACGCCCCTGAGCAAACCGATGCTGAGGGGATGCGTAACGCGTCGGAGGCAATGGCGGCTTTGTCTTCCACGAACGATTACGCGGAGGGGCCCCGAGCATTCATCGAGAAACGGGCTCCCAAGTGGAAGGGTTGCTGACTATCCCACGATCCCGTTGGTCTGCAGGTGCTCCAGGAGACCGGGGACTAACTCGATCTGGCTGAGCCGGTCGAGTGGTACCCACGCTGCGGCGGCTGCGTCGTCGCCAGCCCTCGGTTGGCTCGATCCGATGATCTCCACGTGATGGTTGGCGATCAGAAGGTGATGGGTCGGGCTGATTCGCTCGGCGAGGGCGATCAAGGGCCCGGCGATCACCGTCAGCCCGGTTTCTTCTGCCACCTCGCGAACAACAGCCTCTGCGAGCGTCTCTCCTGGCTCGACGTGGCCACCTGGAACGGACCAAAGGCCAGCCGATGGGTCGGTCGCCCGCTCGATCAAAAGGATCGCATCAGCATTGACAGCGACAGCGCCGACGGCAACGGTGATCGAAGGTTTCATTGTTCGATGGCGCGGTGGACCTCAATCGCCCGGGCCACAAGTCCGAACGATTCGAAGAAATTCTTGGTGTTGCGGTCTCCTGGAAGCGCAAGGGAATCGAGGCCGATGTGCCCCATCCTCCGGGCCCAGCTTTCGAGCGCGAGCAGCAACTGCTCCCCTACGCCGACACCTCGAGCATCAGGCAGGACGTAGAGATCGGTGATGCGAGAGATGGCAGCGCCACTGTGAAGGGCCAGATCGTGGGCTGCGGAGTAACCCACCACTGTTTCATCAATCGTTCCCACGAGTACGACGTGTCGAGTCGACACGAACTCGGTAGCGAAGGCTGCATCTAGCGGCTCGCCTCTGGCGGCCACCTCGGCCCAGATCCTGCCGCCGCGCAGCAATCGGAGTTCTTGGGTGGCGGTGCGGGCGAGCGCGACGACAAGATCGAGATCCGACTCGGCGGCTGGGCGGGCGCCGAGCTTCATGTCAGTTGCGCCGTTGGCGGATTCGGTTCAAGACCGTGCTCCGGTTTCGGTGCGCTCTCTCGAATGCCTCGATGATGTCGAGTTCCTCGTCATCGAGTTCAGCGATGAGACGAACAATTTCGACCGCAGTGAGTTCGGCATAACCGAGGATCGGTAGGTCCCCACCACCGGTGTTTTTCGGCTCGGCGGGTGTCGCAGGAGCTGAGTCGCCTCCGAGAAAGGTCGCAAGTGCGTCGCTGATCTCGTCGATCAACTTGCTGGCCTCGGCCTGCCCTCGTTGAGCGGCAACGGTTCCAGCCAGTCTGGTCAGGGCGACCTGTCCCCTCCCCCGCTCGGCGAGCTTGGGAATCATCTCCTTCGCCTCGAGTGCGAGCCCGAGCGGCGCGTAGACGAAGACATCAAGGAGCCGTTCAGCTAGTTCGTCGTCGCCGGGGTCAGCCATCATGCAAAATCAGACCGGTCCACCGCAGTGGGGACACTCGCCATCGTGGACTGCACCGGTGTTGACGAGCAGGAAGCAGTTCGGGCACGAGAATTCGTTCTCTTGTTTGGCCTGCACGGGTTCGGCGTCGCCGGGCGCAGTGATGGGCTTCTTCGGTGGGGCGTTCCCGTCTTCGTCTTCGTCTTCGTCTTCGTCGTCGCTGGCGGCGATTCGATCCTTCAAGATGGCGTCGAGGTCAGCTTCGACGTCGTCGTCATCTTCTTCGTCTTCGTCGTCGCTTGGGGTGCGAGCAGGTGTGGCGACGTCGTCGTCATCGTCGTCATCGTCGTCATCGTCGTCATCGACGTCGAGAACGTCGACGCCGAGATCGCCGTCGTCGAGAACGTCGTCGTCGTCAAGATCGTCGTCGAGAACGTCGTCGTCGAGAACGTCGTCGTCTTCGAGGTCGCCGTCTTCGGTGGTTTCGTCGTCAGCCATCGCACACCTGAATTCGAGGGGGGATCCGGCGGAGCATAGACACTTTCGACCCCAGCGCAACGTCCCACAGGAGAAACGGCGATGAACTCTGGGCCGGGCACCGGCAGCGGTTAGGTCAGATCGAACCCAGCCCCTTGCGTTTCGCTTCCGCCGCAAGCTCTGCGTCGAGTCGTCCGAGCGTTGGTTCGGTCGAGTAGTCGACGAAGTTCATCGCCTCTGCAACTGCCGAGTGGCCGGCGACGTCACGGATCGCCGTGTGCATGCGCTGACAGACCCGGCGATAGGCCTCGTGGCCTTGTGGCCCGGTCCGCAGTTCAAGCATGTGCATCGCCTCGCGAGCGTTGAACTGCATTGAATAGCGGACCCGATAGGCCAAAGAGACAGCGTACGAGGCCTGGTCGGGGTGGTCGTCGTGGAGGGCATCATGGAGCTCGGCTGACCGATTCATGACCGCATCGAACTCCGACGTAAGTCCTGCAGCATCGACTGCGCTAGGACGGACGTAGCCGTGACGCGGCGACAGCGGTTGCCAGTCGATCGTGAGCATGCGGTGGCGCTGAAGGTCGCGGAAGGCCCCGTAATCGCTCAAGACATCGAACCGGTAGTCGGTCCGCTCGAACGCGCGTCCGGGGCGATGGCGGCGGTTGGCTCGAGTGCCGACGTACGCCTTGATGACGTCGAGGCGTTCATCGATGGTCATGCGGCGCACACGGGCCTCAATGGAGGCTTCGGACAGCGACGTGTGCGGGTACAACATCGCAGCAACCATCTTGATTTCGCCGTCGGGATCGAAGTCGACGAGCTCCACTACATCGTCGGCGACCGTGCCCCCGGTTTCGTCACCAAAGAACTGGTCTGCGAGCGCCTCCATCGAGTCACGGGCATCACCCAAATAGGCACTCGTACGGACACCTCGATCGGGAAGATCCACACGTTTCAAGAACGATGGCACGACCTTGCGCAGCTCCGTGAGCATCAGGTCGGCATACGCGCGGGCCTCGGGTAACGGGTGGGCTCGCATGCGCAGCAGTAGTGCCTCGTAGGCCTGCCCAGTGCCGTAGATGCCGACATTAGAAAGTGAGGAGGCCGGCAACATGCCGCGGATGGAGTCGAGGGCCCGAGCTTTGATGGCCGTGCGATACGCGAAATCACTATCGCCGGGTTGCTTGGGCTGCACCCCTCGAAAGAATTCCTGCATCTGCGGGATGAGGTCCGAGTACGAATCAAACATTCGATCCATATCGGCGACGTAGCGAGTACCGAGGGCGTTGGAGAGGATGTCGGGATCTCGGTGGTAGCGGTAGCGGCCACCGAGTCGTTGGTCGTAGGCGATGTAGCGAGTCGACTGCTCAAGATACGACATGAGACGACCCCACTCGAGCACTTTGGTGAGGACGTTTGACGCCTGCTCACACGCAAGGTGTACACCGCCAAGCTGGGCAACCGAGTCATCGCCGTACTCAAAAAAGACCTTGTCGTAAAGCTCTTCTGCCCGACGCAAACCGATTGTGGCGTCGATCGACTGGTCGCCCTCGATGTCCAGCTCACCTACGAACTCCTTGAGGAAAAGACGGCGGAGGCTGAGTGCGGTGCGTGAATATCGTGCGAACAAGGCTCCCTTGACGACCTCAGGGAGGTTCACGAGGGCAAAGACGGGTTGATCAAGGTTCGTGAAGTACCGGCGGAGGACGTCGGCCTCTTCGGCGCTGAACTCTTCGGCGATGTAGACCGTCATCGGTCGCTGACTTTACGGCGTGAAGACGAACCCGTCGCGGATCGCTTCGAGCCGATTCCCGAGGCCCACCGTTCCGGTGTTCGGATTGCGCCACGTTGGGCGGCGGCGGCCTACTGCGGCATCGATCGGAATCGGTGGCCGACCTCCGACGATCAAACCCAAAGGTCGATGGCGTCGGCTTCGACCCGCACGCTCAACGAGCGAGCTGGTCCGATCAGCCGGCCGTCTAGACGAACCCTCGTCGGCCGCTCAAAGTCGAACTGTGCGGCGTTCGGGCGGCGAACCGTGATGTCGGGATGCGGAATATGGGTGCCGCTCGCCAGGCGTCGTCGAGCCTTGATCCGCTCCGTGATCGGCATCTCGGTGATCTCGACAGTGTCCAGCCGACCGTCACCGGGATGCGCCCGCGGCGAGACATTCCATCGTCCGATGAAGGCGGCATTCGCAGCCACGACGATGCGGCCATGGAGCCATGAGCGACGGGCCACGAGGTGCGAGAGGAACCAGTGCAGAACACCGTCGACCAGGACAGCCCCAAGATCGACCTTGACGTGGAGAGCCTCGTCGGCGCGGGACAAGTCGGATGAAGTGGGGCCACCCAGAGTGCGCACGAGATCGCCGCTGGTGAGTCCGATGGGTGGAAGATCACCACCGGTTCGGCGTCTTTCGGTGATGAGGTCGAGCGCTTCGAGCGGATCGGTAAAGATCCGGAGGTCGTCGGGTGGCATCGCCCTTGCACCCCAGTCCCCACCTCGCTCGATGGTCATGCGACGCTCACCGATCCCGACAGAGCAACGACGCCGCGATGGATTGCATCAGCTGCCTGGCGGGCAGCGGCACGAGTCGCCGCTGCCGGGGCAACTGAGGCGATTTGGCGTAAGAGATCGATCAGGACTTTGACGTTCCTGACGAAGTCTCCAGCCGTCATATCGGGCTCGCTGTCGAGGAGTACGCCGAGTGTCTCGCCAGCGGCCCAAGCATGGGCAACTGGCGCAAAGCCGGCGTCCGGGCGTCGGGTCTCGGCGACGCCGGCTCGGCGCTCGGCCCGAGCGAGTTCGTCTGACAAACGCTCCAGCCGCCGCCAACGCGTAAACGCATCACGCGACGGGAACCAGGGATCGGGTGCCGGGGCCGGGCTGCGGTGCTCGTAGGTGAGGCATGAGACGAGCGACGCGAGTGGTGCCGGCCCGAGGTCGTCGAAGATGCCTGTCGTGAGCGCCTCGGCGATGAGCAGGTCAGTCTCGTGGTAAATCGACGCAAGCACTCGTCCGTCGTCGTTGACAATCCAGCCCTCGAGGTAACCCAGGTCCCGGAGGACATTGCAGGTTGCGTCGAACTGGTTGGCAAGCGACGCATCGTCTCGGCGGGCCCGCTTCTCGAGGGCGAGTACGTCCTGCCGGGCCTTGGCGAGGCGAGCTTGGCGATCACCACGGCGGCGTGTGTGACGCTTGGTTGGACGAGACGCCGTGTTGCGTCGGATCCGGGTCGCAACGTCTTGGCGGTAGTCGATGCGCTCAGGGGCCATAGGAAACGGGAGCTCGATCTGGCCGATCGTGTCGGGGGCTACCTCCAAGTCGGCGAGGTCCCAGCGTTGCTCGTGCGCTCTCTCACTGACGAGACGAATGCGAGCCCGACCGCCTTTGCGCCAGCTGACGCCGAGCACAGCACAGCGATCGCCGCGATCATCGACGACCACGTCACCGGGCCGCAGCCGTGTGACCGCATCGGCAATCACCTCAGAGGTGTCTGCGGGGCGTTCTTCGGGATCGATCTCGGCTTCTTCGGCCTCAAGCGAGGCAACGATCTCGCGTTCGCGTCCGAGCCGTGCTTCGAGGCGCAACGCCCCGGCATTGGTTTGGTACTGGGCGAAGGATCTGGCCAGGAGTGCTCGGGCATCCTGTGGGCTACGACGCTGCAGAAGGTTGATTGCCATGTTGTAGGTCGGTCGGAAGGCGGAGCGGAGGCGGAAGCTTCGGCTCCCGGCGAGCGCCGCGATCTGATCGAACCGTGTGAACGGCGACCACGGCACGACAGCATGGCCTTTCTCATCGATACCCCGGCGACCGGCGCGCCCGGTGAGCTGGGTGAACTGAGCAGGCGTGAGGAGATCATGGCCATCGCCGGTGAACTTCGTCAGCTTGTCGATCACGACGCTACGGGCGGGGAGGTTTACCCCCAATGCGAGCGTTTCGGTTGCGAAAACGACCCGCACGAGCCCTGCGGCAAATGCGAGTTCAACCGATTCTTTGAATGCCGGTATCAGCCCGGCGTGATGGCTTGCGATGCCCCGCTCGAGTCGGTTGAGCCATGCGGACGTGTCGAGCACTGCGAGATCGGTGGTGGGTAGCCCCGCAAGTCGTTCCTCAGCAATCGCTCGTATCTGCTGCCCCTCCTCTCGGTCGGTAAAGCGAGCGCCCGCTCGCTCGAGTGCAGTCGCCGCCTCGTCGCAGCCCTTGCGGCTGAACACGAACCAGATCACTGGAAGCAGATCATGATCCTCGAGATGATCGAGCACTTCCAAGCGGCTTGGGATCGACCACGGATGCTTCTGGTTCGATCGACTCAGACTTCGATCCTGCCGACCGCGTCGCAGATCAGGATCGAAGCGGTGCCCTTCGCCATTGGGCGCACCGTCGACAAGTGTCGGAATCACATGCAGGCGGTGTCCGCGCTTATCGCCGATGATATGCAGGTGCTCGAGGGCGACTGGTCGCCGGTGCTCGACGACACAACCCGTCTCACCTCTGATCGACTCGATCCAGCCGACGAGCTCATCGGTGTTTGAGACCGTGGCGGAGAGGGCCACGAGACGCACGTGGGCCGGCAGATGCAGAATGACTTCTTCCCACACCGGGCCCCGGAACGAGTCCTCCAGGTAGTGGACTTCGTCGAGTACGACAAATGCGAGGTCGTCGAGTGGTCTTCCCTCGTAAAGCATGTTGCGAAGAACTTCGGTGGTCATCACCACGACGTCGGCGTCGGGATTGATGGCATTGTCTCCAGTGAGCAACCCGACTCGTGATGATCCGACCCGTTCTGCGAGATCCCGGTACTTTTGGTTCGATAGCGCCTTGATCGGCGCGGTGTAGAAGGCTCGTTTGCGCTTGGAAACCGCCAAATCGATAGCGTGTTCGGCGATTAGCGTCTTACCACTACCGGTCGGTGCGGCGACGAGGACCGATCGCCCTGCGTCAAGGTGCGCTATTGCCTCGAGCTGGAACTGGTCGAGCTCGAACCCATGTGCCGTTTCGGTCACGTTGCTGTACTTGATCGTTTGCGAGCTCGGCGCTCGCGTATCCAGCCGAATGCGATGGAGGTCTCGTAGAAGAGATACATCGGGACCGACAGGATCATCAGCGTGAACGGGTCTCCTGACGGTGTAATGACTGCCACCAGCACCACGATGCCGACGATCGCATACTGACGACCGTTTGTGAGACTCCGGTACTGCAAGATCCCGAGGATCTGCAGGAAGATCAGCAGAATCGGAAACTCGAAGCCGATACCGAATGCAACGATCATCTTGATCACGAAGCCGAGGTAGTCCCCCGGTGCGAAGAGTTCGGTGAAGTCGTCACCACCGACTTCACCAAGAAAAGCCAGTGCTCGCGGGATGCTCCAGTACGCAAGTCCGGCACCGAGGAAGAAGAGCAAAACACCAGCCACGATGAACGGAACTGCGTAGCGCTTTTCGTGGGAGTACAGCCCGGGGGCGACGAAGCGCCAGAACTGCCAGAGGATCATCGGCATTGCGACGATGATCCCGCCATACCCGGCGATGGTGAGGCGGACGCTGAAAGGCTCAAGTGGGTTGCGAACGTACAGTTGGCACTGTTCGCCAGCTTCGAGCGTGTCGCAGTACGGCTCCAAGAGGAACTCGATGATCTGGGGGTAGAGAACCCACCCTGCGATCGCTCCGACACCGATCGAAACGAAGCTGATGATCAACCTCCGCCGTAGCTCCGCCAAGTGCTCCATCATCGTCATCTGGCCTGCTTCGGCAAGGCCGTCGCCTTCAGCCACCGCGCTCACCGGTGTCCGGTGGTTCGCCACTGCTCCCTGTGTCGGCCCTGCTGTCGGCGATGTCGGTGCCCTCGGCGGCATCGGGTGCCGCCTCGCTCTGGTCTCTCTGAGCGGGCCTCACCGGGCCGTCCCCCGGTGGGTTTGCCGCGAACGGCGCGTTGGCTGTTCGCCGAAGGTCATCGATGGTCTCGATCGGCTCCTTCATCGCTTCTCGCATTTCGCGTTGGAAGCCTCCAGAAACCCGTCGAACTTCGTTGATGGCCCGACCCATTTGTCGAGCGGCGTCGGGGAGCTTGTTGGGCCCAAGGATGATCAGGGCTACGAAGAAGATGACGAGGAGCTCACCCGAGCCGAGGTTTCCCATCGTGACAAATTCTACCGACCGATGGAGCGCTGCCGGGTCCACCAGTTTGGCGCTAGCCCAACTCGGACCCGTGCACTGCCGCGCAGGTCGTCGGCTCGCGCGACTAACCGCTCAGCAGATCGCCCGACATCGTCGATGGCGACGGCAGCCGCCTGGGTACGCCGCAGCGACTTCCGCACGGCCACAAGTTCGGTCCGAACGCGCTGGAGGCCCACAGTCAATGCGAGAATCGAGGCGAATACCGCGATCGCGGGGATGAGACTCAACCAGGTCACTGAATGTGACCGTAGCTCGTTAGCTGTCGAGAAGGGCGCCGAGGGCCTCGTCCCACGCGACCGTGTCATTGATCTTTGCGTGGAACTCGAGCAGGTCGTCGTGGGTGATCGGACGGCCGATCTTGATCTCGTTCATCTCAGCCGGAAGGCTCCACGTGTCCATATGGACACCGCTAGCAACGAGCAGATCAATCGTTCGAGACTCTGCCCCCTTCACGACCGTCATCGCACAGTCAGGGCATCGGAAGCTGTACTCACCTCGCTTGTCGCTGTCGCAGACGCGGACACGAACGTCCGCTGTGGTCAGCTCGATGTCTCCGCATGTCTCGCAGCTCGCCCGGATGGTAGCCATGATGATCAACCCTCGTTGTCGTGTCTTACCTCGTCGAATCTTCGTCACGTCTGCTTCATTACTTGAGTCTTGATTTGCGCTGAGTTTGTGCTTCACCCGAGTTCTTTGGACTGAAAGATCGGCCAGCTGTGTCTGTGCCGAGACGAAGTGCCACGATGGCGGTGATGACGACCCGGATCAGCGCAATGTGGTCGCCACCCGTGCTCTTTGCACACCGGGGTGCCCGAGCCAACGCAGTCGAGAACACGCTCGAAGCGTTCCAGCTGGCAAAGCGTCTCGGAGCGACCGGTATCGAGACCGATGCCTGGATCACCCGCGACGGCGAAGTCGTGCTCGATCACGACGGCCACGCCCGTTTCTTTCCGCGTCGATGGATCGCCGAGGTGGATCGGGCAGACCTCAAGGCACACATCCCCACCCTCGACGAGTACTACGAGGCGCTCGGAACTGAACTGCCTCTGAGCATTGACATCAAGAATCCGGAGGTCTTCGATGCCGCCGTCGATGTCGCTCGACGTCACGGAGCGGTCGATCGGCTGTGGATCTGTCATCCTGACCTCGACCGTCTCATCGACTGGCGCGACCGTGCTCCTGACTGCCATCTGGTCAACTCCACGTCGCTCGAGAAACTGCCGGTGAGCGCCGAGAAGCGAGCGGCCGAACTCGCTGCGAACCGGATCGAAGCCGTCAATCTGCGTCACGGCGAATGGACCGGCGGGCTCACCACCCTTTTTCATCGATTCGATGTCTTGTGTTTTGGCTGGGACGCGCAGCACGAGCGACAGATCGCGCGACTGATCGATCAGGGTATCGACGCGGTGTATGGCGACTATGTCGACCGTCTCGTCGCAGTCGAGGCCACTTTTCGCTGATGATCGCTTCTACAGGAAGCCGATGTCGCCGAGCGGCCAGACCTTCAGAAAGGCACGGCCGACAATTGTGTCTTCGGGTATCGGGCCGAAATCTCGGCTGTCGGTCGAGTTCCTCCGGTTGTCACCCATCATGAAGTAGAAACCTTCGGCGAGGGTGCAGGTGTCAGGAGCAGGCGCATTGATGCACCCCTCGGCGTCGATTGCGACCGAACGACTCACCGTTGGTGCGCCGTCCACATAGGGTTCCTCGAGGCGTTGGCCGTCGATGTAGATCTCGCCGTCGGAGAAGGTAATCGTCTCGCCGGGTAGCGCAATGACCCGTTTGATGAACTCGTCGATCGGGCCGCGGGCCCGAGCCGGTCGATCGAACACGATGATGTCACCGCGACCGACCGCACCGGTTGCGTAGCTCAGCTTGTTCACGAGCACGCGGTCATTGACGGCAAGTGTGTCGTGCATCGAAGCCGATGGAATGAAGAACGCCTGCATCAAGAAGGCCTTGATGAGGAGTGCCACCGCCAGCGCACCGACGGCAACGGCGGTCCATTCGACGAGCGCGCGCAGCGACGCGTGGATGTGCGCACGAAATGGCGGGCCAGGAGACTCGGAGGACTGGGGCTCGACGTTGCCGTAGTCGATGGAGGACGCTGCGCCCGCCGTCGAAGTTGGTAAGTCGGCATCAGTCACGGGTGGACCCTATCGGCCCTTGGATAGGGGCAAGCGGCATGAAGGGTCAGTGATACCGATTCAGGACCCTGTCGGCTGCTCGACGTCGGAGTTCGAGGTCGAGTGGCGAATCGATAGCAAGGAGCTCAGCCGCAGGCCCGAGTCGCAGTAGCAGTCGTTCGAGCCACGGCGAAGCGGTGACAGCCATCGTGACCGTGAGATGGTCGCCTCGATCGTCGACCGATTCGAAGGGGTACTGCTCGATCACCCAGCGCGCGTCGCGTTTGAGTCGCAGTTGCACCCGCGGGTCGTCGCCGGAAGGCGCAAACGCCGTGTCGCCTGCGATCACTGTGTGTTTGGTTGATTGAGCAGTGACGAGCATCGATTTGATCCGGTCGACTCGAAACACCCGCTCACCGTCTGCTGAATGGCACCACCCACTGAGGTACCAGTTGCCCTGGTCCGAGAACAGTCGTCCCGGATCGATCCGCCGGTGGGTGAGTTCATCGCGACCGTAGGCGTAATACTCGAGCTCAACTTGTCGACCCTCAGTGATCGCCTCTCGAAGTCTGCCGAGGGTGTCGCCAGGCGCCGAACCAAGCCGTACGTCCACTGCCCCACTCCCCTCGTCGCCGAGGGCAATGCTGAGCTTGGCGAGAGCTCGCAGCAGCGGAGAGGCAGCTTCATGATCGGATTCGTCGGTCTCTGTCAGCGCAAGGACCGAGCGGCCGGCAGTGAGCAGTCGGGCCTGGTCCTCGACAGTGAGCCGCAACGGACGGGAGAACCAGTCGGCATAGCGGATGTGCACACGGTCGTCGCCAAGTTCGATCTCGATCAAGCAGTCGGGAGTGAATGGATGAACGCCGACGAAGAACACGATGTCTTGCAGATCGGCGAGGAGCTGCTCGCGGGGATACGCATAGCGTTCGACGATCTCATCGATGCGAGCACCATCGACCTGCTGGGTGACCCAGGGGATCACCGACAGCAACCGAGCCAGCCGGTCGCGAGCGGTCAGCCTCCCGTTCATGTCTGCGCCTCCAGCCACGCAATGAAATCAGCGCGGATCTGGGGTGGGCCGATTACTTCGGCATGCTCGAGGAACGAGAGCACGAAGCTTCGGAATGCTTCGACGTTTCGAACCTGGAGTGTGGCGGTGAGCGAACCATCGTCGGCGAGCGAAACATCGCCCAGAATGTGTTGGGCGAAGGCAGCCTGGTCCGGATCGACCCGCACGGTCGCCTCGACCGCTGGTCCGTCACCGAGCTCCCAACTGCGAAGATCGAGTGGGTCAGCGATCGAACCGACCGGCTCGACCGCCTCGCCGGCAAGGGTCACATCGCTGCCGAGGCGATCGACCCGGTAGAGCCGGTCGGCAGCTCGTGCGCGATCCCAGCCGCTGAGGTACCAGTGACCGCGTGAGAAGGAGAGGCGCCATGGCTCAACTGTTCGTTCGGCGCCGTTGTAGATGAACGAGACAGCTTGGCGATCAGCAGCAGCACTGATGAGGGTGGCGAGGGCATCGGGGAACGGCACCCGGCCGACCTGTTCCTTGGCCGGTGAGCCTCCCGCCGCACCGAGCTTGACGAGCGCAGTTTCGTCACCATCAAGGCGAACAAGGTTCGTTGCGAAGTTCAGCGCTGCGAGCTCGTCGGGCTCGAAGTGGAGTTCACCGCCGGCGTACTCCTCGCGATCGATGCGATAGCCGTCGATGGGTGGATCGATCCCGGGCACCACTTCGACCCGAAGTGGCACGCCCATGCTGCGGAGGTCATCCTTGTCGCGTTCGAAGGTTCGTCGAAAGCTCGACTTTTCATCGGGATAGCCGCCAACACGAGCACGAAGATCCTCCGCTGTGAGCGGGCGATCGGTGTTCAGCAGGGCGGCGGTGAGATTGAGGAGGCGCTCGAGCTTGTCCATCGGTCAGACCTCACAGTGAAGCGATCAGCTTCTCGACTCGCTCGTCCTGGGACTTGAACGGGTCTTTGCACAACACCGTTCGTTGGGCCTGATCGTTGAGCTTGAGGTGGACCCAGTCGACGGTGTAGTCGCGCTTTTGTTCCTTGGCCCGTGTGATGAACTCACCCCGAAGCCGAGCCCGAGTGGTCTGGGGTGGGGTCTCTACTGCTTTTGAGATCTCTGCATCGGTGACGATCCGCTCAACCATTCCCTTTCGCTGCATTCGGTAAAAGAGTCCGCGCTTCTGGTTCACGTCGTGGTACTGAAGGTCGAGAAGGGCCACACGGGCGTCGCTCAGCTCCAGATCGTGACGCTCGCGGTACGCCTCTATCAGCTTGTACTTGATGACCCAGTCGAGTTCCTTGTCGAGCGTCAGCGGGTCGTCCTCGATGGCGGTGAGGCAGTGCTCCCACATGTCGAGTGCCATCTTTTCCTCGGTGTTGAGCTCGTGGTGTTCGGCGAAACGGATGGCGCGGTTGAGATACTCGGACTGAATGTCGAGCGCCGACACTTCCCGTCCGTTGGCGAGTCGCACCCGACGTTGGCAGGTTATGTCGTGGCTGATCTCGCGAATCGCTCGTATCGGATTCTCGAGCGTCATGTCACGCAAGACGACTTGCGGCTCCTCGAGCATCCGAAGCATCAGTGAGCACGCGCCGACCTTGAGGTAGTTCGTGTACTCGCTCATGTTCGAGTCGCCGACGATCACGTGCAGACGGCGATAGCGCTCGGCATCGGCGTGTGGCTCGTCGCGCGTGTTGATGATCGGGCGGCTTCGAGTGGTCGCTGACGATACGCCCTCCCAGATGTGTTCGGCTCGCTGACTAACGCAGTACATCGCACCCCGTGCCGTCTGGAGCACCTTTCCGGCCCCGGCGTAGATTTGGCGGCTCACCAGAAATGGGATCAGCACCTCTGCGTACGACGAGAAATCATCCCGTCGGCTCGTGCAGTAGTTCTCGTGACACCCGTAGCTGTTGCCTGCCGAGTCGGTGTTGTTCTTGAACAGGTAGACGTCGCCGTGCACGCCCTCTTCGTCGAGTCGCTGCTCGGCGTTGTTGAGTAACTGCTCGAGGATCCGCTCCCCTGCCTTGTCGTGTACGACGAGCTCACGAACGCTGTCGCACTCGGGTGTTGCGTACTCGGGGTGGCTCCCGACGTCGAGGTAGAGACGAGCACCGTTGCCGAGGAACACATTGCTGCTTCGGCCCCACGACACAACGCGACGGAACAGGTAGCGCGCCACCTCGTCGGGGCTGAGCCGGCGTTGGCCGCGGAGGGTGCAGGTGACTCCGTATTCATTCTCGATGCCGAAGATCCGACGCTGCACGACGTCAACCTAACCGGGTCGAACACGCTCCGGGGGATCAGCGAACGGCCCGAGGTACCGCGTGGCGCTCAATTATGAGCACTCGACGCGGTCGGCTCAGCCTCCGAGGAGTTCGGCGATCTCGGGGTCGGAGAGTCGGCGGAAGGTGCGCCGATGCGTTCCCCGCTCAAGCACTGCCACTTCCAACGACGCCGGTTCGAGCGTGCGGTCCGGACCTGCAAGCGCATTCACAGCTCGTTGCAGACCCTCGGTGAGGCTCGGCGCTTCCTCGAATGCACCGAGCCGCTCGCTGATCGCGTCGGTCTCACCGCCGAGCACCACCGCCATGTCCTCGTCGACGACGGTGCCGTCGTAAAGGATGTGAAACAACTGGTCGTCGTTGCCGTCGACAGTGTGGCCGATTTCGGCCACCAGAATTTCTACCTCCATCGGTTTCATCTCGTGGGTGAAAATCTGGCCGAGGCTCTGGGCATATTGGTTGGCGAGACTCCTGGCGTCGACGTCCTCGCGGCTGAAGGCGTAGCCCTTCATGTCGGCGTGGCGAACCCCCGCAATACGGAGCTGATCGAATTCGTTGTACTTTCCGACCCCGGCAAATGCGATTCGGTCGTAGATCTCGCTCACCTTGCGCAGTGTCGACGACGTGTTCTCTGCGCAGATCGCAATGCCATTGTCAAAGCGGAAGGCGACGAGGCTTCGACCGCGAGCTATGCCTTTACGGGCATAGTCGGCTCGGTCCTTCATGACCTGCTCAGGAGCGACGTAGAACGGCATGTTCATTTCGATCAACTCCCTCGGCGGCGCTCGACCATGGCCTGAGTGCGGGTGGCAAGATCGTCGTCGCCGATTCGACGGTAGCCGTCGGCGGTGATCGTGGCGACAACCGGGTAAATGCCCCGGATCATGTCCGGGCCGCCGGTCGCTGAGTCCTCGTCGGCGGCTTCGAAGAGGGCCTCGATCGCAAGGTCGATTACTCGGTCGATACTCATGTTGGTGCTGTAGCCAAGCTTGACGACTGTTCCGGCGTGCAGACTGCCACTTCCGGTACTGGCGTGGTCCGCTTCTTCATAGCGGCCGCCGGTGATATCGAACTCGTAGAGGCGACCTTCACTACGTGACAGGTCGAAACCGGCGAACAGCGGCACGACTGCCATGCCCTGCATCGCCATCGGCAGATTGCTGCGGATCATCTGGCTGAGCTGGTTGGCCTTGCCGTCGAGGCTGAGCGCGGTGCCTTCCACCTTCTCGTAGTGCTCGAGTTGCAGTTGGAAAAGTTTCACCATTTCGATCGCCGGCCCCGCTGCGCCAGCGATGGCAACGCCGCTGTGGCGATCTGCAGGGAAGACTTTCTCCATGTTGCGCTGGCTGATCAAATGGCCGGAGGTGGCACGGCGGTCACCAGCCATGAGGACACCGTCTGCGTATCGGATGGCGACACACGTGGTGCCGTGTCGGTAATCCTCAGGCGCGAGGCCCCCCGGGGAAGAGGGTGACGCAAACCCGGTGCGCTGCAGCAACTGGCTGAAGTCGGGCCCTGGGTCGTCTTGGACGAGAAAGAGCGGCAGGTTCACGAGTTACTGGCCGCCTTTCTGGATGTAGCTTTTCACGAAATCTTCGGCATTTGTTTCGAGAACCTCGTCGATCTCGTCTAGGAGATCGTCGAGTTCGGCTTTAAGTTCGGCTCCACGTTCGGACGCAGCCGGTGCTTCCGTGCTCTCGGACTCCCGGTCTGAGGCGGGCTTCGGAACCTGTTCACGTTCGGCCATGGTGATCTCCACTCCCTCGGTCAGTTGCCCAGGCGGCGCAACAGTTCGGCTGCGCTGTCACTTTCATCGAACAAGGTACCCACGTGTGCCTCGGTCCCGCGCATCGGTTCCATCATGGGTACGCGGCGAAGTGCGTCGCCACCGACGTCGAACACGATCGAGTCCCAGTTGGCAGCAACGACGGCGTCGGGAAAATCCCGCACGCAGCGCCCGCGAAAGTACGCACGGGTGTCATTTGGCGGGACGCTGATCGATGCTGCAGCGTCGTCGTCACTGACAAGTTGTTCGAGGCCGACCCGCCATGCCAGACCGCGATCGGGGCGCATGTCGGAGTACTGAATGTCCATCGCTCGGACTCGCGCGTCGGACCAGGACAGTCCATGGCGCTCACGGTAGCCATCGAGCAGGCGATATTTTGCGACCCAGTCAAGTTGGTCCGCGAGTGCCATCGGATCGCGTTCAAGGCCGGCGAGCACCGACTCCCATCGGCGTAGTACCTCCGGAACCCACTCCCCTCCGAGTGTCTCGAACCCGCCGTCATCCTCGTGCTTTCGGGCGAGGTCAAACAGCTCCCACTGCACGTTGAGCGCGGTGACGGTGGTCCCATCGGCGAGCGGTAAGGCTTCGCTCAGGCTGAGATCGTGGCTCACGTGGCGAAGTGAGGTGACCGGAGCCTTGAAGACGAAATCCGTCGGGATCGCGCCGTCCTCGACGAGGGCGAGCACGAGTGCTGTGGTGCCCACCTTGAGGAAGGTGGCGACCTGTGATGGATTCGCATCGCCGACAATGACGTGGAGCCGTCGGTACTTGCGAGCGTCGGCGTGGGGTTCGTCGCGAGTGTTGATGATCGGCCGCTTCAGGGTGGTCTCGAGGCCCACTTCCTCTTCGAAGAAGTCGGCTCGCTGCGTCAGCTGGTAGTGAACCTCGTCAGTTCGTTGGCCAGGGAGTTCTGCGCCGACCTTGCCGGCGCCGGTGAAAATCTGACGGGTGATGAAATGGGCCGTGCAGTGGCGCACGATTTCACCGAACGGGGTGTCGCGGCTCACGAGATAGTTCTCGTGCGTGCCGTAGGAGTTCCCTTTGCCATCGGAGTTGTTCTTGTAGAGCACGAGCTCCTGGCCCGACGGCAGGAGCTCATTGGCGGCCATCATGGATCGCTGAACGATAAGTTCACCCGCTCGGTCGTAACGCACGACGCTGAGCGGGTCGGCGCACTCTGGGGTGGACATCTCGGGGTGGGCATGGTCGACGTAGTAGCGGGCGCCATTGCGAAGCACGGCGTTGACGAGCTGGGTCTCGACCTCGGGTGCCATTGCGCCCATGGGGCTGAAGCCGCGGGCATCCATGTCTGGGTGTTCGTCGATGAAGTCCCAGGCGATGACATCGGATCGGGTGTCCGGCCGGTAGCCCTCGGTTGCGAGAAATGCGTTGATGAGCAGCGACGAGGCGGTGATCGGATTGGGTTCGTCAGTACCGCGGTGGACGATCCCGTACTCGGTCTCGATTCCCAGCGTCTTTGCGATTGCCATCGTTGCGACCCTACTCAGTGGGTATAGATACGGGCGTACCGTTGGCCTAGATTCGTAAGGACTTCGTAGGGAATCGTGGCGGCGGCGGCGGCGACCTCGTTGATGGTCACCGTAGTGCCGATCAGTTCGGCCGTGGTTCCGGGCTCCACACGAACGTCGGCGGGTAGGTCGGTGATGTCGACGGTGAGCAGATCCATCGAGACCCTTCCGACGATCGGTGCCCGGTGTCCACTGAACGCGACGTAGCCGACGTCGGAGGCGGCACGGTGGTAGCCATCCGCATACCCGAGCGGCAGCGTCGCCAGCTGTCGTTCACTGGTGAACCGGCGGCTGGCGCCGTACCCGACGGTGTCGCCTGTAGCGGCGGTGCGAACCTGCATTACCGGGGCCGTGAGGGTGATGACCGGTGAGACACGCAGGCGACTATCGGGTGTCGGGTCAACGCCGTACAGCCCGATTCCCGGGCGGACGTGGTCGAAGTGGTAGCTGGCTCCGAGCCCGACGCCCGGTGAGTTCACCAAGGAGGCCCGCCCAGCCGGCAGTCGTTCGCGGATCCGAACGAACCGTTCACGTTGACGGATGTTGAAGTCGTGGTCGGGTTCGTCTGCGCACGCGAGGTGACTCATCACCGTGACGAGTTCGATACCTTCGAGAATCGATGGGTCGGCGAGGATGGTCGCGCTCTCCCTCGCATCAAGGCCGGTGCGGTTCATGCCGGTGTCGAAGTGCAGGGTTGCAGCGCGTGGGCGGCCGCTGCGTCGGGCGTGCAGCGACCACCGTTCAACCTGCTCGAGTGAGATCAACACCGGTATGAGACGGTGCGAATCGAAGGTGGCTTCGGTGCCTGCGCTGACGCCTGACAACACATGGATGTCGACATCTGGGAGTAGTGAGCGAAGCGCCATCCCCTCCCCCGGCTCGGCTACGAAGAATTCACGACAGCCGGCCCCGGCAAGTGCCGGAGCGACCTGGTCCGCTCCCAGGCCATACGCGTCGGCCTTGACCATCGAAGCCACGGTGCACCCGGGTGCGAGCGTTCCGAAGCGCCGCCAGTTGTTCTGGAGAGCGCTCAGGTCG
>CAJQPN010000027.1 GCA_905480195.1 uncultured Acidimicrobiales bacterium
GAGGATGTCGTAGTCGCGGCGTGCCACGCGGTTGGTGGCGACCGCGACCGCACCCGCCGGGATGTCACGCTTTTTCTGCGACTTGGCCACTGGGCCACGGTAGCGGGACGGGTACCGTGCGCGGTGTGGTTCGGTTTGCCCCGCGCGCTCGCGAACAACTCATTACTCACTGCCGGTCGGTGCTGCCAAATGAGGCGTGCGGCTATCTGGTCGGGGACGAGGAGCACGTCGAGCGATTTGTTCCTGTGAGGAACGCCGCGGCGTCGCCCAGCCGTTTCGTCCTCGACGTGCAGGAACAGTTGGCTGCCGAGCACGCAATTGACGCGGCAGGCGAGACCATCGTCGGTATCGCCCATTCTCATCCCATCGGAGACAACTATCCGAGTCAGATCGATGTGGAGGACGCCCGACGTTTCGACCCGTCGGGCGCATGGGTCCACGTCGTCGTCAGCCCTGCGACTGGCTCCGTTCGCGCCTTTCGCATCCTCGATGGTGACGTCGAGGAGCTCTCAGCGCAGCCCTGACGCTGCGAAGATGGCATCATGTCGGCTGCTGGTCGCTCATCGAAGGAGCTATTCATGTTCAACCTTGCCGAGAATCTCCGCCTCCAGGCGGCGGACCTCCCCAACAAGACGGCGCTCGTTTGTGACGATCGCACACTGACGTTCGCCGAGTTCGACGCTGAGGCGTCGCGGGTGGCGAACGCCCTCGCGGCGGTGGGGGTAGGGAACCAGGATCGGATTGGGTTCATCGGCAAGAACATCCCGGAGTACTTCACGTTGACCTACGGCGCAGCAAAGCTCAACGCAGTGATGGTCGCCGTGAATTGGCGCCTTGCACCGCCCGAGATGGACTACATCCTCGGCCACGCCGAGGCGAAAGTGGTCGCGGTCGAAGCCGAGTTCTTGGGTCATCTCGACTCGATGAAGCTCGAGCGGGGCCCGATGATCGTCGTGATCGGAGGAGACTCCGATCACGAGCAATACTCCGATTGGATTGCCGGGGCGTCGTCGGACGATGTGGTCGTCTCTGCCGATCCGAACGACACGGCAGTGCAGTTGTACACCTCGGGCACGACGGGCCTACCGAAGGGTGCGGAGATCAGCAATCGCAACCTTGAAGCGTCGGTTCCGCCCTTGACGCAGGTGACCGGGATCGAGGTCGACGACGTCGTGCTCCACGTCTTGCCGATGTTTCATATCGGCGGCAGCGGCGTTGCGCATGCCGCCATCTTCAAGGGATGCACCAGCATCGTGCACCGTGATGTGGATCCTGGCCGGATCTTTGCTGACATCCCCGGCCACGGTGTCACGACAGCCTTCATGGTGCCAGCGCTGCTCCAGGTCCTACCGATCATTCCCGGTGCGTCGGACGTCGACTTCTCGTCGCTTCGCACGATCCTCTACGGCGCCTCGCCGATCACCGAGGAAGCACTCGTCGGCTCGATGGCCCTTCTCAAGTGCGATCACGCCCAGGTGTACGGGCTGACCGAGACCACGGGCGCGGTCACCTTCCTGCAGCCCGAGGATCACGATCCGGGTGGCGATCGAGCGGAATTGCTGCGCTCTGCGGGCACGCCGGTGCTCGGGACCGAAGTCCGAATCGTTGACGAAGACGGAAACGACGTCGCCGACGGCGAGGTAGGTGAAATCTGGTCACGCTCGCACCAGAACTTGAAGGGCTACTGGAAGAATCCAGAGGCCACTGCGGCCGCCTTCCCGGAAGGCCGCGACGACAACGGTCTCGGCTGGTTCTCGACCGGCGACGCCGGCTACGTCAAGGATGGCTTCGTCTACATTCACGATCGGGTCAAGGACATGATCGTCTCCGGCGGTGAAAATATCTACCCCGCCGAGATTGAGAATGCGATCATGTCTCACCCCGGCGTGGCCGACGTGGCCGTGATCGGCGTGCCGAGTGAACGTTGGGGCGAATCGCCACTTGCGCTCATCATTGTGGCGCCCGATGCGGACCCGAGCGAGCAGGAAATCATCGACCACTGTGCTGAGCGCCTTGCCCGCTTCAAACTGCCGACGAGTGTCGAGCGCATCGCCGAGATTCCTCGTAACCCATCTGGAAAGATCCTCAAGACCGAACTGCGCAAGCCGTACTGGGAAGGCCGGGATCGGGCGGTCAACTGATCTGCTTCAAGTTGGAAGGGTCAGCCCTCGGTGTTCTCGGCGAGGAAGCTCTCGTAGATACGGATCAGGACTTGTTTCTGATCTGTTGACAGATCATCTTGGGCCCGGATCGTTGCGATGAGGTCCGACTCGGGGGCCTCGTCGAGGATCCCTGCGCGGACGTAGAGCTGCTCGGCCGAGACCTCGAGCGCTCGGGCCAGCTGTTGCAGGATTTCGGCGCTGGGCCGCTTGAGGCCCCGTTCGATCTGGCTCAGGTACGGGTTGGATACGCCGGCCAGGTCGGCAAGCTTTCGCATCGACAGCTCTGCTTGGCGCCGCTGCTCACGAATGTAGGCCCCAAGAGCCTCGCGGGGGTCAGCCATCAGTCACTCCTCGCAAGGTCATCGTCCACGTTGCGTAGCGGCCGGACTGCATGTTCGCAGCCCGGCCCTACGGAAGGGGGGATCGAATGCCGGTGGGGAGGGGGGACCCCACCGGCACGTTCTTGCGTACTCAGCTGGCCTTCTTGGCGACGGTCTTCTTCGTGGTGCTCTTCGCGGTGCTCTTCGCAGTGCTCTTCGTCGGTGTCTTGGCCGCTGGCGCCGGCGTCGGCTTCGGGGCATCGATGCCGATGAAGCTCCACACTGCGTTGCGGCCGGTCTGCATGGCGTCGGCGAGCTGCTCGGGGAGACGTTCGGCAATCTTGGTCGTGGCCGGTTCGGTACGGCTGCGCAAGTCGGTCAGCGCGTCGGTGGCCTGGGTACGGGCGGTGGAGGCTCGCTCGGCGAACTGCTTCGGTGCGGCGACCTCGCGGCCGACGACTGCGTCGGTGAGGAGAAGGTTGATGCCTACGGAGGTGTAGGCGGCGGTCTTGACCCGGTTGATGACGGTGGTCATGGGATGCTCCTGGGGGAGAGGGGAAGGGGAACCGCACACTTCTGTGCGGGGTAGTGCTAACAATAGTTAGCAATCTTGCAAATTACAACCTCTAGAACGCAGAGTGCTAGCTGTGGCAAGCGTCACATTGGGGAGTGAATGACGATCAAAATCCACGTCATGGGCGACTACTGGGCACCTGAGTGCGATGAGCGCACAGAACTTGGCGAACTCATCCACCGGGCCAAGGATCTCTGCGACCGCAGAGCAGCGAACGTGCTCGCTGACCGATTCGCACGGTTCGTCGTCACCGTTGCGCCAGACGATGCTGCGATCGTGCCGATCCCGGCCAGCCCGGATCGACCCTCCCAGCTGCTCGAGATGCTTGCAGGTGAGCGAGCGCAGCCGGTGGTCCACCGGCGCAATGTGACGGTCCGGATACGTGACCTCGAGCCCGCAGAACGTTCTGCGGTAGTGCAGCAAGGTGGCTACGAGGTCGCGGGTGGGTGTGAGGAAATGGACGTGGTCTTGCTCGACGACGTCGTACTCACCGGCACCACGTTGTGTCACGTCGGTGAGCTCCTGCTCGCCGCCGGAGCGGCGTCGGTCGTAGGGGTCGCGATTGCCCGGACTCGTCGCCGCTGATCGTTTTAGGCCGATCGACGGTCGATGAGGCGCTGGATGTACTGGACGTAGACATCGAAGTCCTGCGCTCCCTGCACGGGAAGGATCTCGTCGAGCAGGATCGTCGGCACTCCGGTGACGCCATGTTCGATCGAGGCGTTGTGATCGTCGATCACGACTTGTGCCAAGCGTTGCTGATGCTCGACCACGAACGAGAGAAAGGATCCAGGATCGGCGCCACAGGCCGCCGCAATCTCTGCGAGCACGTTCGGGTCAGAAATCGTGCGGTTCTCCGCGAAGTATGCGTCCATCAGACGCCGGTGATACTCGAGCTCGATGTCAGGCGCGAACTCAGCCATCGCCTTGGCGGCGATTTGGGCAGGAACACTTCCCGATGGCTGGGGATTGTCGGTGGCCCACTGCCGGAATGTCAGGCTCGGCTCCGCTTCCTGGGGCCGTTGCCAGCTCTTGGTGTACTCGACGAACTTGTGGTGTTTGGCCGGGTCGCCGCCCTCGTTGCCGGGACGTAGCAGATACGACTTCCACTCGACGTCGATCTGATCGCCGAAATGGGCCTCGAGTTGTTCGACACGAACCGCGCCGACGTAGCACCACGGTCAAAGAAAGTCGGACCAGACGGTGAGCTTGACAGGATCGGTTGAGGCGGCGGCCATTGCGCCGATCGTAGGCTCTCCGGCGCGATCTCGCCGGTCTGTTCCTTCCGTTCGATCAGAATCGGCTGCGGTCGAAGGGTGATAGATCGAGGTGATCCTGGCCGGCTGCACGGCGTGCCAGCGCCTCGCCGATAGCTGCACTGTGCTTGAACCCATGGCCGCTACACGCCGACACAACCGTCACATCGAGGTGTTCGGGGTGGGAATCGATCAAGAAATGATCATCGGTGGTGTTCGTGTAGAGACACACCGATGCCTTCACACAGTTGGGAGTCAGGCCTGCGAGGCGTGGCTTCACCATCCGCTCGTAGAACGCGGCGATCTCACCGGGCGATACCGTCCGGTCGACCGCATCGGGCGTGGTGGTCTCGACGAACTGTTCACCCAGCACCTTCACCGCCGGAATTCCTCCCCATGGCGCACCGAAGGCACCGAGGTACTCGTCGATCGACTTGCGGGCCCAGATCACGAACGACAGCTGGTCGGGTCGCCAGGTTTCGAGATCGTCGGCTTCGAACCAGAACACGACCTGCCGTGTGACGCAGAGTTGATCGACATCGTGGAAGGTCGGCGCCCACGCCCCGGCCGCAATCACGACGTGGCGAGCAGCAACATCACCGTCCGACGTCCGCACGACGGGCCGGCCCTTTGAACGGCTCAACCCGCTGACCGTCGAACCGAAGCGCAGCTCAGCGCCAGCTGCGGTCGCAAGATCAAGCTGTGCAGCGACAACCTTTTCGGCCATGACGATCCCGGCGGTCGGCTCGCGACCGACGATTTCGTCGTCCCCGACGAGAACGTTCGGGAACCGGGAGCGAGCATCGGCTGCGGTCAGCTGCTCGAACTCAATACCGGCTCCGGAGGCGACCACCGCCGTGTCCTCGACGAAGTTTCCCCAGCGGTCGTCGTCGGACACACCGGCAGGCGCAATGATCAGCCCGCCGTAGTCGTGGAGCAGCACCGTGTCGGTAGCAGCACCGATCTCGCGCCAGAGCTCATGGGATCGCTGAACAAAAGGCACGTAGTGCGCGCCCTCGCCGACCGCGAGTCGAGTCACGCGCGTCTCGGCGTGCGATGAACCGAACTCGTGGGGTGGGCGGTGGCGGTCAAACCCGACGACGTCGAGTCCGAGGGCGGCAGCGTGATAGGCGACTGCGGCGCCGAATGCACCGAGGCCGACCACAGCGAGATCGGCAACACGAACGGCTGGCATCGTCACGACGGTACTCGGCTGTGGGAGGCTCACGTCATGTCAACCTGTGCCTTCATCGGGCTCGGCGTTATGGGGTACCCGATGGCTGGGCATCTCGTCACCGCCGGCCACACCGTCACGGTATTCAACCGCACCCCGGCGCGAGCCGATGCCTGGGTCGCAACGCACGGTGGCCGAGCGGGTACGACACCGGCCGACGCTGCCGGTGGTGCCGACTTCGTGTTCTTGTGCGTGGGCGATGATTCTGACGTGCGGGCGGTCACCACGGGAGAGGGTGGTGTACTCGAGTCGATGGGCGAGGGGAGTGTTCTCGTCGATCACACGACGGCGTCGGCTGTCGTCGCTCGTGAGATACACGCCGCCGCAGCTGCGCAGCGCGTCGGTTTTGTCGATGCCCCGATCTCTGGCGGGCAGGCAGGGGCCGAGAACGGCGTGTTGACGGTTATGTGTGGCGGGGAGCAGGCCGACTTCGATCGTGCGGCGCCGGTGATCGACGCTTACAGCCGGGCGTGCAACCTGCTCGGCGGACCTGGGAGTGGGCAACTGACGAAGATGGTCAATCAGATTTGTATCGCCGGACTCGTTCAGGGGTTGTCCGAAGGGATCAATTTCGCAATGAGGGCCGGTCTCGATGTTGATGGCGTCGTCGACACGATCTCCAAGGGTGCGGCTGGCTCGTGGCAGATGGAGAACCGGGCCCACACCATGGCCGAAGGTGTGTTCGACTACGGCTTCGCCCTCGACTGGATGCGCAAAGACTTGCGGATCTGCTTGGCGGAGGCGGCTGCCAACGGTTCGGTCCTGCCAGTGACCGAGATCGTTGACGGGTATTACGCCCAGCTACAGGAACTCGGGCTCGGGCGATGGGACACGTCTTCGCTCATCCATCTTCTGCGCGACTGACGGCTCAGCCCGGCGCTGGTGTGATGGGGCCACGATTTCGCCGAGGCTCCAGCCAACGAGGACGATCGATTCCTCTGCCGAGGCGACCCGCTGCTCGACGACACGCAGGAAGCGTTCGACCGATGCCTCGACGTGCTTGGCGTGGCGTCCGATCTCCCACCCATGGCCGTGGTGACCGATCGATCGCAGGTAGCTGCGAAGGGGAAGCAGCGCGCGATCGATCGTGCCGAAGCCGGGAAGCAGGATGGCGTGCCGGGGTCGGATGGTGCGGCCGCGAAGCAACGGGGAGCGAAGTGCCAGCCGAGCATCCTGGCGCGAGCTTGCTCGACGACTTTGGGATCAGGTTGTGTCATATGTCACACTTGCGCGACCGCACTTGAGGACGTGATCGTGACCCGGATTCCCACCGCCATTGACGAGGTCGATGCGTCATGGATGAGCGCAACGTTCGGACGCTCAATTACTGACGTACACCATGAGCAGATTGGTATCGGTATCGGCGTATCAAGTGCGCTCTACCGCACGAGCCTTAGCGGGTTCGACGCCCCAACACTGATCACCAAGCTTCCGGCCCTCGCAGAAGAGGCGGTGTTCACCTCCTCAGTCCTGCGGATGTACATCCGCGAGGTCCGCTTCTTCCAGAACCTCGCCCAGGACTCACCTGTCCGGGTCCCGCAGGGCTACCACGGTGTGGTCGACGAGGAGACGAGCCAGTTCATCCAACTGATGGAGGACATGGGTTCGTTGCGGGTCGTCGACCAGAACGAGGGCATGGGAATCGACGACGCACGACAAGCCGTCGACGAGCTTGCGCTCTGGCACGCTGAGTGGTGGGGAAGGGCCGACCCGATCGTCGAACGAGGCGACTCCGTGTGCTTGAGCGACCCGGTGTACCCGGCGGTTCTGCCGTTGGTGTTCGCCGAAGGGTGGGACAAGGTCAACAACGAGATGACCGTCGCCCCCGAAATCTTGGCAGTCGGCCCGGCGTGGACCGAGAAGCTGAGTGGCCTCCTCGCATCGCTGTCGAGCCAACCGAACACAATCATCCACGGCGACTTCCGGGCCGACAACATCTTGTTCTCCGACGACGGCTCGATCGTGCTGTTGGACTTCCAGCTCACCGGTCGCGGATCGGCCAGCTACGACCTTGCGTACTTCATCACCCAGTCACTCACACCCGAAGTCGCAGCGACCCACGAAACAGAACTGTTCAACCGCTGGCGCGACGGCTTGATCGCAGCGGACGTCCCTGAGGCTGCGACGGTTGAACTGTGGGACCGCTACCGGGAAGCGGCGTACTTCTGCCTCGTGTATCCGATCGTGGCATCCCGGGGCATGGATCTCTCCGACGAGCGGCAGTACCAACTCATCGACAACATGAACTCGCGTTTTGCCCGCGCCGTCGATCAACTCAACCTGGCCGACCTCGCCCGCTGATGCCGGGACTGACAGCTGACCAGGTGACGGCCTTCCTTGACGAGCCTGGTCATCTGATGCGCCTTGGCACCAACGGCACCGACGGCGTGCCGCGCGTCGTGCCGATCTGGTTCATCCACGAGTTCGGGGCGATGTGGTTTACCCCTCGGGCAAAATCGGCGTGGTTCGCCGATCTTCGAGCCGACCCGTCGGTCTGTTGCACGGTCGACGAATCGGAGGGAGCGATGCGCAAGGTCGTGGCCCGGGGCCGGGCCGAACTGGTCCATGACGTCGGGGCCGATGATGTTTGGCGCGACCAGTACCGCCGCATCGCGTGCCGGTACACGCCTACCACCTTCGCCGACGCCTACCTCGAGGATACGGTCGAAGAACCGCGCGGCCTGTATCGACTCGACCTCACCACGGCCGACGTCGCCACGTGGCGGATGCCGGTGCGCGGCGAGAACCGACTGGCCGTCTGGGGCCGTCAGTACTACCACGATGGTCGCTAGCCAAGCGCGATCGCCGCTCCGGCATCGACCGCATCAGCCAACTGTGCCCCGAGATGCGGCGCAGCGCTGGGGCTTAGTCGGTATGCCGGCCCGTACAAGCTGACGGCGGCCACGACGATGCCCCGCTCGTTGCGGACGGGTACCGCAAGGCCGTTGACCTCAAGATCGAGCGCCTGCTCGGCCCAGGCCCACCCGCATGATGTGACCTTGGCAAGTTCAGCGGTGATCGCAGCAGCCTCGATGAGGGTGTGAGGTGTGGCCGGTGCCAGTTCGGCGGTGAGGTACGACTTGAGTCGCTCGTGTGTCCATGACGCCATGAGCACGAAGCCGGGGGCGACGTGGTGGAACGGCAGACTGGCCCCTGTCGAGTCGGGTACCTGTACGGCGGATGGACCCGGTATCTGTGCGAGGTAATGGGCGCCGGCAGGGGTGTCAACGGTTAGTGCGGCGCTCTCGCCGAAGCGGTCGACCAGATCGAGCAGGAGAGGGCGAAGTTGGTCCTCGAGCGCTGGTGGGACCGCGTCGCGTCCTTGGAGGGTGACGACGGCCGGCCCGATCACCAGCTCGCCACCGGCATTGCGGGCGAGCATGCCAAGATCGATCAACTGGGAGGCGAGCCGACTCGCCGTGGATCGGGGAAGACCGGCGCGGCGACCGAGCTCACGGACGCCGACGGGTGTGTCAGCGGCGGCGACGTGCTGAAGCACCCGGAAAGCCCGCTCGACAGGGCCCGTGGTTGTTGACGCTGTGTCGGACTCACCCATACGCTTAATCCTACCAAACAGGACGTCTCACTGAATAGGACACCTCTATGCCCAGCGTCTTCATCACGTGTGCCGTGACCGGTGGTGGCAACACCGTCCACAAGTCGCCTCACGTGCCGGTCACGCCAGAGCAGATCGCCGACTCCGCGATCGAGGCCGCCAAGGCTGGCGCTGCCGTCGTGCACTGTCACGTCCGTGATCTCGAGACCGGCGCACAGAGCCGCGATCGTGATCTGTACAAGGAACTCACCGATCGCATCCGCTCCGCCAGCACCGACGTGGTGATCAACCTCACCGGCGGCACCGGCGCCGACCTCACCCTCGGCGGTGTAGAGAACCCGTTGCCACTGAAGGAGGAAGGGACCGACATGGCCGGTGCGACCGAGCGGATGGCGCACATCGTCGAGTGCCTGCCCGAGATCGCCACGATCGACATGGGCACGATGAACTTCGGCGAGGGCGACTACATCATGACCAACAGCACGTCACAGCTCGACGAGATCGCCCGCCAGTTCCAGGCGATCGACGTGCAGCCTGAACTCGAGTGCTTCGACACGGGCCACCTTTGGTACGCGAAAAATCAGGAAGAGCGGGGTCTCTACGACGGCAAGACGATGAACGCACAACTGTGCATGGGCGTACCGTGGGGTGCACCCGACGACATGAACACCTTGATGGCGATGGTCAACAATGTGCCCTCGCACTGGAAGTATTCGACATTCTCCATCGGTCGCCGCCAGCTCGAGTACGTCGCTGCTGCGGCGCTCGTCGGTGCCAACATCCGAGTCGGGTTGGAAGACAACCTCTACCTCTCCAAGGGTGTCCTTGCGACGAATGCAGCGCTTGTCGAGCGCGCCACGGTCATCCTCGAGGCCATGAACTTCAACGTTATGGGTCCCGACGAGGTGCGCGATCAGCTGAACCTGACGAAGCACGGCTGATCGGGAATTTTCGTGGAAGGCCACGTCGCCGTCGTCGGTGCCGGTGTCATTGGGTCGGCTTGGGCATCTCGCTTCGCCCTGCACGGCATCGACGTCAAGGTGAGCGACCCCGACCCCGATGTGCAGCGCATCATCGGTGAGGTGCTCGACAACGCACGCGCGGCCTGGGGAGAACTCGGACTCGCTGTCACCAACGAAGGCACGATTTCCATCGCCGGCTCGATCGAGGAAGCCGTCGCCGGAGCGGGTCACGTGCAGGAGAGCGCACCCGAGAATCCGACGGTCAAGATCCCTGTCCTCGAAGCGATTGCCGCGGCCTGCCCTGCCGACACGGTGATCGCCTCTTCGACATCGGGGATCAAGCCGTCTGACCTGCAGCCGTCGATCGACAACCCCGGACGTTTTGTGGTCGGTCATCCGTACAACCCGGTCTATCTGTTGCCCTTGGTCGAGGTCGTCGGCGGCAAGATGACCGACGCCGCCGCCCTCCATCGGGCGATGGCGACGTATACCGAAATTTCCATGAAGCCGGTCCATGTGCGAGTCGAGATCGATGCGTTCATCGGCGACCGCCTTCTTGAGGCAGTGTGGCGGGAGGCGTTGTGGCTCGTGAACGACGGTGTCGCCACCACCGAAGAAATCGATGACGTCATCCGCTACGGATTCGGCTTGCGTTGGGCGCAGATGGGCCTCTTCGAGACCTACCGCATCGCCGGTGGTGAGGGCGGCATGGCCCATTTCATCCGTCAATTCGGCCCATGCCTCCAGTGGCCGTGGACCAAGCTGGTCGACGTTCCCGAACTGACCGAGGAACTCGTTCAGACGATCGCCGACCAATCCGACGCCCAATCAGGTCACCATGATCTTCGTGAGCTCGAGCGCATGCGTGACACCAACGTCGCAGCGATCCTTAGAGCACTCGAGGCCAACGACTGGGGCGCCGGCCGAACGCTCAAGGAGCAGCGCGAGCGGCTCGGGTGAGCGGCGACACGCCGCTCCTGATCGCGTCCAGACGAACCGGCTAAACGCTGAGCATGGTGGTCGACGCCGTCACTGCAGCGACGGCAGTCGGCGAGTAGGCCATCGGGAAGACCTCGCAGGCCGCCCATGCTTCTCGCTGGTCGAGATCGTGACCGCTACCACGCACGCCACTGACCCCGTGGGGAACCACCCAACCTGAGTTGTCCCAGTCGGCGACATCGAAGACATAACGGGCGCACGAACTGAGATAACACTGCAGGCCAAGCATCGGGGCGATGCCCCCGGCTCTCACGGTCTCGCCATCGCCGGCCACACCGATCACTGGCGGATGCAGGTCAGCGGCTGCGTCGATGCCGAGCGCAAGCGGATGAGGGCTGAACATGACGTGCTGATCGTCCCAACGCCAGGCGGTGACATCGTCGCCGCGCTCAGCAGCGAGCGATGCTGCCACCGTGTCGAGAAGGCTGCTCAGGAGCGAATCGAGCGCCGTCTCGTCGTCAAGACCTGGCAGCAGACGCCACCCGCCGCGCAGGAGCAACGTCGTTCCCGCGTCGAAATTCATACGCGACGCATCGAGGCTCCGCGGCCAGCCAGGCGCACCAAATGTCGCCTGATGGATGCCGAGCCTGCGCTCGACCTCGGTCGCCCACGCCTGCCGGAACGAGGCGTACACGACGGCCGCTGCGCTGTCGGGGGCGACCTCGTGATTCCAGGCCGACACGAGGTCGCGAACGACGCGACCGAGGTCGGTGGCGGGGGAGAGGCCCGCAATGATGTTGCAGATCGGTGGCGCCGCGAGCGAACGCACGTCGGCGTGAATACGTGTCATGTCGGCAGCGGTTGCAGATTCGAGATCAGCGAGCAACTCGACGATGCGGTTGTGTCGGGACGGCCCGGCGAAATCGAGAGAGATGTAGGGTCCATCGTCGCTCACCCGGTTGTTTGCCGTGACGAGGAATCCACGGTCGGGGTTGCGCCAGTGCTGAAGATCTTCGTGGGCGACCTCGGTGAGACTGTCCCATGCGTGAGCGGCATCGCCGGGCACCGGAATCCAGCGGTTCGCACTTGGGCGCTCGATGATTCGACCGCGAATCTTGAACGAGATATTGCCGCTGGTGTCGGCCGTGAGCAGGTTGTTGGCGGGGATGACCCAATGCCGCACGGCCTCCTCAAGTCCGTCACAGTCCGTTGCGGTGAGCATGGGTCGCAGGCATTCGAAGGTTGTGTCATCGGTGAGCCCCGTCCAGTTCGTGCACAGCACGCTGCCGTCGCCTTCGAGATCGCCCAGGACGAAGGGGCCTCGCGGAGAGCGGCCGGTGGTCACCGCGACCGGCTCGGCGTCGCGTACTGCGATGAGTTCGACCGAGCGATCGGTGATGGCGCCAGGAGCCTCCACGAACACGTCGGTGTCGTCGCACATCGCATGGGTGATGCACCATGCGACGTCAGCGTTGTGGCCGAAATGGGCGAAGCCCGGTACACCCGGAAACGACAGGCCGATGACATCGAACGCGTCACAGGCCATGTGGAACTGCAGGTATACGTTGGGGAACTCGATGCCTCGGTGCGGGTCGCCGGCCAACAAGGGAAGCCCGGACGCGGTTCGACTGCCGTGCACCGCCCAACTGTTGGACGCGCCGTCGGTGTCGGGGATCCCAGCGATGTCGTCAACTCCTGCCGCAAGTGCTGCTGCAGCACCGTCGAGCAGATCAATCACTGGTCCGGTTGCCGGAATCATCGGCGTGCCGGTGCCCGGATCTCCCTTCATTGCTGCGGTGACCGCTGGTCCTGCGGCACGAAGCACAGCGCCGCGCCAGAGCTTCCGCATGAACGTCCCCATAAAAACGTGCCGCACCTTGTACACGGCGCTGCAGTGCCAGGCCTCCCAGGGCGCGGGGGCGAACGGGTGATGATCGAACTCGGTCGGCAATGAGTGCCCGTGCTCGTCGAGCCAACGATTGACACCCTGCGCGTACGCCTCGGTCATCGCCTTGGTCTGTGCCGACAGCCCCTCCCAGTCACGGCGGGCGGCTGCCTCGATCCCGATGCGGCGGAAGAACGTATCTTCGCGAACGCCGGCGGTACCGACAACTTCCGACCAGCGACCCGCGGCCTTGAGGCGGTCGTACTCCATCTGCCAGAAGCGGTCGGCGGCTGCGCAGTAGCCCTGAGCAACGAACGCCGTCGTCTCGTCCGGAGCACTGACGTGGGCGATACCGAGGTGGTCGCGCGTAATCATGATGTGCGGCACAAATTCTCCAGTGGTTCAGGCGTCTTCGAGCGCCTTGACGTCCTTGAGCCAGAGCCCACCGCCCGGGTGCGGGCGGGGGTCGTAGCTCTTGTGGCCGAGGAGTTGGCGAACCCGCGGTGAGCGGTCGGCGAGCTCGTCGGTGGTGTAGTCCAGTGGACTGCTTTCTTCAGGTGTGAGCCAGCCCGCAACGAAGCTCAGATGCATCGCTCGACGCCAGCGATCGGTGCGATTGGCGCCGCCTCCGTGGAACACGTACCCCGAATAGATGAGCGCGTCCCCGGGGCCGAGCTCGGCGGGGACGGAATCGGCCTCGCCGAAGCGCTGGATCTCGGCGTTCTTGTGGCTCCCGGGCACCACCCGTGTCGCGCCGAGTTCTTCGGTAACTCCCTCAAGCCCGATCATGGCGCTCAGGGTGACTTCTGGAGAGTCAGGCCACGTGCGACTCACGAACTCCCACCAGTTGTTGGCATCGCGATGCAAGACTTGGGCAGGCTCGCCGGGTCCGATGTACATCACTTGGCCCGTGTTCACCCAGTACGAACCGCAGGTGGGCAGTAGTACCGCATCAGCGAGCGCTGCGAAAACCGGGTTGTCGAGCATGTCGAAGTAGGCGGTACTCAGGCGGCCGAGCGACGAAAAGCGGATCGTGTTCGCGCCGACGAACGCTGCGCCGTCGTCGCCGAGACCTTGGGTCGCCGAGCCGGGTACGACCTTTGCGGCACGGGCATCGGCCGCCGCTCGCATCACCTCGATCGTTTGGGTGTCGAACATGCCGTCGACGATCAGTGCGCCGTCGGTTTCGAGGGCGAGGAGCATGTCGGCGACATCGGCAGTTCGAGGGAAACGTTGAAGCGGGGCAAGACCCATGCCCGTTACTCTTGCACGCATGGCCGGGGGCGTGCGCTAACGGCCGAGGGCGTGCTCGGCTTCGGTCACGAGCGCCATCATGATCTCGGCGGTGGAGCGGACTTCGGTGGCGTACCCGATGCCCTGCCCGGCGCCGGAGTGCAGCAGCGGCTCGACGGCGTGTTCATCGATGGCGCCGAGGAGATCACCGACCAAGACATCCTGATACGGCATCTTGAGCGGGGTCGGCGCGTCGGCAGCGTCCCACTCGTCGCTCCAGGCGCTGCGGATCTGGCGGAACGTCTTGCCGCTCTCGCTGCGCGTTACCACTGTGTCGGCAGAGGTCGCAGCGAGGAGCTTGTCGACCAGTGCAGGTTGCATGTGGGCGGTGTGTTCGGCTGACGTCAACCAGATCGTGCCGGTCCACACGCCCTGTGCACCGAGTGCCAGCGAAGCAGCGAGGTGGCGACCCGTGGCGACCCCACCTGCAGCGAGGACCGGGATGTCTCCGGCCAGGTCGACGATTTGGGGAACGAGCGTGAACGTGCCGATGGGTCCGGTGTGCGCACCGGCGTCGTAGCCCTGGGCGACGATGAGATCGACGCCGGCGTTGAGAGCTCGGTGAACGTGGCGAGGGCTGCCGATGAGCGCAGCGGTGAGCTTGCCCAACTCGTGGGCCCTGTCCACCGCGGCTCGCGGCGCGCCAATGCCGCAGGCGAAGAGGTCGACGTCGGATTCGAATACCGCCTCGAGTTGTTCCTGCTCGATTTCGCTCGACCGGATGAAGCGGGTGCGCATACCCGGACCGCTCGGCTCGGGGACGTCGTACTTCTCCTTGATCGACTGGACGAAGCGGCGGTGTTCGTCGGGGATGTGCGCCTCGATTGCTTCACGACTGTTGTGTTCGGGCATGCCCGGAGGGAGCACGAGGTCGACCCCGAAGGGTCGATCGCCGACGAGGCGTCGGATTTCGGCTAGTTCGTTGCGGATCTCGTCGGGGAAGCGGCGGGTCGCGCCGTAGACGCCGAGACCGCCGGCGTTGCAGATCGCTGCGACGGTGGAGATGTCGTGGGCGAACCCGAAGATCGGTTGTTCGATGCCGAACTGTTCGCAGACCGGGGTGCGGAGAGAAGTCACGCCTCAGATCGTGCCACGACTCGACTGCGAAGGCCGTCGAGGAATAGATCAATGAGGGCGTCGAAGCTGGCGTCGTGGTCACCTCGGCCGAGTGAATCAGCAGCTTGGAGCGTCACGAAGCCGTGAAGTGAGGCGCGAAGTGATCGGCCGACACGACGTGCCTCTCGCGGTTCGAGGCCGTAGTGAGCGAGGATTGCGTCCATCGTTTCGACGGCGTCGCTCCCGGCCCGCCGCCGATGCGAATGGTCGACGGAGCGCAGCGTGAGTCCGTAGCGAGCCGGGTGGGTCATTGCCCATCGGCGATACGACGCAGCGAATGCTCGGATGGCCTCGTCACCGGCCACCCCGACCGCAGAGTCCCGAAGGGCTGCGCCAAACGCTGCAGTCGCGGCGATGGCCAGATCGTCGAGCAGGCCCTGGAGGCCGGCGACGTGGCTGTATAGCGATGGGGACCGGACGTCGAGCAGGTCGGCCACGGCGCGCAGCGTCACACCGTCGGTGCCGTTGCGGTCGAGGATCGAGAACCCTGCGGAGATCACGGCTTCGTGGTCGAGTCCTCGTTTGCGGGCCATGAGTCGAGCGTATGTCTTGAACCTTGATAGATCAATGTCTACGATGCTTAGACATCTTGACGGAGCACAATGCATGAGCGAGCGATACACGATCATCTCGGCCGACTCCCACGCCGGTGGGAACATGGCGGCCTACGAGGAGTACCTCCCGGCCCAATGGCGCCCGGCGTACGACGAGTGGAGAGGAGGCTACAAAAACCCCTACCGCGACCTGCAGGACGATGGCCGCACTCGCAACTGGGACAACGAGCGCCGGATCAACGAGCAATATGCCGACGGTGTGGTGGCTGAGATCACCTTCCCCAACACCGTTCCTCCCTTCTATCCGACCGGTGCACTGCTTGCCCGCTCCCCGAAGGATGGGGAGGACTTCCGCCGCCGCAAGGCAGGACTCGAATGCCACAACCGTTGGCTTGCCGACTGGTGTAAGGAGTACCCCGATCAACGTCGCGGTCTTCCCCAGATCTTCCTCGAGGATCTCGACGACGCGATCAAGACGCTCACCTGGGCGGCCGACGAAGGTTTCACGAGTTTCCTTCTTCCCCATGTCGCTCCCGACGTTGACCTCCCGGGCCTCTGGTCGCCGAAATGGGACCGCCTCTGGGCGGCGGTGCAAGACCTCGATCTCGTCGTCACTCAGCACGGAGGAAACGGAACCCCTGACTACGGAAAGGATCCGGCCTCGGGCGTGATCTTTCTCATGGAAGTGCCGTTCTTTGCCCACCGCAACCTCGCCCATCTCATCATGAGTGGCGTGTTCGAGCGGTTCCCTGCCCTCAAGTACGTCATGACCGAGCAGGGCGTGGCATGGGCGATTGAAGAGTTGCGACGGATGGATGCCTACCACGCGCAGATGAGGCATGGTCGGGTTGGCGAGCTCGGCTTCTCGGCCGACATCGTCTTGCCGCTCAGGCCGAGCGAGTACTTCGATCGCAACGTCTGGATCGGGGCGTCATTCCCGTCGCCGGGCGAAGCCGAGGCGATGCGGGTACTCGGCACCCACAAGATCATGTGGGGTTCGGACTACCCGCATCACGAGGGCACCTATCCGTTCAGCACCGAATCACTCCGCCGAGCGTTCCACGACTGGGATGAAATGGAGATGAAGCAGATCCTCAGTGAGAACGCTGCAGCGGTGTACTCGTTCGATCTCGATGCCTTGGCACCGCTCGCCGCCGAACATGGTCCGACGGTCGATGAGGTGAAGGTGCCGCTCGACAGTATTCCCAAGGGTGCCACCAGCCCCGCGTTCTTCAAGGCGTAGGAACGACTAGAGCGCGAGCTCGCCGCTGCCCCGGGGGACGATCTCGACGGGCACCACAATCCGGGTCGGATCACTCGAGTCGCCGTCGATTCGACGAAGAAGAACCTCGGCTGCCGCGCGACCGAGTGCTTCGGCGTTCTGCGGGGCAGTGGTGATCGCTGGCTCGACGAGGTCGGCAATCTCGAGGTGATCGAATGCGACGAGCGCGACCTCGTGTTGACGGCCAAGCCGATGCAGGGCGCGCACGGCCCCAACGGCAGCCAAGTTCTGGGCTGCGAACAGTGCCGTCGGCGCATCGGCACCGGCCAGTAGCTCGGTGACCGCTTCGTCGGCGAGATCTGGAGTTGTGAGGCCGAACCGCACGACGGACTCGGCGCCGGCCTCTGTCACCGCGTCGGTGAACCCGGCGTGGCGCTGCCGGATCGAGTCGCTCTGTTCCCGAGACCCAAGGAATCCCACCCGTCGGTGCCCGTGAGCGAGGAGATGGCGAGTCGCGGCGCGGGCGCCGCCGATGTGGTCGCTGGCGACCACATCGGCGTTGACGCCGGGCTCACGGTCGATGAACACGATCGGTGTGTTGCGGTCGAGCTCTCGGCGGAGCGCCGGGCCGGGGGAGTCACTGACGGGAATAACCGCAAGCCCGTCGACGCGGCGTTCGGTGAACAGATCGACGAGCCGATCGTGTTCACCAGGGTCCCCGTGCGACGATGCACTCACCACGAGTGTGTCGGCTGTGGTGCGGAGGTAGCGCTCGAATGAGGCGTGGACCGCCGCCGCGAAGGGGTTGGTCGCGTCGGCGTGGACGATGGCAACGGTTTGGAGCCGGGCATCAGAGCGGCGCAGGACTTGGGCCGAGTGGTTGCGGCGATAGCCGAGCTCGGCGACTGCGCTGCGGACCCGCTCGGCGATCGCCGACGAAACCCCCGGCTCGTCGTTGACTACCCGCGAGACGGTTTTGAAACTGACCCCCGCCTTCGCAGCGACGTCTTTCAGCGTCGGCCGGTCGGACATGCCAGGCACTCTAGCAAAGGTAGACAACGTTGTCAGACCCCGATAGTGTGCATGACAACGTTGTCAACCTCTCGGGAAAGTTCCATGCCTGCACGTATCGCCATCAACGGTTTCGGCCGCATCGGTCGCAACTTCGTTCGTTCCTTCATCGAACGCCAGCGCGCCGGCACCCTCGACCCCTCGCTCGAAGTCGTTGCGGTGAACGATCTCGGCAACATCGAGACGCTCGCCCACCTCCTCCGGTATGACTCCGTGCACGGCAAGGTGGGCTGGAACGTCGACGTGCACGATGGGGTACTCGACCTCGATGGCCGCAAGGTGTCGGTGTTCGCAGAGCGCAACCCCACCGATCTGCCCTGGGCAGAGCTCGGTATCGACCTGGTTATCGAGTCGACCGGCGCGTTCACCGCCAAAGACGACGCAGCGAAGCATCTCACGGCCGGTGCCCGTCGCACGATCGTGTCCGCCCCATCAGCGGGCGCCGACGCCACGTTCGTGATCGGCGTGAACGACGGTGAATTCGACCCGACGTCTCACCACGTGGTGTCGAACGCATCGTGCACCACCAACTGCCTCGCACCCATGGTGAAGGTGCTCGATGATGCCTTCGGCCTCGAGCAGGGAATGATCACCACGGTCCACGCCTACACCGGCGATCAGTCGCTCGTCGATGGCCCCCACAAGGACCTACGTCGGGCTCGAGCCGCTGCGGTCAACATCGTGCCGACCACCACCGGTGCTGCCCGTGCCATCGGCCTCGTACTGCCGCATCTCGCCGGCAAGCTCGACGGACTTGCGATGCGGGTTCCCGTTCCGAGCGGCTCAGTCATCGACCTCGTCGCCAAGGTGCGCGGCGAGGTCGACGTCATGGCCGTCAAGGAAGCGTTCCGAGCCGCAGCCGGACACGGTCCGCTGTCTTCAGTTCTCGAATACTGCGAGGCGCCGATCGTGTCGTCAGACATCATCGGCTCTCCCGCGTCGTGTGTCTTCGATGCCGACCTCACCATGGTGATGGGTGACACGGTGAAGATCGCAGGTTGGTACGACAACGAGTGGGGCTACAGCAACCGACTCGTCGATCTCGCAGCGCGTATCGCATCCTGATCACCAAGCGGTGACCGAAACGCCCCCTGGGCCGCTCGCACGAAAAGCCCCCCAGAGGTAGCCGGTGGCCCCACCCCCCAATATCATCGCAAGCGATGTCCGGATTGGGGGATTCGGACGACGGCGGTGCTGCCCCACGAGGTGGCGCCGTCGTCGCGTCTCCCGGCAGACTCTCGGATCGTGAGTGACACACCGAAGGCATACGACGGGTTCGACGGTGACGTCGGCCGGATCTTCTCGACCT
>CAJQPN010000028.1 GCA_905480195.1 uncultured Acidimicrobiales bacterium
GGTTTCCTAAACCGTGCGTCGCAGGTTCGATTCCTGCCGGGGGCGCCATGCGTGCTGTTGGCTGATGTCGAAGGAGCCCACCTCCAGCGCATCACTGGTCCCGACGGCATCCACATGAGATCCTGATCCCATGACCGACGACGGCGCACCGCTCCAACTCCTCGACCGCGGCTATCGCGCGATCATGCGACAGGTGGTCGAGACGGCCACTGCGCCGCACTTCACCGCACTGGCTGCAGAGCTTGCAATCCCCGTCGAGCAGGCCCGCCAACTCTCACACGAACTCGTCTCGATCACCCCTGGCTGGATGGCGCCCGAAACCGACCTGTTCGCCTCGTTCCCACCCTTCAACCTCCAACCAACCCAGTACCGGGTGACCGTCGACGGTGTTGGCGGTTGGTACGCACAGTGCGGCCTGGAAGCGACTGCGGTCCGCTGGCTCTTTCCGGGTAAGACCATCAGAGTCGAAGCGCCATGCCTGTGCTGCGGCGAGGTGATGGTCGTCGAGATGCACGACGAGGAAATCGTCGCCACGGAGCCAGCCGAGATCGTCGGCTACACCAGTGACGTGATCGGGGGTTCGGCCGAAAGTCGACCGTTCCGTTGAGCGAACATGAACCTCTTCCGGTCGGAAGCGCACGCCCGTCGGTGGGACGGTTTCAACCCCAAGATGGCTCACGCGATCAAACCCATCGCCGAGTGGGCGGACACATTCGCCAACCCGTTCTTTCGCGAGCGAGGCCGGGCCGACTACATCTCGTGGACCCGTTCCGACGACGGCGTAGCCGCATTTCGGGCGCTTCGAAGCAGCCTGCCTCTACCCGCCGACGACTGATTCAGCCAACCAACCAGAGGCACCACCATGTCCGACTTCGATAGTGCTGAGGCCGACCGGCTCCTCAAGACCACCAAGCAGGTGCGTCAGCGCCTCGATCTTGACCGTGAAGTGCCCATCGAACTGCTGCTCGAGTGCATCGACATCTCGAACCATGCGCCGGTCGGCGGCAATGTCCAGGCCAACCAGTGGATGATCGTCACCGACCAAGCCCGAAAGGCGGCAATCGCTGCGTACTACGCCGCCGTAGGTCGTCCCTATCTTGCGCCCGCGGATACCACCCACCCCAAGGCCAAGAAGATCGTCGACTCGACGATGTACCTGATCGACCACCTGGCCGAGGTCCCGGCGCTGGTCATCCCGATGCGCAAGGGCCGGCCCGAAGGGATCGTCGCCGGGTACTACGGCTCGGTGCTTCCTGCGGTGTGGAGCTTTCAGCTCGCCGCCCGGGTCCGAGGAATCGGATCGTGCTGGACCACGTTCCACCTTCAACACGAAACAGAAGTGGCCGAGATCCTCGGGATTCCCAACGACATGACCCAGGTGGCGATGTTGCCAGTTGCGTACTACACCGGCGATTCGTTCGTACCCGCCAAACGGCGCGACGCCCGAACGATCACCCACCTCAACAGCTGGGGCAACACCCTCATCGACGAGTAGGCCGACGCCGTTTGGCGAAGGCGGCGGTCACTTGCTCAGATCCGCCCCAACGGGTTGCCAACCTCACGGGCGAGCAGCTGTCGCACGAGCGAGATCGAGTCGGCGTCAGCTCGTGCGTCGACGATCTCTCCGTCGGCGATCAGGAAGCCCTGGCCGGTGGCGGCTCGATCGGCGAAGAGTTTCGCATCGGTGAAGAGGCGGGGTTTAATCACCGCCGGGTCGCCGCGTTCGGGGCAGAACGTCATGCAGTTGCCGCACTCGTTGCAGAGTTCAGCGAAGAGCAGATACTGCTGGCGCCCCTCCATGCCATCGAGGCTGGCGATGCTGGTGAAGGCGTCGTTGGGGCAGACGGTGACACAGAAGTTGCAGGCGACACAGCCAAACATCTCGAGGTCGTGATCGACCTCTCGCGGCAGTTTCTCGTTGCTGCTGAGGCGATAAGGCTCGATGCCGGGGCCTCGCACGTTGGCAACGTGGGCCGCTGCGCTCGAGGTGTGCCCGGCGGCTTCGGCTGCAGCCTGGCGGTCGGCTTTCCAGGTCAATAGGTCGGTGTGCCCCGCCTCGCGCACCGTCGTGGTGAGGGCTTTGAGCATGGGCGCGAGGCGTCCGTAGCCGCCGGGCTTCAGGAGGTCGGAGCACACGGTGGCAGGGTTGACGCCCGCTGCGAGCGAGTCGGCCAGGTTGTTCTTGGTGATGCCGGCCGAGAACGAAACCATGACATCGCCGTCGTGGCCGGGCACGTCGAGGCGCCCCGGAAGTGCTCGTGCCAAGGTGTCGAGCAGCGTCATGGCGAGAATGTGCAGCGGTGGGCCCGACAGGTACATGGTCTCATCGGGCATCCAACGTTTCTGGTTGTCGACCACCAACGTGTTGGTCAACTTGATGCCAAACTTCCTGCCCCGGTCCTTGGCGTACTGGTTGAGCTCTTCGATCAGTTCGATCCCACGGTCGAACTGCAGATCTTCGGCAAACGCCTGCTCCTTGACCGAAACGTCGGTGTAGCCGAGTTCGTCGTTCACGATCCCGGCGACGGTCTCGTAGCCGAGCAACGTCGGGTTGAGCTTCACGATCACGTCGAGGTCGTGCACGTCGATCAGGTGCTTGGTGATCGCCTCGATCTCTTCGGGCGGGCAGCCGTGGAAGGTCGAAAGAGTGAGCGTGTCGGAGATGGTCGAACGGAACTCGAGATCGCTGAGGTGCGCGAACGGTCCCGCGATCTCGGGGCGCAACTGCTCGATCTCAGCGGATGCGTTGCGCATGCCATGGATGAAGGCTGCGACCTTGTCGCTGCTGATGCCGGCGAGGTCGTAGCCGACCGACATGTCGAAGACGTGCGGGCCGGGGTCAGGTCCGACGAACTCGGTCAGCGGTTCCCAACCCCGCAGGATCTCGACCAGCATCGACGCTTTCACGTACTCGGTGAGGCTCTGGGGGACCGTGAGCTCCTGGCTCCACTCGATATTGTATCCGACGGTCTGCATATCGATGCAGGGCCGGTTGATCACGAGGTCATCGAGGATCTGCACCGTCTTCAACTCGAACAGACGCGAACCGCCCAGCCAGGAGAGCACGATGTTTTCTGCCAGTTGCGAATGAGGGCCAGCAGCCGGGCCGACCGGGCTCGCACAACGACGCCCAAGAAAGTCGAAACCCAGGTCGATCTCCGGGTCGGGCTTCCAGAAACGCGCCGTGGGCAGATCGAAGATCTTCTTGCGGGAACGCCACTCGTGGTCGATGCGACCGAGCAGTGTTGCAAGCGACATCGGAGTGAGCGGCGGGGTTTCCTCCACGGCCCAGACGCTACCGCCTGATTTTACAAAGTGTAAAGAATGGTCAGGTCGACGACGCGTCGGCAATCGATTGGATTGTCGAGTCGAGGGTGGCGTCGAATTCCGCTTCGGACTGCTGCGCCGAGAGGCCCTCGGTGAGCGCTCGGCTGAAGCTCGCGATCATCCCCGGCTGACGGCTGAGGATCTCGTTGGCTTCACTGCGGCTGTACCCACCCGACAGCGCTACCACCTTGAGGATCTTCGGGTGGGAGATCAGTTCGGAGTAGAACCCGTCGACGCTCGGAAGCGACAGCTTCAACATCACCTCGACGCCGTCGTCGAGCGCATCGAGGTTGCGCAGGATCGCTGCTTTCAGCATGACCTCGGCCTCCGCCTTGGTCGGGCTGTGGATGTCGACCTCGGGCTCGATGATCGGCATGAGGCCAAACGCCAGAATCTGTTTGCCGATCGCGAACTGTTGATCGACGACCGCATCGACGCCGCTTTGGTTCGCTGCCTTAATCACCGACCGCATCTTGGTGCCGAACACGCCCTTGCGCAGCCCTCGCTCGAGCAGGCCGTTGAGGTCGGGTATCGGCTTCAAGACCTGGGCATCGTGCTCCTCGTCAGCCAACCCCTTGTCGCATTTGAGGAACGGCACGACCCCCTTCACATTCCAGAGGTAGTCCGCAGCCCCACGACCGTCTATCTCGCGGTCCATCGTCATCTCAAAGAGGATCGCCCCGAGGACACGGTCACCGTCGAACGAACGGCTCGTGCAGATCCGGCTCCGCATCGCGTGAATGTGATCGAACATCTCGTCGTCGCCGTCGTACTCGTCTTCGGCTACCCCATAGGCGAGCAGTGCCTTTGGCGTGCTGCCACCGCTCTGGTCGAGAGCCGCGATGAAACCGGTATGGCTTCGGACCTTGGCGAGCATGTCCTGATTCATGAGGCAAATCTCCGGTTGAGGGACCCTCGTGAATCTACCGCGCGACCAGGCACCCGGGAGCGGCCATCTAGACTGCCGTTGACAGCGCCAACCAGGTTCGGGAGCATTCGGACGGTGGACCCCCGACCACTGCCGCGAAAGGGCCCAATGACCGACGTCGACGACTACCAGCTCACCGATCGGATGACCGCCGACGCTGGCGATGTCGTGCTCAACGGCGTGCAGTCGCTGGTGCGGGCACCGCTCGATCAGATCCGAGCCGACCGAGCCGCTGGTCTCGACACCGCCGCCCTCATCACCGGCTATCAGGGATCGCCACTCGGCACTGTCGATGCCGCCTACGACCAACACCGGGCGCTTTTCGAGGCCGAGAACATTCATTTCACCGACGGCGTCAACGAAGAACTCGCTGCGACGATGATCTGGGGCAGCCAGCAGGCGATACGCAGCGGAAGCGCCCGATACGACGGCGTGCTCGGGCTCTGGTTTGGCAAGGGACCCGGTGTCGATCGGGCCGGTGATGCGATCCGACACGCCAATCTCGCCGGCGTTGATCCCACCTGCGGTGTACTGCTTGCGGCAGGCGACGACCCGGCCTGCAAGAGCTCCACCGCTCCGTCGGCGAGCGAGGCATCGTTGGCCGACCTGGCAGTGCCGACGCTCTACCCCGGTTCGCCGCAGGACGTCCTCGACTTCGCTCGTCACGGCTACGAGATGTCACGCCTCTCCGGGGCCTGGATCGGGATCAAGATCCACACCGACGTCGCCGACGGAACCTCGACCGTCAATGTCACGACCGACCGGCTGACCATCATTCGCGAGCCGTTCCTCGTCGATGGCCGGCCGTGGCAGGCCACCACCGACGACATGATCATCACGCCCAACTCGCTCGGAATCGAGGTCGAATCTCACACGTTGCGCCCGCGGGCCGCGGCGCATTACGCCGCTGCTAACGGACTCGACCGCATCGTGGGCGCCACTGACGCCTGGCTCACGATCGTCGCCGCCGGCAAGGCGTACTTCGATGTCCGGGGGGCGCTGCGCCAGCTCGGCCTCGAACACGACACCGACTTGGCCGAATACGGCATCCGCATCCTCAAGCCCGCACTCATCTGGCCGCTCGTCGAATCGAGCGTGCGTCGAGCCGCTGACGGCGTCGACACGATTCTCGTCGTTGAGGACAAGCGACCGTTTCTCGAGAACGCAGTGAAGACCACCCTGTACGGCATGCCCGATGCACCGGTTGTGCTCGGCAAGACCGACGAGACCGGTATGCCGCTCATCACCCCAGCTGGGTCGCTCGAGCCCGACCTCATCGTCGATGCCGTGCGTTCGGTGCTCGAGCGACGCATCGATCCCGACCGTCTCGCCCGAAGGCGAGAGCGCATTCCGCTATCCGGCACCGATACTGGGCTACCAGCCCGCAGCCCGTACTTCTGCTCGGGCTGCCCCCACAACCGGTCGACGGTCGTACCCGACGGTTCGCTCGCCGGTGGGGGCATCGGCTGCCACACCATGGCGGTCATGCAGGACCGGGCAGTCGGTGTCACCCAAATGGGCGGCGAGGGCGCGCAGTGGGTTGGTCTCGCCCCGTTCGTAACCGAGCCCCACCGGTTCCAGAACATCGGCGACGGGACGTTCGCTCACTCGGGATTCCTCGCTATTCGTCAGGCGATTGCGGCCGGCACGAACATCACGTACAAGCTCCTCTACAACGGCACCGTCGCCATGACCGGCGGGCAGGATGCGGCTGGCATCACGACCGTGCCCGACCTCACCCGACTCCTCGAGGCCGAGGGGGCAACGCGCATCGTTGTCGTCACCGATGACCCTGATCACTACCCCGACGACGCCCGCTTTGCGCCCGGCACCGAAGTCGCCCATCGGGACGAGCTGGACCGTATCCAGCGCGAGCTTCGCGAGATCGTGGGCACGACCGTCCTCATCTACGACCAGGGGTGCGCCGCAGAACTGCGACGGGCTCGCAAGCGGGGCAAAATCGCAACCCCCACGACGCGAGTCGTGATCAACGAAGCGGTCTGCGACGGCTGCGGCCACTGTGGGCAGATCTCGAACTGCATGAGCGTCCACCCGGTCCAGACGCCGTTCGGACGCAAGACCCGAATCCACCAGGAGTCGTGCAATCTCGACCTGAGTTGCGTCGACGGCGAGTGTCCGGCGTTCATCACCGTCGAGGTCGGTGACGGCCCCACCGCCGACGAACCGCTCCCGCAACTCGACCTGCCCGAGCCACCCCATCCCTCCATCCCGGTGTCGGGCAGTGTGCTCACCGTCGGTATCGGAGGCACCGGCGTCGTCACCGTCAATCAGATGCTCGCCACTGCGGCGAGACTCGACGGCAAGCAGGTGACAAGCCTTGACCAGATCGGTCTGGCCCAAAAGGGTGGACCGGTCGTGAGTCATCTCCAGATCGGTGACGAACTACCCGAGACTGCGAGCAGGATCAGCGAAGGTTCCGCCGACGCATATCTCGTGTTCGATGTGGTCGCCGGGGTCGCAGCTCCGAATCTTGCCCGAGCGGCCGCCGACCGAACGACCGCTGTCGTGTCGACGTCGCGGGTGCCGACGGGTGAAATGGTGTCCGATATCGAACGGGAGGCCTTCCCATCGGTTGCCCGCTTCCGTCGACACATCGATGCGGTGACGCGCGCCGATGCCAACGCGTGGGTCGATGCCGAAGGCATCGCCCGGGCGCTCTTTCGCTCGCAGCCTGCAGCCAACCTCCTCCTGCTTGGTGTGGCATACCAGCGCGGCCTGATCCCGGTGTCGGAAGAAGCGATCGAGCGAGCGATTGAGCTCAACGGCATCGCCATCGAGTTGAACAAGCGGGCGTTCACAGCCGGCCGGGCCTGGGCCGTCGATCCGGGCCCATTCACCGGTCTCGTTCCGCCGGCCGAGGTGGCGACCCCACCGGCCCCAACGACAACCGTTCGCGAGCTGATCGAACGGATCGGGCCCGGCGATCCGGCGCTTCGCGACGCGCTGGCCTGGCGTCTCCCTGAGCTCATCGGGTTCGGAGGCGAAAGCTGGGCGAGCCGCTACGCCGACACGGTCGCACGCGTGCTCGAGGCCGAACGAGCGTTGAACGACGACACGATGCTCACGACCGCTGTGGCCACCCACCTCTGTTCGTTCATGACCTACAAGGACGAGTACGAGGTTGCGCGCCTCCATTGCGACCCGGCCGTACTCGCCGGCATCCAGGCCCGGTTCGGCGCCGACGCCAAGATCAGCTATCGCCTGAAGCCCCCCACACTGACGTCGCTCGGGTACGACAAAAAGATTGGACTTGGACGCCGCACGGGGGCAGTCACATTCGGCCTGCTTCGGCGAATGCGAGCACTTCGTGGGACGTTCCTTGATCCGTTCGGGCACAGCGCCGAACGGCGGATAGAGCGCGAACTCATCGACGAATACGAGGCGCTGGTCGACGAGTTGCTGGCTGGGCTCACGCCCGAAACACTCACCGAGGCAATCCGGATCGCTGGGCTCGCCGACCAGGTCCGCGGCTACAGCCATGTGAAGCTTGGCAATGTTGCCGCCTATCGCAGCGACGTCCAAGTCGCGCTGACTGCATGGCGAAAAGCGGGCTCACGGCCGTGACAACCAACGCTACGAATGACCCGACCATTCTCGAGGCCTGGGTCGGCCGCGAGCAGACGTGCTACGAAACGATCGATCTGGCAACCATGAACCGACTGGGGATGACCCTCGGGATCGAGCCGACCCTGAAAGCCGGTGACCCCATCGCTCCCCTTTGGCATTTCGCTACCTTTATCGAAGCAGTGCCTGCCAATCAGCTGGGCCACGACGGCCACCCGCAACGGGGTGGCTTCCTCCCTCCGGTCGCACTGCCTCGCCGCATGTGGGCCGGCAGTCGAATCACATTCGGCGCTCCGATCCCGGCCGGAGCTGATGCCACCAAACACTCCACGATCGACAACGTCGTCCTCAAGGAAGGTTCGTCCGGGTCACTGTGTTTCGTCACCGTGCACCACGTCACATCAGTCGACGGCCAGGTCTGCATCGACGAGGAGCAAGACATCGTCTACCGAGACGATCCCGACCCGGACACGCCACCCCGTGAGGTCAAGCCTGCCCCAACAGACGCGGACATCACGAGGACGATCGTCCCGGATCCGACACTGCTCTTCCGCTACTCGGCAGTCACCTTCAACGGCCACCGGATCCACTACGACCGCGACTACGCATCGTCGAGTGAGGGCTACGACGGACTGGTGTTTCACGGTCCGCTGACTGCGACCTTGCTGGCCCAACTCGCCACCGAAAACGACGAGACGCTGAGTACGTTCTCGTTTCGAGGCGTGTCACCGTTGCTCGATACAGCGCCGTTCACCATCCACCGGCGGGCGAGCGCAGCTGGTGCCGATCTTTGGGCAACCAGCCCTGTGGGTGGTCTGGCGATGACTGCCGAAGCGACGTATCGCTGATCAAGCCGGCGACAGTGGGGCATGGAGGCGCGTAGTCGCGTCGGTGATGATGCCGCCCCGATCACCAACGGTGACCGAGCCGTAGCGACTCGCAAAGACCGGCGGAAGCTCCCGATCGCTCGGGATCGACAACCACAACCGAAGTAGATGCCGGGGACGGGCCGGATCATCGACGAACCCCTCGCGATCGTGCAGCAACGCGTGGTTGTGAACGAACTGCATGTCGCCTGCTGCCAGTTCCATGGAGAGGTGGATGTCGGGCTCGTTGAGAACGTCGTCAAAGAGATCAAGGGCAGCGATCATCTCGGCGTCGAGCTGGGGTGCCCCGGCGAACCGCTGCGCCGAATCGATGTACTGGCGTTGGTACATCACCGTGAGATGACCGTCGTAGCGGTTGAGCACCGGAATTTCGAACCACGGATCGGCCCCTGGCGGTACCTCGCCGCGCCGATCAGTGGCGACCGGATCGAACAACCGCACTGCGAGCTCGGGGTGCCGCCGCTCAACCTCGGCAAACACCGTCTCAGCACTTGCGAGAAGCGATGCACCACCCTTCAACGCCGGCGCGAGACACAGCAGGCCGACCACGTCTGTCGAGTCGGTGTGAAACGACTGCCGGGCATTGGTCTGATAGATGCGGGCCATCGGGTCGGCGGGATCGCGGCCGAGGTCGGTCACGTGACCGAGCAGATGACCCATTGCGTTTTGGCTTCGCAACGAGCCCAGGTGTGCGCCGATCCCGAGGAACACCGCCGCAGTCTGCCGGCGGGACATCTCGTCGACGGGAAGGCCGGTCCACAGCTCGAAGCCGAGGCCATCGAGCAACCTCCGACGAAGCCGCAGCAACTCGGGGCCGAGGCGCGGCAGTGGGAAGTCGTCGACGTCGATGACTGGCAGATCGGTGTCGCCCTCGGCGTAGCGCTCAGAGGCCTTGAAGAGCTCGTCGATCTCCGCAGCAGCAAGCGGTCGACGCCAGCGGTCGGGGTCGTCTCGGAGTTCTCGTCCCAGCCAGCGCGACGTCATGATCGCGAACCTACCCGGCACAGCAAGCGACACTCGGCGCGGCCGCGGCAGTGAGAAGGCTCGATCCCCAGTCGCACCTCTCGATTTGAAAGGAGGCCGCTCGCTCAGCCGTTGTAGGCGAGCATCCCACCATCGAGATTGATGACGTCGCCGAAGCCGTTTGCGACGAGGAACCGGCATGCCTGCGCGCTGCGGCCACCGCTCCGGCACAGGATCACCACGCGGCAGTTCGGGTCGAGTTCCCCGATTCGGTCGGGCAGCGTGCCGAGCGGGATGTTCACGGCACCGGGCAAGGTCCCCTCATCCATCTCATCGGGCTCGCGGACGTCGATCAACTGCGTGGCAGCGTCGACCACGGAAGCAAAGTCGTTCACGGGGTGGTCATGGTGCATTGAGGTCTCCTGCATCAGCGTAGGGTCAGCGCAAGCGCAGTGACGAGTGACAACAGTGCCAACCCGGTGGTCGAGAAACCGACAACGCGGGTGAGCGCGACCTGGGGAACAGCAGCCGCTGACCGGTGCGGGTCGCGAAACAAGCTGTCATTTGACGCAGTCCCAGTCCGCTGCCAGGCCAAGCCTGTGCGTTCGTGGGGGACACCGTCGTCGGTTCGGTTGGTGGGCTGCGGGCCGTAGATCCCGACCGGCTCAGCGTTCATTGACGATCAGCAGCACAGTCGCGATCAATGCGACTGTCATCGTTCCGGTCGCCATCAGCTGCGGGCGCCTTGAGGCCGGCAGCGACTGGCCCAACCGCATTGCCCGCTCGTTGGCCGCCCACCGGCTGTAGGAAGTCGCCGCAGTGGCGACGCTGAGCGTGAGGAGCGAGTAACCGAGCAGGTCGGATCCTGCGAAGTCGAGGAGGCCGATCGAACCGAGCCCGGCTGCCGTCAAGGCAAGTGATGTGCGGACCCACGCAAGGAACGTGCGCTCGTTGGCGAGCGTGAATCGGTAGTCGGGCTCCCGCCCGACGGTGCGGGGGTCACGGGGGATGACGTTCATGTCAGCCGGGGACGACGACGGTCTCGCGATGCTCACCATCACCGACGTGAGCGCCGCTCTTTTGCTGACGTTCGCGCAGATGCAGGCCGAGAAAGATGCCAGGAATGGCGACAAGACCGAGCACGGCCCCCGACGAGACCATCACGAGTGCTGGCGCCGGGCAGGTGCCTGCGATCGCCCAACCGACCCCGAACAACGCGCCGCCCTGAACATGATGTTTCTCGGGCTTCGAACGCGAGAGCACCAGGTCGCCTCCGAACGGCGTCCGGACCCGGCGGCGCTCGAGAAGCCACAGCAGCGGTGCAGAGACGGCGATCGCGCTCGCCATGAACCAGAAGACGTCAAACTCGTCGAGACGCAACATCGCGTGGATCGTGTCGTACTCGTGGAGGTTCGAGGCGGCGAGAACACCACCGAACGCGACGCCGAAGAGCAATCCGATCAGGTTGAGCTTCACAGGTCACCCCCGGTGACAATGCGCAATGCGAGGGTGGTCAGTACCGCAGTGGCCATGAAGGTGGCGGTGACCGTGAGGCTGGCGGGCGACCGCTGTGCCGTGCCGCACATGCCGTGACCCGATGTGCACCCACCGGCGACGGCAGCGCCGTAGCCAAGAAGGGTCGCTCCGCCGAAGACGAGTGGGACGACCGCCCACAACGGAAAGACGTCACGGAGCGCGTCGTAGCCCGACCGGATCTCGGCTCCCTCACGCAGTACCTGTGTCACCAGCACACCACCGACGAACATGCCGACGAAGTACCAGACCCGCCAGGTCACGACGTTCGGCATTCGCCGAATCAGGCCTGACGTCTGGACGTAGGCACCGCTCGCACCGAGCGGTTGGTTGGCGATGGCGAACAGACCGACGATCAGTAGGCCGAGTATCGGTCCGCCGACATACCAGGCGAGACGGTCGGGAAGGAGGTCGAACACGATCCCGCCTTACGCCGGGGTGGGCTCGTGAGCGGCAACCCATGCGCCGTAGCCACCGAGCAAGTCGGAGACATCGGTGAAGCCGGCCGCAACGAGTCTGCTGGCGGCGATCGACGAGCGGTAGCCGCCGGCGCAGTAGACGACCGTGGGCTTGGAGGCATCGAGGTCTGCCAGTCGGGCATTGAGTTGGGTGAGCGGCAGGAGGATTGCCCCGTCGATGATCCCCGCCTCGGTCTCACCGGGTTGGCGGACATCGACGATCTGGAGGCCCTCGACTGAGTCACGGGCATCACACATGGCGGTGACGTCGACTCGGCTGCCGACCGCAACATCACCGGGGTGCTCTGTAAGCGCCTGTTCGACGTTGGCGAGGTGGCCGACCACATTGTCGAAACCGATGCGGGCCAGACGATTCTTGGCTTCGCGCGCCATGCCCTCGTCGGCGACGAGCACGATCCGAGCGCCGGGTTGGATGACGCCTCCGGCGAACTCGGCGTAGCGGCCGGCCATCCCGATGTTGACGGAGCCGATCAGGTGCCCGCGACTGAACTCGACGGGATCGCGGGCATCGAGCACGACCGTGCCAGTTCGTTGGAGCTGCACGATCTCGTCGACGGTGAGTGCGGCGGGCTCTGCGGCTTCATCGAGCAGGGCACGGTTTTCACGATTGAGAGCGGCGTCGTAGGCGAAGTACGCAGGGGGCGCCGTCTGGCCCTCGGTGACCGCTGCGACGAAGTCGGCCTTCGACATCGGCTGGAGCGCGTAGTTGCCGGATCGTTGCTCACCGATCGTCGACGAGGTGTCGGTCGAGAGGTTCTTGCCACATGACGAGCCAGCGCCGTGTGCCGGGAACACCCGGGTGGCGTCGGGGAGGGTGAGCAGCTGCTGGTGCAACGATTCGAAGAGTTGTTCGGCGAGATCGTCCGCAGTCACGCCCTTCGACGACAAGAGATCGGGCCGCCCAACATCGCCGATGAACATCGTGTCGCCGGTCAGCACCCCGTAGGGGACGTCGTCGTCGGCGTGCTCGAACACGACGAGGCTGATCGACTCCGGTGTGTGGCCGGGCGTGTGACGAATCTCGAGGGTGACATCACCGAGGCTGATCCGCTCTCCGTCGGCGAGGCTGCGGCTCTCGAACTCGGTCACCGCGCCCTCTCCGTAGGCGATTTCGGCCCCGGTCGCCGATGCCAGCTCAAGGTGACCCGACAAGAAGTCGGCGTGGAAGTGGGTCTCGAGCACAAGCTCGATGGTCAACCCGTGCTCCGCAGCCGAATCGAGGTAGGGCGAGATGTCGCGCCGCGGATCGACCACCACTGCCCGACCGGTGCGTTCGTCACCGATGAGGTACGAGGCTTGTGACAGGCAATCGAGATAATGCTGTTCGAAGATCATGTCGGTCTTTCGTAAGTGTCAACCTTGAATGTACGGACATTTATCGATGGCGTCAACCCAACCCGCTACGGTGACACCGATGTCCGAAACGTCGCCACCGATGCCCGACCCTCGCACCGTATGGGAAGGGCGCTACGGCAGCACAGCCGAATTCGTCTACGGCACCGACCCCAACGACTTCCTTGCCGAGGTCGCCCCCGATCTCGCAAGTGGCGACACCCTGTGTCTCGCCGATGGTGAGGGCCGAAACGGCGTGTATCTCGCCGAGCTCGGACATCGCGTGACCTCGGTCGACCTCACGGAAGCCGGCATGGCGAAGGCTGCGGCCCTCGCAACGGAACGTGGCGTCAACCTCACCACCGTCGTCGCTGACTTGGCCGACTACAACCTCGGTATCGACCGGTGGGACCTCGTTGTGTCGATCTTCGCCCACACTCCCCCGCCGACCCGGCGACGCATCCACTGCGCGCTGGCGACGGCCTTGCGACCTGGTGGCAGGTTGATCCTCGAGGCGTACACACCCGACCAGATTGGGCGCGGCACGGGCGGCCCGCCCGTGCCCGAACTCACCATGGATCTCGCCCGGCTCGACGAGGAACTCGTCGGGCTCGAGTTCGAACACCGGGCGGAGTTCGTTCGTTCCGTCATCGAGGGACCCGGTCACACCGGCGACGGCGCCGTCGTGCAGGTCATCGCCCGGCGGCCTGGCTGAAGACGCTCGAGTCATGCGCCCACCCACCCGAGCCATCGTCAGCCACAACGCGACGATCGACATCGCTGTGCCCGCCCACATCCTGTACGAGATGGTGAGCGACATCAGTCGTATGGGTGAGTGGTCGCCCGAGGCCACCGGCGGGCATTGGGCCGAGGGCGCGACCGGGGCGGTCGGTGATTGGTTCACCGGCAGCAACCAGACGTCGGAACGTTCGTGGGAGCGCGAGTGTCAGGTCGCAGCCGCCAACCCCAGCCGCGATTTCACCTTCGTCACCGGCGGGCTTGAGAAGTCGTGGACCTGGTGGAGCTACGAGTTCGACCCGACGTCGGAGACGTCGACGACGGTGACCGAGCGCTGGTGGATCATCAACAAGTCACCTGCCATGGAAGCTGCTTCCCCCGAACAGTTCGCGGCTCGCGCCGCCTACACCTTGCAGATGATCGAGGCCACGCTCGCAGCTCTGAAAGAACGGGCCGAAGCCGACGCCTAACCAAAGGCGCCGAGGAGCTTCGCCGCGAGCGCGACCGACGCCACGACCATGACCACTCGGATGAATCGCTCACCACCCTTGACCGCAGCATGCGCACCGAGCCAGCCGCCGGCCGCAAACCCGACGGCGAGGATCAGCGCAGGGAGCCACCGGATGTCGCCCTGTGTGATGAACACCGGGAGAGCCGAGGCGGTCAACACGAAGATCACGATCACCTTCATGCTGTTCGCCACTACGAGATCGAAACCCGCTCGAGTCAGCGCAGCGAGGAGCACGAGGCCGACACCGGCCTGAATGGCCCCGCCATAGATCCCGATACCGAAGAACACGACCGCCGTTTTTGCGCGGCTCCAGCGGGCGCCCTCGGTGCGGAACTGGGGCTTGCGGATCGACAAGATGATCAACGGGATCATCACGAGACCGAAAACCGTCTCGAAGGCGTCGTCGGTCAAACGACTGATGGCAAACGAACCGACCAATGAGCCTGCAACCACCGGCACCAGCACCGGGACAGCGTGGGAGAACCCGTCGACACCGAGCCGCCGGAACGATGTCGCAGCCGCGACGTTCGACACAATCACCCCGACCCGGTTCGAACCGTTGGCCGCATTGCCCGGCACGCCCGCAAGAACGAGCAGCGGGACGGTGAGCGTCGACCCGCCGCCTGCAACCGTGTTGATGATCCCGGCGAGCAGGCCTCCAGCCACAAGGAAGAGCGCTTCGAGGAGTGTCATTGCGGCTCCATGGGAGCACGATCGCGCGCCGATCCGGCAGGGAACGTGACCATCACGGCAATCGCTGCTGCGAAATACGCCAACGCAATGAAGGCGTAGGCGCGCTCGACACCGGCGAGCGTCGGCTCGTCGCCCGCAGACGCGACGATCGTGATTACGATCGCAACACCGAGGGCGTACGCCGCGCTGCGCAAGGTGTTGAAGGTCGCCCCTGCGATTCCGAACCGGCTTTGTGGAACGTCAGCGATCCCGGCCGACGACCAGGTAGCCACCGTGAGCCCGATGCCGAGGCCGAGGAACAAGCTGATGGGGACGTAACGACTCCAGAGCGCCTCGCTCTCGTCGAGGAGCACGATGTAGAGCAAGTAGGCCACTCCCGACGAGGTACAGCCGGCACCGAGCAGCCAGCGATGCCCAATGCGGTCCGCCCACCGCCCGGTGATCGGTGAGACGGCTGCAGCCAGGAGCGGTGCGAAGACGAACGCAACCCCGACATCACGGATCGGTAACTCCCACACGTCCTGAAGGAACACCGAGGTAACGAGAGCCCCCGACGTGAAGGCAAGCCCGTAGAACACCACACTGATGTTGGCGCTCGTGAACGATTGAAAACGAAACAGCTCGAGATCGATGAGTGGCGCCGGGTGGACCCTGCTCCGCCGGATGAGCCACGGCACCAGGCCGAGCGCCACGACCGCCATTGCGACGACACGGACATCGCCGACGCCCCACGCCTCGCTTTGCACGATCGCCAGCATTGCAAGCAGAACTGAACTGGTCCCGATGGCGACTCCACCGAGGTCAATTCGGCCCGTCGCGTCAGGGTCGCGAGACTCGCTGAGGTAGCGCGGGCCGAATACCAGCACGAGGACGCACAGTGGAACGTTCATCCAAAAGACCGACCGCCACCCGAAGGCATCAATGAAGATCGAGCCCAGGAAGGGTCCCACGACCGCTCCGAGCGATCCGGCCGCTCCCGAGATCCCGATCGCTGTCGCTCGCCGGGTGGCGGGGAACTCGGGGAGCATCACTGCGAATCCTGCCGCCATCGTGATCGACCCACCGATGCCTTGGACCACACGCGCGCCGATCAACCAACCGAGGCCCGGTGCTACGGCGCAGAGCATCGAACCAAACCCGAAGATCGCGACACCGGGCAGGTACACCTTCCGGCGACCGAGGCTGTCGGCAAGACGGCCGGTGACCAGGAGGAACGTGCCGACCACGACGTTGTACGAGCTGATTACCCAACTGAGCCCGGCATCGGAAACGTCGTACTCGCGCCGGATCGAGGGGAACGCAATGCTGACAGTCGTGATATTCATCACGACGAGGAACACGACGGCTGTTGACACCGACAACGCCATCCACGCCCGCCGACTGATGGCATCGTCTGTCGGCTGGGGGACATCGATCACCCGGGGACCCTACGCGCCGATCGAACCCGCTACCACCAGGTCGCGGCCTTCGCCGAGCTCGACTGTCTGCGGCGCTCAGCGAGCCGGAACGACGAGCCGCTTCTCACCGGTGGCCTGCGCCGCATAGGCGCGGGCCACATCGGGCTTAAGCATGTCGCTCAGCGAGATGCGTTCGGCGTAGTGGCTTGCGAACGTCGTGGTGATCTCGTCGGAGACTCTTTGGCGCAGACCCATCATCCGCTCAGGTCCAATCCGGCCCAGGAAGGGCGTGAGCAGCCAGCCGCCGACGCCCCACGACATGCCGTACGTGCGATTGAGCGTCGTGACCGATCGCTGGAGCCCGCCGTAGATGTAGACCTGTTTGTGGGTGTCGGAGCCGTATCGACTGAACGACGACCCCTGGGAAAGTGCTGTCTCCATGCAGCTCAGGATCGAGTCGGCGTAGGTGCCGCCACCCGTTGCGTCGAATGCGATTGTGGCTCCGGTTGCGGCGAGCGCGACGGTGAGATCGTCGAGGAAGGAATCGGCACTCGAGTCGACGACGTGGTCGGCCCCCGAGGCCCGGAGGAGGTCGGCCTGTTCTGGACGGCGGACGATGTTGACGAGGCCAATGCCCTCATCGTTACAGATCTTGACGAGCATCTGCCCCAGGTTTGACGCCGCCGCCGTGTGGACCAGAGCCGTGTGGCCTTCGTCGCGCATGGTTTCGGTCATCCCGAGCGCGGTGAGTGGGTTCACAAAGCTTGACGCCGCCTGCTCGGCGGTGACCCCAGCGGGCACCTCCATACACATCATCGGCGACACAGTCGTGTGCGTTGCGTACATCGAGCCACTCACACCGGCGATCCGCTTTCCGAGCAACGCCTGCGCCACGTCAGAGGGGCCCGCATCGACGACAACACCTGCCCCCTCATTTCCGCACGGCATGGGCTGGTCGAGCCGGGCGCGGTTGGCAGCGACAGCGGCCTCAGGCACGCGACCGACGAGCGCCCCGTCGACAGTGTCGAAGCTGGCCGGATCGGCTCCGGCGATCAGCATGCCGAGGTCGGACGGGTTGATGGGGGTCGCCTCGACCTCGACGAGAAGGTCGTCGGGCCCGAGCTCGGGCGTCGGCTCGTTGACCAGCTCGACCCGGAGCTGTCCGTCGGCTGTGACTGTGGAACGGATGGTGGAAGTCTCAGGCACGGTTGTCTCCGGACATGCTGGCTCGGTCGCGCGCCGAGCCAGGCGGGAAGGTCAGCATGACACTGATCGCCGCCAGGAAGTAGCTGACGCTGACAAACAGGTAGGCGCGTTCGACGCCGAGCAACGACGTCTCGGAGCTCGCAGCTGCGATCACGGTGACCACGATGGAGACCCCGAGCCCACTGGTTGCCTGACGCAGCGTGTTGTAGGTGGCGCTGGCAACCCCGAAGGTCGACTGCGGGATGTCGGATACGCCGGCCGACGACCATGTCGACACGGTCATCCCGACCCCGAGACCCGAAAGCATGCTGATCGGGACGAAGCCTGTCCACACGTTTGGCTCTTCACCGAGCAGGATCACGTACAGGACAAAGGCGAGACCGAGCGAGACGCAGCCACCGGTCAGCAGCCAACGGTGGCCGTACCGGTCTGCAAGGCGACCGGTGATCGGTGCCGAGAAGGCGCTGAGCAGTGGCGCAGGAGCGATCGCCATTCCCACCTGGCGGATTGGGAGCTCCCACACGTCCTGGAGGAACAGCGAGTTGACCAAGAACCCTGACGTGAACCCGAGGCCGTAGAAGACCACGCCGATGTTGGCGCTGCGAAACGACTCGTAACGGAACAGGCCGAGGTTAATCAGCGGCTCAGGGTGCGAACGACTGCGATGGACGAGCAGCACGGCGAGAAGAACGCCGACGACGGCGAGCGCACCGATCCTCGGATCACCGATCCCCCACGATTCGCTCTGCACAATCGCGAACATCACCAGCGCAACGGCAGCGGTGCCGGCGACAACGCCCACGGCGTCGATACGACCGGTGGCATCGGGGTCGCGCGACTCAGTGAGGTAGCGAGGTCCGACCAGGACAACGAGTAGACACAGCGGTGCATTGAGCCAGAAGATGCCGCGCCACGACCAGAGGTCGATGAGGATCGAACCCACCAGTGGACCGGCGACGCCTCCCAAGGCACCGGTCGCGCCGGCGATCCCGATCGCCGTCGCCCGCTTGTTCGGAGGGAACTCCGGAAGGAACACCGCGAACCCCGCAGCGGTGACCATCGAGCCACCTGTGGCTTGCACGACTCTCGCTGCGATGAGCCATCCCACTCCGGGAGTGAGCGCGCACAACACGGACCCGAGGCCGAAGAGCGCCACACCGGGAAGGTAGGTGCGGCGCCGTCCAATGCTGTCAGCGAGGCGCCCGAACACCATCAGGAAGGCGCCGAGTGCAACGTTGTAGGCACCGATGATCCAGCTCAGTTCGGAGTCGGTCGCCCCAAACTCGTCGCGGATGTTCGGAAAGGCAACATTGATCGCGCTGATGTCGACGACAACGAAGAAGATGACAATGTTGGTCAAACCCAGCGCGAGCCAAGCCCGACGCGGAATGTGATCTTCGTCGAGCTCTGCTGCGGCCTCAGTGAGCGGCATAAACGGCGGCCTCCACCTCGTAGTAGCTGCCAACTATCCGTTCGTCGACGAACGGCAGCACTTGGGTCATGAAGCAACCGGCCACGCCGCTTTGTCGGTCGATCCAGTGGAAGCAATTCGACAAACCGGCCCACATCAGCGTCCCAGCGGCCCGACCCGTCACCTGTGGTTGTTCGTCGATCTGCCAGGTGAGTCCCCAACTCTTGGGAGTCCCGGGAAAGAACTCAGCGTCGAGACTCACCATCTGGTTGGTCGTCGAGAGCGTCCGGACCCGGAGATCACCAATGTGGTTTCGTGCCATGAGATCAACCGTCTCGGGGGCGAGCACCCGATGACCGTCGAGTTCGCCCCCGCGCAACACCATGCGCAGAAAGTTGGCGTAGTCGTGCATCGTGGCAACCAGTCCACCACCGCCTTCGTCGAACTCCGGCGCCGTCCCCTGCGCTCGTTCAACCACGACGAATGAGCCGTTGGCGATGCGGGCATGCATCGACGCTATCCGGTCGGTCGGGGGCGCGGCCCCGCGAAAGGCAGTGTCAGTCATGCCGAGCGGCTCGAGGATGTGCTCGGTCAGGTAGTCGCTGAGGGTGCATCCGGCCACGGCTTCGATCATCTGGCCGGCCCAGTCGATGCCGATCCCGTACTCCCACCGTTCGCCAGGGTCGAACATCAATGGTTGGTGAAGCGCCGCTACTCGGCCAGTGTTTAGGGCGGGCATGCCGGTGTGCTCGAGGTAGCGCTGCGTATTGGCGTTCCAGATGTCGTACGAGAACCCGGAGGTGTGGGTCAGGAGATTTCGAAGGGTGATCGCGGTGCGCGGTGGGCGCAGCACGGGCTCACCATCGGCATTCCATCCGTCGAGCACCTTGATCGATCCGAGCTCGGGACGCACCCGTGAAGCCGGCGCGTCGAGTTCGAGCAGACCCGCCTCGACTGCGTGCATCGCCGCCACGCCGGTCAATGGCTTCGTCATCGAGTAGATCGCACCTACCGTGTCGACGGTCATCGGAGTACCGGTGCCGATCGTCCGTTCGCCGGCAGCACCTTCGTAGAGCGCTCCATCCGCATCGACGACGACCGCGACTACGCCGGGGACGTCCCCAGCCGCAACCGCTTGCCGAAGAATCCCGTCGATCTCTGCCCTCACCTCAGCGAGGTTACGGCGCTCAGTCGTGGAGTCGGTAGGCAGACGGGTTCGGCTTGAGAGGTCGGGCGTACCAGAGCGGGCGACGCAGACCGGAGTCGTTGGTTCCAGCCGGGCGGGTCTTGCTCATCCAGTCGAGGTACGCATCGCGCGACTTCGCCGTGTCGACCTGCACGTCGCCATACTCGTCGCCGGGCTGAGCCGGGCCGACACGCACCCGCTGGTGCCAGCACTGCATTCCCGAGATTGGGTCGGGTTGCACACAGAACGTTGCGTTCTGATGCACACCGGTGTCCTTCCACCAGATTCGAGACGTGTCATTGTCGCTCGACTCGTACGCCTCGTTGCCGTGTTCACGCTTGAGTTTCCATACCGTCCCGCCGGAGTCACCGGGGCTGCTGGTGATGCTCGCCTTGCCGGCCCCCCACGAACGAGCCTTGTCTTCTTCGAGCCGCCAGCGGCCCATGTGATGCGACGCGGCGACGACACCTGGACGGATCCCCTCGGTCCGCCACGCCTGAATGATGAAATGGCCGATACGGGTCGTGACCCGCACCAGGCCCGACTCCTCGATACCGAGCTTCTCGGCGTCTTCGGGATGGATCCAGAGTGGGTGGCGGTGGCTGATCTCGTTGAGCCATTTCGAGTTGGCTGAGCGGGTGTGAATCAGCGTCGGGATACGGAACGTCGGAAGCAGAATTCGTTCGTCGCCTCCGTTGCCCTCGGCATCAGGATGCATATCGAGGTCTTCCCAGTGCACATGACTCGGGATCCACTTCGGCGTGGCGTATTCGGGCCAGCCCCATTCCTTGAGGGTGGTCGAGAACAGTTCGAGCTTCTTCGACGGCGTGGGGAAGCCTTCCTTCGCCTCCCCATCGATCTCGATCGCCGGTGATCCATCACCGAGTGGTGCGAGCTTCAGTTCGCTCAGCGTCGATAGGTCGCCGTCCCAGGTGCCCGGCGTGCCGGGTACGCGGTACACGCCACTGGCATCCTTGACCGTGCCCACGAGCGTATCGGCGGAAACCGTTCGCTCATAGGGCTCGTAGGGGTCGGTTGGCACAGCGAAGGCCGCCCGATTACGCATGTACTCGAGCGGAGACTCTCCTGCTTCGGCAGCTGCCTCCGCCAGGCCTGGGACCTCGTTTTCGAACATTTTGCCGTAGTACTCGTCGACGCTGAGGGGCTTCTCTGCATCGTTGGGCGACTGGAACCATTCGCGAATGCCGAGCGATCCGTCGGGGTCGATCTTCCACGACAGGTCGATCCAGAACTCGTTCTCCTCCCAGACCTCACCCGGGTTGTATTCGAACGTTCGGGTCCCTTCGGGGAGGTCACCGCCAGCCTGGATCTCGGCGAAGCGGCGGAAGGTCGGCTGCCGAAAACTCACCCAGCGACCGGCGTGGGTCTCGTAGGAGGTGATGTCGTGCCGCTCGGCTCCGACGCCCATCGGTAGCACGTAGTCGGCAAACCACGAGGTCTCGGACCACGTGGGGGTCAGCGCCACATGGCACTTGACCTTCTCCTCATCCTTCAGCGCCTCCATCCAGGTGAACCCGTCGGGGTTGGTCCAGATCGGGTTGTAGACCCGGCTGAAGTAGACGTCGAGTTCGCCGCGGCCCTCGTTGAGGAAATGCGGCAGCAGGATCGACATCTCGTGATAGGCGAGGGGGAACTCCTTGGGCCACTCCAGGTGGTTCCACTCGTGGGTGTTTGGCGCCCCGATCGGGTCGTGCGGCTTGAACTTGTTCATCCCGTTACCGGCGGTGCCGCCCTTTGTGGCGACCGAGCCCGTGAGGACGTTCAGGAAGAAGAGGCAGCGGGCAACTTGCCAGCCACCCATATTGCCGGCGCCCGCAGCACGCCAGTTGTGGCTCGCAAACTTCGTGGGGTTGGCGCCGATGATCTCTGCGATCTCGCGGATCGTGTGGGCGTCGATACCGGTCTTTTGTTCGGCGGCCTCGGGGGTGTACTCGGCGTATTCCTCCAGCAAGACTGCACGGAGGTTGGCGAACTCGGCCGGCTCACCCGGCTTTCGCTCTGCGAGGTAGGTCTCCCAGTTGACCCAGCGTTCGACGAAATCCGCATTCCAGTCCTCGGACTCGATCAACAGTCGGGCGATCGCTAGCAAGAGGAACGGCTCGGTACCGGGCCAGGTCGGCAGCCAGTAATCGGCCTTGGCCCCGGTGTTCGACAGACGGGGATCGACGGCGATCACCTTCGCCCCGTTGGCTTGGGCTTCGATGATGCGCTGCGCATGCGGATTGAAGTAGTGACCTGACTCGAGATGTGAAGAGATCAGGAAAATGACCTTGGCGTTCGCAAAGTCGGAGCTGGGCCTGTCGTGCCCCATCCAGCTCTGGTAGCCGATGCGGGCGTTGCTGGAGCAGATGTTGGTGTGGCTGTTGTGGCCGTCGACGCCCCACGCCTTGAGCACACGGTCGGTGTAGCCCTCTTCGCCGGGGCGACCGACGTGGTACATCACGCCGTTCTTGCGGCCCTCGACGAAGGCCGTGCGGATCTTTTCTCCGACCTCGGTGAGCGCCTCGTCCCACGAGATGCGCTCCCACTGACCCGAACCACGCTCTCCGACGCGGCGCAACGGGAACATGATCCGCTCGTTGTCGTAGATCTGGTTGAGCGTGGCCGGACCCTTGGCACAGTTTCGGCCGCGGCTGCCGGGGTGGTGCGGGTTGCCCTCGATCTTGCGGATCTCGCCCGTTTCCTTGTCGTGGTAGGCGAGGAGGCCACAGCCGGCTTCACAGTTGAAGCAGGTGGTGGGCACGAGGGTGTAGTTGCGTTCGACCTTGTCGGGCCAGGCCTTGGCGTCGAGTTCGGTCCAGTCGTGCCACTGCTCGGTCGGGGGGTACTTGTTGAGATCGGTCATCAGCGTTGTCTTTCAGCGAGCAGGCGAATCAGGAGAGCGGCACAGACTGGCCGGCGCGGACGAAGGCGTCCTCGTAGGCGAACAGGCCGGCGACGGCGGCAATTCCGGCCGAAGCGAGCATGGCGGGGCTGGAGGTGTCGGTTGCGAGCGTGAGGATCGCCAGTGCGGCGGGCACGATGATGCCGACGAACACGCCACCGACCCAGAACTGGCGTGCGTAGCGGCCGTGCGTCATTGTCTCGACAGCGAGTTCGACGTGGCGGCTTCCATGGCTGGCGAGTTCCATCCAAACGAATGCGGCAGTGGCGACCACGCCACCGAGGAGCACCCATGCCACGGCATCGGGGTCGGGGATATCCATGAAGACGTCCAGTACTGCGTACGACGCACCGCCGGCGGTCACGGCCTGTGCCAAGAGCACCGGGAGCAGCAGTGGAGTCTGCCAAAGGTCTCGTCCCTCACACTGAGCGAACAGGTAGGCGGTGTATCCCGCCGTGCCGGCCGCACCGAGCACGGCGGGAATCGCAAGGATCTCGATCATGCGCTCGTTGTCGGTGAGTCCGCCGATGAACCACGCCGCACACACGGCGGCGAAGCCCATCAAAACGTAGGCGCCCTTGACCAACCACGAGTCCGTGTTTCCTCTGGTGAGCAAGTAGTGGAAGCGCGTCGGCTGCTTCAGATCGGTGACCAACAGCAGGCCGGTGAGACCGAGGAAGGCACCCGCAACCATCGGCGGCACGATGCCGACGGCGGCCTGCTCGGAGGCGTGGCCCAGCAGCACCATCAGTGCGGCGACGAGCATCACGCCAGCGGCGATGGCCTTGGTGACCAAGTAACCCGAGACCTTTTCCTTCCACGTCATCATGTGGGTGGTGGTGTAGGCCGTGCGGGCGACGACGCCGTTGAGATCAGAGGGCTTCTTGCCGAGCGCAACCGGGATCGTCGGGTGGTTCTTGTCGTGTGTGCCGGTGATGGTGTCGGCCCAGATCATGCCGTCGTTGGCGATCGCAGTGCGCGTCGGGTCAAGCGAGGCCTGGTCGGCACCCCGGTAGTACACCTTCGGCTTCGTGTTCTGCTCGGGGGCGCGAACGGCGACATCGTCACGAGCGATGATTCTGGAGATCTCGGAGTTGGGGTCGTCGAGGTCGCCGATCTTGATTGCTTCCGTCGGGCAAACGATCTGACACGACGGCTCGAGATCCATCTCGATGCGGTGGTTGCACATGTTGCACTTGTGCGCCGTGTTCGTCTCGGGATTGATGTAGAGCGCGTCGTAGGGGCAGGCGTTCATGCACGACTTGCAGCCGATGCAGTTGTCGTCTTGGAAGTCGACCACCCCGTTGTCGGCCCGGTAGAGCGCCGAGGTAGGGCAGATCGTCATGCACGGCGCATCGTCGCATTGGTTGCAACGCATCACCGAGAACTTGCGTGCGACATCGGGGAACGTGCCCGTTTCGATGTACTTCACCCAGGTGCGGTTGACGCCGAGCGGCACATCGTGCTCGCTCTTGCAGGCGACAGTGCAGGCGTGGCAGCCAATGCAGCTGTCGCTGTCGAGTAGGAACCCCAGACGTGTCACCTCCTCATGATCAGCCATCGCCGACCAGGGTGATAGAGGCAACCTCTCTATAGACCCATAGACAAAGTCTATAGTTAGGAGGGGTCAGCCCTTGCTACGACCCTGCGGATCGAGGGCATCACGGAGACCGTCACCGATCAGGTTGACGCTCATCACGGTGGCCGACAGCAAGATGCCCGGGCCGATCGTCAGCCACACATTGAGCGAGATGCGGTCCTTGGCGTCATCGAGCAGTTTGCCCCACGTCGGAAGGTCGAGTGGGAAGCCGAGACCGAGGAACGACACCGCCGACTCAGTGAGGATCGCCACCGCGATGCCGAGTGACGCAGCCACAATGACCGGGCTCATCACATTCGGCACCACGTGCTTCATGATGATCACCCACGGTCGTGTACCGATGCTGCGGCTGGCGAGGATGAATTCCTCCTGCTTGATCGAAAGCACCTCACCGCGAACGATACGGGCCGTCGACATCCAACTCGTGCCGCCGATGATGACGACCATAAGAACAAAGATGCCGAGGTTGTCCCCCAAGCGATCCTGGACCGGGTCGCGAAACAGTACGACCGTCACAAGCAGGATCGGGAGCAGCGGCAGCGACAAGAAGAGGTCGGTGAACCGCATCAGAGGCGAGTCGAGCCAGCGGAAGTAGCCGGCAAAGACACCGATCAACACGCCGACGATGATCGACACGGCCATGGCGACGAAGCCGACCGCAAGCGAGATCCGACCCCCGAGCAAGGCTCGAGCAAAGGCGTCCCGGCCAAGGTTGTCAGTGCCGAACAAGTGCGGCCAGTCAAAAGCGCCACGGTTTGCGTTCGCTACGTTGGGGGTCGACGTGTCGAAGCCCATCAGCGGCGGGCCGAGCAGACAACCACCGATCACCAACGTGAGCATGATCACACCGCCCATCGCACCCTTGTGGCGGCGGAACTGGCGCCAAACATCGGCCTTGAGTGAACGAAACTCGCCGAGTTCGTTGGCGGCCTGCGTGCCGGTATCGAGAAGCGCTTCCGGCGCAGATTCGGGCGGTGCTGGTTGGTCAGTCATAGCGGATCCGGGGGTCGAGAACGCCGTACAGAACGTCAGCCACGATGTTGAACAAAACGGTCAACGCAGCGAAGATGAACACGAGCGACTGGACCATCGGCAGATCGTTCTGGCCGATCGAGAGCAACAGGAGCTGCCCGAGGCCATTGATCCGGAAGATGTTCTCGGTGATGATCGCTCCGGAGAAAATGCCCGGGATCGAGAGGGCCAGCAGGGTCACGACCGGAATGAGACTGTTGCGAACGACGTGGCGATTCATCACGACCACTTCACTCAGCCCCTTCGCGCGCGCGGTTCGGACATAGCCTTGGTTGAGATTCTCGAGTACCGAGGCTCGAGCGAAACGGCCAAACGTAGCTGCGTTGAAGAGCGTCAATACGGTAACCGGCATGGCCAGCTGTTTGATCTGGAACCAGATGCTCGACCAACTGGTCCACTGGACGTCGTGTGTCGTCGTGTAGAAGGTCGGGAGCCACTGGTTCTTTACTGAGAAGAGCCAGATGAAGATCGGGCCGATCACAAATACCGGCACCGAGTAACCGAGCATCGTGATCACGGTGCCGACGTTGTCGAACCAGCTGTACTGCCGGTACGCCTGAATCGCGCCAATCGGAACGGCGATGATTACGCCGAAGAGAAGGCCGAGCCCGAGCACCCAAACGGTCTGGGGAAGGCGCTCGTAGACCGTGTCGAGCGCAGGTGATCGGGACTGCCAGGAGATAATCCGGTCGGCGGTGGCGCAGTCGCTGCCCCAAAGGTCAGAGATACACACGCCAAGCTTGCTGTCGATGAGGTGGATCGGCTCGTTGACCATCATCAAATTGAGCCAACTCACCCAACGGATAAAGAAGGGATCGTTGTAACCCAGGGACTCGCGAATGTTCTCACGCATCTCCATCGGGATCGTGAGCGGAAGCTGACTTGTCGGATCGCCCGGCGCAAGATCGAGCAGCGCGAAAACGACCAGACTGATCGCAACCAATGTAGGAATCGCAAGCGCCAACCGGCGAAAGATGTATTGCAGCATCGGGTGAGGAGCCTTCTCCCAGGTTCACCAAGTGGACGACGAGGGCGGGGGCCTGAAGGCCCCCGCCCTACGTCAACTCATCTCAGGATCAGCCGCGGTACCAATCCTCGATGTTCCAGTACTCGCTGTCCCAGGCGTTGAGATCGCCGGTGCCAAGGATGTCAGAACCCCAGGCAGAGGCGCTCGCACGGTGGATCAGCGGAATCACGGCAGCGTTCGAGACGATGTCGTTCATCTCGATGATGACCTCGGTGTACCGAGGATCGTCGAGCGCAAGCAGCTTGGACTCTTCGCTCAACGCATCGTACGCCGGGCTGTTGTGGCGCGGCATGTTGCTCCCGCCCCACGCCTTCTCCGCAGTCGGGATCTCCGCAGAGGTCCAGCCAGCCAGGTAGGCAGCGGCGTACGGGTTCGATGCACCGTTCGTGAACATCTCCATCGGGTAGTAGAACTTCCAGATGCAGTCATCACTGGCACACGTGCCGTCGAAGAACAGGCTGGCGTCCGCGTTCAGCATGTTTGCCTTGACGCCAATGGCCGCCCAGTCGGCTGCGATGAGCTCCTGATTCGACTGACGCACACCGTTCGTGGACGTGATGTAGTCGAATTCGAGCGAACCGAAGCCCTCGGCCTCGCGGATGCCATCACCGTCGGTGTCCAGGTAACCCAGACCATCGAGCAGCGCGTTGGCGCCATCGGTGTCCTTGGTGAGGCAATAGTCGTTGTTGGTGCTGTTCTCAGCGCCAACCGGCCAGATGTTGCAGGTCGGGCGACCCGAGGGGCCGTAACCGACAGCTACGAGGGCATCACGATCAATGGCGATCGAGAGCGCACGGTGCAGGTCGGGGTTGTCGACGAACAGCGGGTGCGGGGTGCCCTCAGACCGCGGGTCCGCGTACGGGTCGGTCTGGTTCAGGTTGATGTGCTCAACGTTGGCAGTGAAACCAGAGGCGAGACGACCAAAGCCGGCGGCTTCCATCGGAGCAAGAATCTCCGGTGCCACCTGGAGGTTCCAGGCGTAGTCGGCTTCGTCGACCTCAAGCACTGAACGAGCAGCCGACTCAGCGTCGCCGCCACCCTTGATGGTGACAGTGCCGAAGAAGGGCTTGCCGTCGGCAATGCCGCGGTAGTACTCGTTCATCGCGTAGGTGACGGTGTCCTCCGGACGGAGTTCGGTGACAACGTACGGACCAGTGCCTACCGGCGAGAAGTTCTGGTCAGCACACCCAGTCGCAGCCGCGCCGATGCAGGGCTCCATCTGAGCCTTCTGGATCATCGGGCTGGTGTAGCCGACGCCGAACTTGTACGGGTACGGCAGCGGATCAGCGAAGCTCACGGTGACCGTGTGGTCATCGTCGGCAACGACCGACGAGATCTCGAGAATCGTGTCGGACGAACAACCAGTGGCCTCGTCAGCGCAGTACTCGTAGGTGAAGACCACGTCAGCCGAGGTGAACGGCGTGCCATCGGACCACAGAACGTCGTCGCGCAGCTTCCAGGTAATGGACAGGCCGTCGGCAGATAGACCGCCGTTGCTCGCAGTCGGGATCTCCGCAGCCAACGCTGGGACGAGCGCACCATCAGGGCCTACCTCGGCCAGTGGCTCGAGCACGAGCGAGCCGGCGAGCAGATCCTTGGTGCCACCCGACAGGAGCGGGTTGGCCTGGGACGGAGCCTGCCACTGCAACAGCAGGAGCTCACCACCACTACCAGCAACCGTTCCCTCAGGGGCATCGCTGTCATCGGCACCTTCGTTGTCGCTGTCGGCATCGTCGCCGGAGTCGCCGCCATCATCGCCGCCGCCGGCGTCGCCGCCGTCGTCGTCTGCGGTGGTGTCGCCTCCGGTGGCGTTGTCGTCATCGTCTCCACAAGCACCGGCAAGCAAGGCCAGTACTGCGAACAGAGCGATGAGTCGTTTCCAACTCATAAATCCCTCCAGTGGGTGTTGGTATCGAGACCCGGGCGGGCCGCGAGGATAGGAGCAGACGCTATCGGACCTGCAGACCGATAGCCGCCCCACGAACGGGTAGAGAGCTCAGGCAAGGTGACACGCAACCCAGTGACCGGGGTTGATCTCGCGCCACTCCGGGACGCGCTCGGCACACTCGGGGGTCGCAACCGGGCAACGAGTATGGAACGAGCAACCCGACGGCGGGTTGGAAGGGCTCGGAATATCGCCCTTGAGAATAATGCGCTCACGACCAAACTCGACGATCGGGTTCGGTACCGGGACCGCCGAGTGGAGCGCTTGGGTGTAGGGGTGCTGCGGCGATTCGTAGAGTGCCTCGACCGGCGCGAGTTCGACCATACGGCCGAGGTACATAACCGCCACACGGTCGGCCAGGTGGCGAACCATCGAGAGATCATGGGAGATGAACAGATAGGTCAAGTCAAGCTCGTCCTGAAGCCGCTCAAGCAGGTTGACGACCTGGGCTTGGATCGACACATCGAGCGCAGCGATGGGCTCGTCGCACACCACAAACTTCGGGTTGAGCGCAATCGCACGCGCAATACCGATGCGCTGGCGCTGGCCGCCGGAGAACTCGTGGGGGTAGCGATTGGCGTGAGTTGGCGACAAACCAACGAGCCCGAGCAGTTCCTCGATCCAGGCGAGACGCTCGGCCCGGTTGCCAAAGCGGTGCTCGATAAGTGGCTCTTCAATGATCGAGGCGACCGTCATGCGGGGGTTGAGCGAGGCGTGCGGGTCCTGGAAGACCATCTGCATGTTGGGTCGGAGCACCCGCATCTGGCCCGCGTTCTTTCCCACAAGTTCTTCGCCCTCATACTTGACCGATCCCTCGGTGGCACGATCGAGCTGGAGGATGACCCGGCCGGTCGTCGATTTTCCGCAGCCCGACTCGCCAACCAGGCCGAGTGTTTCACCCTTCTGGATCTGGAACGAGACGCCGTCGACCGCACGGACATCACCGACCTTGCGGCGAACGAGGCCTCTCACGATCGGGAAGTACTTCTTGAGGTTGGTGACCTCAAGAATCGGCGAGCTGGCAGATTCGCCATTGGGCGCGCCGAGGGGAGCATTTATCGTCTCGGTCATGATCGCTCCTTGCCCTCAGCGGTGTCCCAGAAACAGGCGGAGAGATGCTCCCCGGCGAGGTCGACCGGAGAGAGCACCGGCGTCTCGGTGAGGCAGCGGTCGAACGCATACGCGCAGCGCGGGGCGAACGAACAGCCGACCGGCTCAGCCAACAGCGACGGTGGCTGACCGGGAATCGAGGTGAGCGAACCGCCTTTCTGGTCGATGCGCGGCACCGAGTTGAGCAGGCCCTGCGTATAGGGGTGTGCCGGGCGGGCATAGAGCTCGGCAACCGGCGACTGCTCGACGATTCGTCCGCCGTACATGACGATCACGCGATCGGCGAGGCCAGCGACTACGCCCAGGTCGTGTGTGATCCAGATCACCGCAGTGTTGAGCTTCTCGCGCAGATCTTTCACGAGGTCGATGATCTGGGCCTGGATCGTGACGTCGAGCGCGGTCGTTGGTTCGTCGGCGATGATCACCTTCGGTTCGCACGCAAGGGCCATGGCGATCATCACCCGTTGGCGCATGCCGCCAGAGAGTTCATGCGGATAGTTCTTGAACCGCTGCTCGGCATCAGGGATACCGACGAGGTCGAGTAGTTCGATCACTCGGGCCTTGGCAGCCCTGCGGTCAGCGCCTGTGTGCAGCATGACCGGTTCGGTGAGTTGCTTTCCGATTGTGAGTACCGGATTCAGCGAAGTCATCGGATCTTGGAAGATGAAACCGATCTGGCCACCGCGGACAGACCGCAGCGTTGCTGCGTCGATCGAGAGGAGGTCGTGCTCTCCAAAATCTGCGACGCCGGCATCGATATGCCCCGGCGGCATCGGGATCAGCTTGAGCAGCGACATCATCGTGACACTCTTCCCGGAGCCGCTCTCGCCGACAACGCCGAGAAACTCCCCAGCGCGCAGCTCAAAGCTCACGTCGTTGACGGCGTGAACCACCCCATCAGGAGTGTTGAAACGGGTTACAAGTCCTGCAACATCCAGAACCGCATCAGCGCTCAAAAGTGTTCCTTCCCTTGCGACGGCAGCCGTAACGAGTCGCACTGAAGTGTGAGGAGCCAAATATGAGCACGCACCGGTGCCCAACCGCAACCTTGGTCCAATATTCGTTACGGTCACGTCAATGCGCGAAGGTGTCATCACAGCGACCGGCTTGGTCAAGAGCTTCGGCGGTCTGGTCGCTGTCGGTGGAATCGATTTCACCGTCATGCCAGGTGAAGCGTTCGGATTCCTCGGCCCGAATGGCGCCGGCAAGACCTCGACGATGCGGATGATCGGCTGCGTCTCGCCGCCGACCACCGGTGATCTCCAACTGTTCGGACTCGACCCACGCCACGACGGCCGGACAATCCGAGCGCGTCTGGGGGTGGTACCCCAGATGGATCAACTCGACAACGAGTTGACGGTCGTCGAAAACCTCCTTATCTATGCCCGTTACTTCGACATCAGCCGTCGAGAAGCCCGGTCCCGAGCGACGGAACTTCTGGAGTTCGTCCAGCTTTCAGAACGGGCGAACTCCAAGGTCGAGCCACTCTCGGGCGGACAGAAGCGTCGAGTGTCGATCGCGCGATCGCTCATCAACGACCCCGACGTTTTAATCCTCGACGAGCCGACAACCGGCCTTGACCCGCAGGCACGCCACGTCCTGTGGGACCGGCTCTATCAGCTCAAGGAAGAAGGCCGAACGCTCGTGCTCACCACCCATTACATGGACGAGGCCGAACAGCTCTGCGACCGCCTCGTGGTGATGGACGGCGGCCGCATCGTGGCTGAAGGAAGCCCGCAGTCGCTCATCGCCACCTACGCGACCCGTGAAGTCCTCGAGCTTCGGTTCGGCCGCGGCCGCAACGCCGACCACGTCGCCGATGCTGCCGAGGTCGGCGAGCGGGTCGAAGAACTCCCCGACCGCCTCCTCGTCTACACCACTGACGGCGAAGGTTCACTGGCGACGCTCCGCAACCGCAACATCGTCCCCGATAGCGCCCTCGTTCGCCGCAGCAGCCTCGAAGACGTCTTCTTGCGGCTCACCGGCCGGACCCTGGTCGACTGACCGATGGCAACGCCTGCCGCCGTCCGCATCGCTGAGCGAGAACTACTGCTCTATCGCCGTATCTGGCGCGAGAACGTGATCGGTGCGTTTGTCCAACCCTTCCTTTATCTCGTCGGCGTCGGCGTCGGCGTCGGTTCGCTCATCGACGACGGTGGCGACCGAGCCGCGATCCTCGGCGAAACCTCGTACTTTGCCTTCTACGCAACGGCCCTGCTCGCCACGACGACGATGTTCAACACATCCCAAGAAGCCCTCTGGCCGACGATGGACGGCTTCCGCTGGTCGAATGCGTTCCGAGGAATGATCGGTACGCCGCTCGAACCGCGCGACCTTGCCACCGCCTTCCTGCTCACCTTTGGGGGCCGAGCCCTCGTCACCTCCGGTGGGGTGGCGTGCGTGCTCGCTCTGTTCCCCAGCACTCGGTCGCTCGGCCTGTTCGGCGCCGTCCCGGCCGCAGTGCTGTGCGGGCTTGCGTTCGCAATGCCGATCGCGGCGTGGACCGGGTCGCGCGACGTTGACAACACGTTCCCGGCGATCCTGCGGTTCGTTGTCATGCCGATGTTCTTGTTCGGCGGTGCCTTCTACCCGGTCGAGCAGCTCCCCCGCGCGCTCGAGGTCATCGCATGGTTCACGCCGTTGTGGCACGCCATCGAACTGTGCCGCGGGCTCGTGCTCGGTGGAGTCGACACGGGCTCCGCCGTCGGCCACGTCAGCGTTCTCGTGAGCTACATCGCCGCCGGCTGGCTCGCCTGCACAATCGTGTTCGACCGGAGACTTCGCCCATGAGCCGCATGCACGCAATGAGGCGGTGCCCATGAGCCTCGTCACGACCTCAGCTTCGGTCTGGCGCGACATACGACGGCCACAGCGGCTGATCGAACGCAGCGCCATGGTCTACCGCCGCAACTGGATCATCATTCTCAGTGGCTTATTCGAACCCATGCTGTTCCTGTTGTCGATCCGCGTGGGGCTCAGCCAACTCGTCGGCGATGTCGAAGTCTCCGGCCGACGCATCGCCTACGACGAGTTCGTTGCCCCCGGACTGCTCGCTGCGGCTGCCATGAACGGCGCCATCTTCGACTCGACGATGAACATCTTCCACAAGTGGAAGGCATCGAAGCTCTACGACGCACTCCTGACCACGCCACTTACCGCCGCCGACATCGCCGTCGGCGAGATCGGCTGGGCCGTTCTTCGCGGCACGATCTACGCCACCGCATTCCTCATCACGATGGCTGCCATGGGCATGGTCGAGTCGGCGTGGGTCGTAATGGCCGTGCCAGTCGCTGCCCTTATCGGCTTCACCTTCGCCTCGCTCGGCATGGCGGCCACCACATTCATGCGAAGTTGGGCCGACTTCGAGTACGTGCCAGCCGCCACACTTCCCCTGTTCCTGTTCTCGGCGACCTTCTACCCGGTCTCGGCCTACGGCGACTGGTCGTGGGTGGTGAACCTCAGCCCGCTCTACCACGGGGTCGAACTTGTGCGGGCAGCCAACCTCGGCGTCTGGGAGGCAGCGCTGCTCGCCCATGTTGCGGTGCTCGTCGTGCTCGGCGTCGCAGGCACGACCGTCGCCGCCCGCCGGATCGAGAAGTTGCTCCTGAGCTGAGGTCGGGTGTCGGTAAGCCGGTGGCCGACCTCTAGTGTCTCGTCGTGGTCACCCAAGCAGAGTTCTTCGAACACCTCCTCTGGTCAGGTGGGATCATGGTCGTCGCGCTGGGCGTGGCCGCTTACGTCCGGCACCGCTACGACGCAGAACACAAGAAGTTCCGGCGAATTGCAATCTGGTTCGTCGTGTCGCTCGCGGCCGTCGCCGGCCTGTCGTTGACCGCAGACGTGACCGAGACTCGATGCACTCGGGACCCAAGCGAATTCTGTCGCTATAACAACAACATCCCCTTCATCGCGACCGTCGTCACTCTCTATGTCGCCATCACGCTCGGCCGGGCGTTCTTCATGCACTTCAATCGCTGACCCGTTCAGCGGTACTGTCAGACACCCCTTCGACAAGGAGACCTCGGATGCCCATCAACCCGTCATTTCTCGGCCAGGTCACGTACCGCTGCATCGGCCCGACCCGCGGTGGCCGGGTGGTTGCCGTCGCTGCGGACCCGGTCGATCGCAACGTCTTCTACTTCGGCGCCTGCGCCGGTGGTGTTTGGAAGACCGAGGACGCCGGAACGTATTGGGAGTGCATCACCGACGGTCAACTGACGAGCGGTTCGATCGGCGCGCTCGCCGTCGCGCCGTCGGATCAAAACGTCATCTACGCAGGCACCGGCGAAGCCACGATTCGCATCGACGTGAGTCACGGTGACGGCGTGTACCGCTCTCGTGATCGCGGACGCACATGGACCCACGTCGGCTTGCCCGAGTCTCGCCACATCGGCGCAGTACGCGTCCACCCCCACGACGCGGACACCGTCTACGTCGCTGCGCTCGGTCATATGTCAAAGGACAACCCAGAACGTGGCGTCTACCGCTCCACGGACGGTGGCGACCACTGGGATCTCGTCCTGCACGTGAGTGAATCCGCCGGGGCAGTCGACCTCTCGATCGACCCAAACAACCCGCGAATCCTCTACGCAACCACCTGGGAGGCGCGTCGCAACTTCTGGTCGATCAACTCCGGCGGCCCGGGCTCGGGCCTGTGGCGCTCGACCGACGGCGGCGACACATGGACCGAGCTGACGTTCAACAAAGGGATGCCCGAGGGCACAGTCGGCAAGATCGGCGTCGCCGCCTCACCCGCCCAGCACGGTCGCGTGTTCGCACTCGTCGAGGCCGAGGGCCGTGCACGCGGCATGTACCGCTCCGACGATTTCGGCGACACCTGGGAGAAGGTCTCTGGCAAGGCAGAACTGTGCTGGCGACCTTGGTACTACATGCACGTCACGGCGCACCCGACCGACCCCGACACCGTCTACGTGATGAACATGAAGGCCTGGAAGTCGATCGACGGCGGTGCCAACTACACCGAGATGAGCACGCCACACGGCGACAACCACGAACTGTGGATCGACCCGAACGACACCGACCGCATGATCGGATGCGACGACGGCGGTGCATGGGTGTCGCTCAACGGCTCCAAGACGTGGTCGTCGATCTACAACCAGCCCACTGCACAGCTGTATCACGTCGACGTCGACGACCAATACCCGTACCTCGTCTACGGCTCGCAGCAAGACAACTCATCGATCGCTGTCCCGAGCCGCACGGGGAAAGGCGCGATCAATTGGGCCGACTGCTACCCGCCGGGCACCGCCGAGTCCGGCTATGTCGCCGTCAAGCCCGGCGATCCCAACATCGTCTACGTCGGCGCGATCGGTTCATCGCCGGGTGGTGGCGACGCACTGCAGCGTTACGACCACCGCAGCAAGCAGATCCAGCTCGTGAGCGTGTGGCCCGAGCGATACCTCGACGGCAACACCGCCGAGGTCCGCTTCCAATGGACCTACCCGATCATGTTCTCCCCACACGACCCGAACACGCTCTACGCCGCCGGCAACCGGTTGTTCCGGTCAACCGACGAGGGCAACAGTTGGGAACCGATCAGCCCCGACCTCACTCGAGCCGACCCGGACACGATGGGTGTGTCCGGTCCGCTCACAATGGACACCGCCGGCGCCGAGATGTACGCCACCATCTTCTCGCTCATGGTCTCAGCCCATCAGCCGGGCGTGATGATGACGGGCTCCGACGACGGACTGGTGCACGTCACCACCGACGATGGCGAGAACTGGACGGACGTGACCCCCGACGGCCTGCCGGCCAACTCCCAGGTCACGATGCTGGCAGAGTCGCCCCACAACCAGGGCACCGTCTACATGACCGTCGCCCGTCACAAAGAGGGCGACTACGCGCCGTACGTCTACAAGACGTCCGATCTCGGACAGGGCTGGACCCTCATCACCGACGGTATCCCCGAACGCGAATACTGCCGGGTTGTTCGCGAGGACCCGGCTCGGGAGGGGACGCTGTACGTCGGCACCGAGATGGGCCTTCACGTGTCGGTCGACGATGGCGCCAACTGGCAACCGCTGCAGTCGAACCTGCCGGTGACCCCGGTCTACGACCTCGTGCTCAAGCACGGCGACATGATCGTCGCTACGCACGGGAGGTCGTTCTGGATCCTCGACAATGTCGCCCAGATTCACCAGGCAGCCGACCTCTCCGACACGGCGGTCCCGGCGCTCATGAAGCCCGCAGACACGATCCGGGCACCGGAGCACCTGTTCGCCGGCTTCTGGGGTCGACCGGGTGGCAAGAACTACCACGTCACCATCGGACAGAACGCCACGTTCTACGTCGACGAACACGACACCGGCCACAAGACGAAGCGTCTCCTCGACGCCGGCGACGACCTCCGTCACGGCGTTCGGTTCACCTACTTTGTGCCAGAGGGCACCGAGGAGACCGTGCGCCTCACGGTGCTCGATGCCGCGGGGACCGAAATCGATTCGTTCCACAGCGACATTCCGGCCGAGAAAGAGGACCGTGAGGGCTTCTATTGCACAGCTGACTCGGGGATGAACGAATTCTGGTGGAGCATGCGTCACCCCGATGGCCCGAAGATGGACAACACCGAATTCCATGGCAAGCCGGCGGGGCCGCTCACCCTCCCTGGTGACTACGCGGTCCGGCTTGACATCGGCGACTTCTCCCAGACCCAGCCCTTCACCCTTCGGCTCGACCCGCGCATCGACACCAGCGTTGAGGATCTCGAGGCTCAGTTCTCGCTGCAGATCCAGATCCGCGATCGGCTGTCGGAAGTGACCACCGCGATCAACCGGTGCCGCACCCTGAAGACGATGCTGGGCGGCTGGGCGGGACGACTCGACGAGATCGACGGCGGCGGTGATGCCGCGGCCGGCGCCCGCGAGCTCTCGGAAAAAATCGATTCGATCGAACGCAAGCTCGTGCAGCCCGATCTGGCATCGGAGGGCGACAGCCTCAACTATCGCGAACAGCTGTGGGAGAAGCTCGACGACCTCGTCCCCGTGGTCGCGAGTGCCGACGCAAAGCCCACGGCGCAGTCGTACGCGGTGTTCGAGAAGCTCTCCGGTGAGATGGATCCGCACCTCTCGGTGCTCGACGAACTCATCGCCGGCGACCTCGCTGCGCTCAATGATGCACTCGGCGCCCTAGGCGTCGACGTCGTCGACGCCTAGGGAGTTCCCTTCGTGGAGATCCTCGCTCTGCTCGGCGTCCTCCTGCTCGTCTACCTGTCCTTCGCCGTCTCGGCGTCGGCCGGGCTGGGCGGCTCGCTGGTGCTCGTGCCGACGCTCGTGGTGTTCCTCGGATCGAAGGAGGGCATCGCGCTTGCGGCGCTTCTTCTGGCCAGCAACAACGTCTTGAAGATCGCCACGTACCGCAAAACTTTGCCCTTCCGCGCGGCGGTCGGCGTCGTGTTGCTGCTGGTCCTTGGCGCAGCGGCGGGTTCGGCGTTGCTGGTCGCGGCACCCGTCTGGGTCGTCACTGCAGGCGTGGTTGCGATGTTCGTGGCGACGCTCATCGCCGAACGCTTCGAGCTGCAGTTGGCTCGGGCCGGCTTCGCGCCGGTGTTGTCGTTCGCCTCGGGGGCCACCTCGGGCTTCTCGGGAACGTCGGGACCGCTCAAGGGCGTCGCAATCCGCAATCTCGACCTCGATCGCCGCCACTTCGTCGGTGCTGCGTCGCTAGCGTCGTTTGCGGGCGACGCAACGAAGACGGCGATCTTCGCCGAGGCCGGGTTGCTTGGTCGACAGGCGGTGTTGCTCGCTCTGGCTGCCGTGCCACTGATGGCGCTGGGGACCTGGACGGGGTCGACCTTCAATAACCGGGCCGGCGAACGCCGCTTCGCCATGCTTTTCTGGACCGTCATGACCGGCTACACGGTTCGGCTCGGCATCCTCCTCGCCTGAGACGACGGGAACGATCTCACCGAAAACGCCAGGGGTAGGCCGTGCCGCGACCGCAAGGACTCGAGCTACGGCGCCCAACATAGACTTGACCTATGCCCCTGCCACCGACATTTCCGGAGCTGGCTTCGCTCGATCTGTTCGTGTCCGTTGTCGAACTTGGGAGCGTGTCACGCGCCGCCGAGGCCCATGGGATCACCCAGCCGTCGGCCAGCAGCAGGATCAAGCACCTCGAACGACAACTTGAGCTGCGCCTGCTCGACCGCGGACCCGGCGGCTCGGTCCCGACCGACGCCGGCGTCGTCGTCGCCGGTTGGGCCGAGGGAATCCTCAGAGCAGCCCATCAGCTCAGTGCCGGGCTGTCGGCGTTTCAGGCCGAGCAGACCGGCCGTCTCCGCATCGCCGCAAGCTTCACGATTGCCGAGTACCTGCTCCCCCAATGGCTCGACCGCTTCTCGCGGGCTCACCCACGAGACTCGATCGCGCTGGAGGTCGCAAACTCGACCACCGTCGTCGATCGGCTCTACCACGGTGCCGCCGATCTCGGCTTCATCGAAACACCCTCGGAATGGGCGGCGCTTGACGAGCAGGTGGTCGGCCACGACGAACTCGTCACGGTCGTAGCCCCGACTCACCCGTGGGCCGAGCGCAGATCGGTTCCCGTCGAAGCGCTTGCCGCGACTCCGCTGGTCATGCGCGAAGCCGGTTCCGGCACCCGTGAAGCACTCGAGACGGCACTTCGCCACCTCGGCCTCGGCAAGCCGGGTTCAGTCCTCGAGTTGGGTTCAACCTCCGCCGTTCGAGCCGCAGTCGTGCATGGCAACGCGCCAACGGTGATCAGCAGGCTTGCGATCGCCGCCGAGGTCGCCGGTGGTCAACTCGTCGAGATCGAAACGCCGGGGCTCACCATCGGTCGAGACCTACGAGCCGTGTGGCCCACCGGCTCCGAGCTCCCACCACTTGCAAGAGCGCTCCTCGACGACCTCGAGTGAGCGCCGCCGCTCAGCCCCGCCGAAGCCGTTGCGCGACCGCACCCATCACCTCGGCCTCGGCCTCGCGTGTCGGGCCGCAAGGTGACACGTTGATCACCTTGGCGCCAGCCTCCACGTAGGGCAGCAGGAAGTCGGCGATGTCGTCGGCCGTGCCCATCGGCGTGTACTTCTCGAACGCCTCGAACGGAATGCCGTAGAACGTCTGCATGCCGTCGGCTACATAGCCGCGCGCCTCGGCTCGGTCGTCGCCGATACCCGCCCAGATCTGGAGCCCGTGCTGCCAGTCCACGCTGCGGTCGGCGCCGAGTTCTTCGGCTATCGCCACACCCGAGGCGAAGCGACCGACGGAACACCACGAGGCGAGCCAGCCGTCACCGAGGCGGGCAGCACGTTCGATTGCGGCATCGCTGCGGCCGCCGACCGTGAAAGCGATGCGGGGTTCGGGCGTCGGCCGGATCAAGGCATCGGTGAACTCGTAGAACGTGCCGTCACCGTGGACGGTCTCGCCGTCGAGAAGGCGCCGGACGATGTCGAGCGCCGAGTCTGTACGACGACCCCGGGTCGCCGGATCGATTTCACAGACCTCAAATTCGTGCCGGTCCTCACCGCCAACCCCGACCCCAATCGTGACTCGCCCCGGAGCCATCTCGGCGAGCGACGCGATCTGACGCGCCGCGACGAGCGGATGGCGAAGCGACAGCAGGAAGACCCCAAGATAGAGCCCGAGGCGAGGCTCCATCCCCCCGATGGCAGCGAGTCGCACCGGACCGTCGATCCCGGCGCCGCCGATGAAGCTGACGTGATCGGCAGTAAAGATGTGGTCGATACCGGCATCGGCGACAGCGGTGAGGCGGCGGCGCTGGTCCTCGGCCGCGACACTGCCGAGGTCCCACGGCGGGGTCACTCCGACGCGCACGTCGTTCACGAGAAGAAGCCGCCGACAGTCTCGATGTTGAGCTGTCCGGCCAGCCCGGCGCTTCGGTGCACGGCGGCGGCCTGCCATTCCGGTGACGACGACATGGCGAACAAGGCACCTCGATTCGGATACTTGGCGATCGCCACCTCGTCCCAGAGATCCTCGACCTGTCCGAGCGACAGGAAGGTGACGTCACCGACGAACACGATCTCGCCGTCGTAGTCCTGGATGATCCGGCTGACCGCCTGGCCGTAGAGGTTGTACGCCGCCCGGCCGGAGAGGTCAGTTTTGCGGCCGTCTTCGTATTCGGCCGCTGCCTTGAAGCGCAGCAGGTTGACCATGTAGATCGGCCCGTCGGGGCCAGGCTCCATCATCTCCGCGAAACGTTGCCGATCGGTCGGCATCACCTCGTTGACGACTTCCATTGCCGGATCCTCCCCTGATCGACCGTCGATCCCGAGACTACGCTTGCGCGCCATGTCACACGAAGCCCGCCTCGCTGCCGCCGACATCGAGCTCCCAACGCCGATGCCGCCCGCCGGCCTGTACGTATCGGCGGTGATCAGCGGTGGGCATCTGCATGTCGGGGGCCACGGGCCCATCGCGCCGGACGGTTCGATGATCACCGGCAAGGTCGGTACTGACGTTGATCTCGACACCGCCAAACACGCAGCGCGCTTGACGGGTCTGCAAATTCTTGCAGCCGCTCGCGTCGAGCTCGGTTCGCTCGATCGCATCACGCGGGTTGTGAAGGTGTTCGGGATGGTGAACTGTGCACCTGGTTTCACCAACACACCCGCAGTGATCAACGGCTGCTCCGAACTGTTTCACGAGGTGTTCGGTGAGGCCGGGGTTCACACCCGTTCGGCTGTCGGTATGGCGGAGCTGCCCTTCGACATCTCCACCGAGATCGAAGCAATCTTCGCGATCGACTCGGACTAGCTGGTGGGGCGAAGCGCGCCGCCACTCCCGTCCGACGACCATTCACTGACGAAGCGGTACCGGTCACCACGGATCAAGGTGGTCCGCCATTCGACGGGCTTACCGTCGAACGTGCCGAGTCGCTCAAGACTAAAGGCGGCGACACCGGAGGGCAGACCCAACAGCTTGCGGTCGGCCGACGACGGGATGACGGGAGTCAGGCGCTCCCAACCGGCCGTGGGCGTGGGCGCGCCGATGCGACTCATCTCGGTGTAGAGCGCCGTGTGAGACCAGTCGACGTCGAGGAGCGGCGCGCCATGGTTGAGCGGCACCCACGCGCGATCGACCGCGAGCGGGTCGCCACCAGCTCGCCGGAGGCGAGCGAGCAGCACGAACTCGGTCTCCTCGTCGAGTTCGAGGTACGAAGCAGCAATCGAATCGGTGATGATCTCGAGTTGCAGGACCTCGCTCGTCTGATCCGTACCGGTTGCCTCGATCGATTGGAACAGGCTGTAGAGCGTGCCGAGCGGCTGTTCGAACTCGCTGCGGTTGATGACGGTGCCGCGGCCCCGTTCTCGCTTCAGGATTCCGGTCTTGTTGAGTTGCCGGATCGCCTCTCGGACGGTGTGGCGGCTGACCTCATAGTCGATCGTGAGGTTCAGGTCGGTCGGGAACCGGCCGTCCTCGAATTCGCCGCTGTCGATACGACGACGAAGGTCGGCTTCGAGTTGCGCCCAGAGCGGGAGCGGATGGTCTCGGTTGAGCGCAGTGGCCGACATGGAACGTACGTTGGTCTAAAAGATCGGACATTGCAACATTTCAGCCGTAATGTGTGGCCCTGGAGATTCTGCTGGCGGTGCGGTCGATTCGCTTCCAGGATGAAGCACTCGTCACCCTCAAACGAGATGCCCGATCCGGGCGCAACCTTGTTCTTCCGTTGTTGGGCAACGTCTTACCTTGCTGGGCAACCATTGGGCTGTGACCATGACCACCCCTCGTTCAATCCGGATCCGATCCGTCTGGCTCGCCGTATGCCTGACGCTGTTCCTCGCCGGCTGCAGTGATGGGCAAGACGTGGCCCTCGGAGCCGCCGACACGGAGCACACAGCCAGTAGCGACGGCTTCGTCAATCACTACGACTTCTTCAATGACTATGTCCTCATCGATGAGCGCTTCGGCACCGTGGTACGGGTGACCGTCGCTGACGGGTTTCGCACGATCGAGGCGAACGCCCTGCCGAACCACGAATCTGGCGAGTTCCCCAACGACGGCAACCCAAACGCGATCACTGAACAGTCACTGTCGTACGAGTTCACTGCGGACCCCGTCTACCTCGGGACTGTGAGCCCGGCCCGCGTACCGGGAGTGGCGCTCAACGGCGTCTCGATGGAACCCGGCACCGCCGAAACCGCGACCTGCGCCGGCGGTGAGACCTACCGCATCGAGGCGCTCCAGGATTTCCTCGACCTCGGCCTCGACATCAACAACGCCCACGTTCAGCCCGGCGGCAAGTACCACTACCACGGCCGATCCAACCTGCTGGTCGACGCCTTCGACCGAGGTGAAGAGCTCGTGCTGGTCGGTTTCGCTGCCGACGGTCACCTCATCTACGCGTCGGTTTCCGATGCCTACGCCTCGAGCTACGAACTGACAGCAGACGTCCGCGTCGGAGTCGAGTGTGTCCACACCGGCCGTGCACGCGTGTCCGTCGACCTCGAAGGCACCGTCGCGGACGGCACCTACGTGAGTGACTGGGTCTTCATCGACGGGTCCGGGGATCTCGACGAGTGCAACGGGACCTTCATCGACGGCGAATATGCGTACCTCCTCACCGCTGACTACCCGTACATTCCTCGCTGTCTCATGGGTGACGTCAAGGCCGACGCTGGCGGGCCAGCACCGGCGGACAACCGCCCGGGGAAGCCGCCCGACCTCCGCGAAGCGGCCACTGCGCTCGGCGTGACCGAGGCGCAGCTCCTCGACATCTTGCCGAGCCCGGGCGAACCACTCGATGACGCCGCAGCTTCGCTCGGCGTGACCGTCGCCGAGTTGCGGCAGATCCTTCCACCCCCGCCCAACCCTTGAGTTGAAGCCTGCCGATGCCGAGGCGGGCCCGTCACCTAGTCGGTGGCGGGTTCGCGAACATCATGGTTCGTCTTCCCGAACGGCAGGAACGACCCAGCCGCCATCGCGGCACAGCCCCATGCGAGCCCGACGGCAGCAGATATGGCGGTGTTCACGAGCCACGTCAGGAAGCCACCGACACCTCCAACCCCTTCCACCTGCGCCTCTGCGTCGTGGATGACGTCGTACGGCCAGTCCCAACCAAGTTCATGTGCTCCGGCCACGAGAATGTGGCCACCGACCCAGAGCATCGCTGCGGTACCAACAACGGTGAGAAACGTCAGGACCTTCGGCATCGCGCTCACGAGCCCACGGCCAATACGTTCCGATCGCCGGGAGCCCTGTTGGGTCATCATCAGCCCGACATCGTCCATCTTGACGATCAGCGCCACGAGACCGAAGACGACGATCGTGACGAGAATGGCGACCACGACGAGCACCGCCCCTCGCGTCACGATGGGCTCCTCGATCACCTCCTTCAGGGCAATCACCATGATCTCGCCCGACAAGATGAGGTCGGTTCGGATGGCTCCGGCGACCGTCGACTCCTCTTCGCCGGGTCCTTTGACCGCGGCCGGAACGTCGTGATCGTGGTCGTCACCTCTGATCGCATGAATGATCTTGTGCGCTCCCTCAAAGCACAGGAACGTGCCACCAGCAATCAAAATGATCTCCACCACCGTCGGCAGGAACTCGCTGAGGATCAGTGCCGCCGGAAGGATGAACAGCAATTTGTTGCGGATCGATCCTTTGGCGATGCGCTTGATGATCGGGAGTTCTCGCTCAGCGGCGATGCCATGTACATAGGTGGGCGTCACTGCGGTGTCGTCGACCATCAGGCCCGCAGCCTTCATCGAGGCGCGGCCTGCCGCTGCTCCCACATCATCGATCGAGGCGGCTGCGAGCTTCGCCAGCGCCGCCACGTCATCCAAAAGTCCGACAAGTCCACCAGCCATGGGGCGGAAACTACCGCGCTCACCCCGGGCCCTACACTCACCGAACGATGGCCGTACACAAGATGAACATCCGGGTTCGCTTCGGCGAGCTCGACCCGTACAACCACGTCAACCACGCCGTGTACATCTCGTACTTCGAGGCGGCGCGGGTTGAGTTGCTGATAGCAGCCGGTCATTCGCTCGGCCAGATGCGATCCGATGGCCATTCGATCGTCGTGTCGGAGATCAACACGAAGTTCCTCGGTATGGCCGAGGAACTCGACGACCTGGTTGTCGAGACCGAGATTCTCGAGTTCCGACGTGTCACGTCGACGTGGCGGCAGCGCATCATGCGCATCGATGAAGTCATTGCGACGCAGGAGCTTCGTGCTGCCCTGATCACCAACGAAGGCAAACCGGTGCGCTTCCCGGAAGCGATGATCGAGTCCCTCCGTCCCTGGTTCGCCGACAACACCGGTTGACGGTTCGTTCCCGACCCGTCATCTCGGCCAAGATGGGGCCATGAAGATCAGCACGACCATCGGTTTCAACGGTGACCCACAGCGACTCGCCCAGCAGGCACAGGACCTCGAATCAGCGGGTGTAGATCTGCTCTGGGGTGCGGAGATCTACGGCTACGACCTCATCTCTACCCTCGGCTACATCGCAGCGAAGACCGAGCGGGTCGAGCTGATGACTGGAATCATCCCGTTGTACTCCCGCAGCCCGGCGCTGATCGCACAGACGGCAGCAACACTCGACGCCCTGTCGGGTGGGCGGTTCATCCTCGGCCTCGGCACGTCCGGTCCGCAGGTCATCGAGGGCTGGCACGGCGTGCCGTTCGAAAAGCCGATGGCACGAACCCGAGACACCATCGAGATCTGTCGCAAGGTCTGGAGCGGCGACAAGCTCACCCACGATGGCAAGGCCTACACGCTGCCATTCGAGGGTGGCACCGGACTCGGCAAGCCGATTCGGTTCATGGACCGTCCGCCGGCCGACGACATCCGCATCGGTATCGCGTCGATCGGCCCGAAGAACGTCGAACTCACCGCCGAGATCGCCGACATCTGGCAGACGATCCACTTCGTTCCCGATCGCTTCCAGGACGTCTGGGGTGATGCACTGGCTGCCGGAGCCGCCAAGCGCGACCCCGAGAAAAAGCCACTCGAGATCATCGCCGGCGGCTTTGTCGCGATCGGAAAGGGCGACCACATCCAAGAAGCGCGCGACCAGGCACGGGGCCTGATCGGTTTCTACGTGGGGGGCATGGGGGCGAAGGGAAAGAACTTCTACAACGATCTCTTCAAACGCTACGGCTGGGTACAGGAAGCCGAGGAGATCCAAGATCTCTTCCTTTCGGGCAAGCGGGCCGAGGCGATGGCGGCCGTACCCGAGGAGTACATCGACCTCTCGGCATTGATCGGCGATGAGGGCTACGTGCGCGAGCGCCTCCAGGTGTTCAAGGAGGTCGGCGTGACCCATCTCAATGTCAACGCAGTCGGCCCCGACTCGCTGGCCACCTTCGAAAAGTTGAAGGCCTGGAGCGAATAAGCCCGCACGTGACGACGACCGACCTGGCCGCCAAGCTCAACCGAATGGCAGGACCGATCCACGGCTTCATCTACTTCGCGCCCGAAGCGACCGAGGAGTATGAGGCACTCGGCCTGCCGACATCGCACCACTACTTCGCCAGCCGAGCCGCAGCACTGGGGGCCGTCCCGGCTGAGGTGGTCGTTGCGACGTTCTTCAACTTTCCTCCTTTCATGGTGGAGGTGGCGATCCCAGATGCCTGGTCGATTGCGCCACCGGCCGCGATCCAGACGGGCCGCATGCGCGCTGCTGGTCGCGCACTTCGCAGGCTCGCTGGCGATGCACTGGATGCTGACGGGATCGCTGCGGCCTGTGCCCTCACCGGGCGAATGATCGCTGGAGTTGGCGACGCCGGACGGCCACTCGCAGCGGGCAACCGCGCCGTTCCCGAACCCGACGATCCGTGGGAGCGGCTGTGGCAACGGATCACGATCATCCGCGAGTGGCGGGGCGACACACACGTTGCAGCGTTGATCGCGGCAGCGGTCGACCCGGTGGAGGCCCTTCTTCTGCATGCAGCCACCGGTCAGGTTCCCCTTGCAGCGCTCAAAGCCACTCGACCGTGGAGTGAGCAAGCCTATGACGCAGGGGTCAAGCGTTTGCGAGCCCGCGGGTTGCTTGATGACGGCGGCACCTTCACCGCCGAGGGAAGAGCGTTTCGCGAGGCGATCGAGCGGGTCACAGACGAGGCATCAGCGCCATTGATCGAGGCGACCGGCCCCTCCGACTCGCACCAGCTACTCGAGTTGCTCCGACCGATTCGCAAGGCACTGGTCGAAGGTGGCGCGTTCGCAGCGATGCGGAGCAAGCGATGAGAGTCGTGGGTGCCGGACTCGGCCGGACGGGGACGCTATCTCTCAAGTTCGCGCTCGAGAAACTGCTCGAAGGGCGCTGCTACCACATGATGGAGGTCGGCGCGGCGGGCCACGTCGATGCTTGGTATCGGGCTGCGATTGGCGAACCCGTCGATTGGCGCGCACTGTTGGACGACTTCGACGCCATCGTCGATTGGCCAGGCGCAGCGTTCTGGGAGCAACTGAGCGAAGTGTTTCCGGATGCGCTCGTGCTACTCAGCCGGCGGCCACTCGATCGATGGTACGAGAGCGCTTCGTCGACGATCCTCCCCGATGTCGACAACGACGGCAGCGAGGAAGCCCTTCATTTCGAGCGAATGTGGCATGCGATCCGTAATGACTTCACACCGAACTGGGCAGACCGCGACGTGACGATCGAGGCAGCCCGCCGCCACAACGAACGGGTGATCGCTGCCGTGCCTCCCGACCGGCTGCTCATCTACGAGCCCGGCGACGGATGGGAGCCGATCTGTGATCGCCTCGGGCTCCCGGTGCCCGACGAGCCCTACCCCCATGTCAATACACGTGAGCAGTTCCTGCAGCGCCGGCAGGAACGCCGGGCCGAACGCAACCCTGACTAGTCGTCCAGCGACTTGATCACTCCCGCCGCCTGAAGGGCGTCGATCGTCGAGTCGTCGAGCCCGAGTTCAGCCATCACTTCGCGGGTGTGTTCACCCAATTGCGGGCTCGGCCCGCGAATCTCGGCACGCGACTTCTCCATCTGGATCGGCATCCCGCTCGTCGCATAACGGCCCACGGTGGGATGATCGAGTTCGATCACGAAGTTGTTGGCGCGAACCTGCTCGTCGAACGCAGCCTCGTGCGGCGTGTTGTAGGGCCCGCTTGGGTAGCCGTGGGCCTCGAGGAGATCGAGTAGCTCACTGCTTGTTCGCTCTGCGAAAAATGTCTCCATTGCGTCAACGACAGCCAAGAACTCATCATCGATCCTCCGGCGCGGCGGAGCGGCAATGCCAGTCGCCTCGTGGAGTTTGGCGAAGAGGTGCGCCGACAGCCCCGCAACCGATATCAGCCCGTCGGCCGTGCGGTAATGGCGGAAGTACAGGCGAAAGACACCCCCTGCGGCCTCCACCCGACGTTCGTAATGGTCGCGCTGCTCAGCAAAGCTGAGGCCGCCGAGTCGGAGCGCATCAATCTCTTCCTGGAGCCGCTCGTAGCCCTCGGCGTCTTGCTCGAACCATGCAACCGTCGGGGTGCACAGACTCATGGCAGTTCCGAGCAGTGAGGTGTCGATGCGTTGACCTTCGCCGGTCTGGTCGCGGTGCCGAAGTCCGGCCATGACGGCGAACGCCGACACCATGCCCGTGCCGTAGTCGTTGACCGCAGGACGAGTCGACTGCGGCGTGCCGTCCCGGGTTCGATTCATCGTCCAACCGATGCCGCTTCGGCCCTGCACCAAAACGTCGTAGCCACCATGATGGGAAGCAGGTCCCTCCGGCCCGAGTGCCGTGTGCGTGAGGTGAACGAGCTGTGGATTGACGGTTCGGGCGTGATCCCAGTCGAGACCGTAGCGCTCGAGATCAGCCGGTTTCATCGCCACCAGGGCGATATCGGCCCACCCAAACAGTCGATCGACGACTGCGGGCGCCTTCTGTGAGGTCAGATCGAGCACGATCGCCCGCTTGCCGGGGTTGGTGGTGAGATAGGCACGGCCGTCATCACCGATCGGGGCAAGGTATCGCATGGCGTCGCCGGTGGGCGGTTCGACCTTGACGACGTCGGCGCCAAGTCCGGCGAGGAGTCGACCGCAATGCGGAATCGCTGCGTTCTGGCTGAACTCGACGATCTTGATGCCGTCGAGTACTCCCGGCAGTGTCATGACTGCCCTCCTTTTCTGAAGACGTGCCGAAGGTACCGGATCTGGGCCGATCGTCTGCCCTCTCGAACTCGGCACAGCGCTTTCGGCCTGACCATAAGCGCAGCCGATGCGCGAGACTAAGAAGATGACCGGTACCGACCCGAGGGTGAACGACGCGTGAGTTCCCCGGTCGACGAGTTCCTGCCTGCGCCGACAGCTGATCTCGTCGTCGCGCCATTGCTCGACCTGATCGACAAGCAGGCCGAGGAGGCTGATCGAACCCGCCACATCGACCCGACGGTCATCGAGGCACTGAAGAACAGCGACGTCATGCGCCTCCCCGCAAGCCGAGAGATCGGAGGGCTCGAAGCCCCGATGCTTTCGATCGGTCGCGAACTCGAAGCGATCGCAGCTCGCTGCCCCAGCACTGCGTGGACCCAATGGAACCACCAATGCGTATTCCACCTCTTCGCCGGAACCCTTGGCCCGAACCACGCAGATCTCTTGACCGAGCTCATCGCCGCAGGAGAGTGGGTGTCGTTCCCGGCCGGAGCGGGATCAGGGGTGTACGGCCGGATCGACGGCGACGAGGTCTCGCTCACCGGCCGGGGCTCATTCGCCACCGGGGCCGCCTACGGCGATTGGTGCGGGGTCGTGTTCGCGGTCGCCGACGAGAGTGGCAAACGAGCCGAGCCGCTCGATCTGCGTTTTTCGATGGTGCGCAACGACTCGAACGGTGTTCGTATCGACCCGACATGGGACGGCTCGGGGCTCCGGGCCTCTGCCACCGACGACATCCATTACGACGACGTTCGTGTTCCGCTCGACCGTTGCGTGCCATGGTTCGGGGCGAACCGGGCCGAGAGCCTGCGAGTCGTTCCGGTGATCAATCATCGGTACCGCGAAGACTGGGTCGGGATCTCCGATCTCATGCTCGGTTGGATGGCCGTCGGTGTCACTCGGCGCGCCCTGGCGGAGATCGCAGACGAAAGCCGAACCCGCAAGGCGATCATGGGGACGAAAATGGTCGAGCGACCCACTGTCCAGGTCAATCTCGGTGAGGCGATGTCGCTCATCGCGTCGGCGCGGGCTGCGGTCACCGAGGCGTGCCAAGAGGTCGACCGACGAATCGAGCAGCGAACGGTCCCGGACACTGCCGACTATTTCCGCCAGCAGGCGGTCGTCTCGATGGCGGTCGATCAGTTGTCGCGCGCGATGGACCTGCTCGCCCGCGTGGAAGGCGGCAACGGGCTGCGAGAGAGCGGAACGTTTGCTCGACGCCAGCGCGATTTCCGGGCGATGCCGTTGCACATCAACGTCCACCGTGACCGCGTCACCCACCAGGTCGGCCGGCTTGCGCTCGGCATCGATCTGGATGCCTTCTGACCGACGTGTGAAGATCTCACCATGACCGAGATCGACACCGGAACCGACGACCTACTCGCCCGCCGCGAGGGCCAGGTTGGCGTGATCACCTTCAACCGACCCGATCGTCGAAATGCGCTGAGCAACGCGATGTACCACGGCTTTCGAGCGGTGCTCCCAGCGTTTGCGACCGACCCCGACGTTCGGGTCGTGTTGATCACCGGCGAAGGGGGCGCGTTCTGTGCGGGCGGTGACGTGAAGGGCATGAACGAGGCCAACCAGAGTGGCCGCTCGCGCGATGGGCAACCGAGCGCGTACGACGATCGGGTGGCCTCTCTCCGTCTTCGCCAACGGTGGGTGAGCGCCGCGATCCACGAACTTCCCAAACCCACCGTCGCTGCCCTTCCGGGGGCAGCCGCCGGCGCGGGCCTGTCGATCGCCCTCGCAGCAGACATCCGTCTGGCCGCCGAACGGGCACTTCTCGTCACCGCGTTCGCGAACGTCGGTGCGTCGGGTGATTTCGGTGGCAGCTGGTTCCTCACCCAGCTGCTCGGGCCTGCAAAGGCCAAGGAGCTGTACTACACGTCGCCCCGCCTGTCAGCTGCAGAGGCTGCCGACCTCGGTTTGGTGAACAGGGTGCTACCGGACGAGGGATTTGCCGACGCTGCGCTCGACTACTGCCACGAGATCGCCGCCAACGCGCCGATCGCCATGCGCTACATGAAGGAAAATATCAATCGCGCGACGAGTGCTGATCTGCTCACCGCCCTCGACGCGGAGGCGAGCAACATGGTCCGAACCATGTCCAGCGCCGATCATCGCGAAGCGGCGGCTGCCTTCGTCGAGAAGCGTTCTCCACGCTTCAGCGGCGAGTAGCGAGCCACTCCCCCGACCGGCGGGCGACCGCCATCGGGGTCCAATGGC
>CAJQPN010000029.1 GCA_905480195.1 uncultured Acidimicrobiales bacterium
TTGATCAAGAGGTTGCCATTCTCGAGCAGGAACGATTCGACCCGGTACTCACGGTCATGAAGGACCGGCACGGCACCCTCGGGCGGACTCGGGAGGATCGAGTCGGTTCGCCAGTCGACATCGGAGGCAATCCATTCGTTCATGGATCGCCAACGTAGTTCGACACGGCCCCCGCTCCTGAACGAATCTGTCCATGTCGCGATCGGGTTGGGAGGAATCTGTGACGAGAGGCATCATCGGCTACGGCGTGCACGTGCCGTATTACCGGCTGCAGCGGTCGGCGATCGGGGCTGCGCTCGGCACGGGCGGCGGCAAGGGGACCCGTGCGGTCGCGAGCTACGACGAAGACGCCACGTCGATGTCGGTCGAAGCAGCGCGGGCTGCGCTCCGCTCCTTCGACGCACCGATACCCGCTGCGATCTACTTCACGTCGTCGACCCCGCCGTATCTTGACAAAACCAATGCGAACGCGGTTCACGCAGCGCTCAACTACCCCAGTGATGTTCTCGCCGTTGACATGGTCGGGTCCGTCCGCTCGACCACCGGTGCCGTCACAGCAGCGCTGCACGATCGGCGTCCGATTCTCGTCACCGCCGCTGACGTGCGCACAGGAAGGCCGGGGAGCAGCGACGAGGCGCAGCTCGGTGACGCTGGCGCAGCGGTGATGATCGGATCCGACGACGATGCCCCCGTCATCGCAGAGTGGATCGGAAGCGCCTCGGCCACCCACGAGTTTCTCGACCGTTGGCGGGCTCCCGGCTGGAACTATTCCCGGGTCTGGGAGGAACGTTTCGGCGAGTCGGTCTACAAACTGCTCGTCGCCGAAGCAGCGACGAAGGCGTTCAAGGACACCGAACGTTCCGCTGCCGATGTCGACAAGGTCGTGGTCAGCGGCCTGCACGCCCGTTCGGTTCGCAGCGCAGCGGGCGCGGCGGGTGTCGGTGCGGCGCCCACGGCGGAGGACCTCACCCCCACGATCGGTATGACGGGAAACGCTCACTCACTGGTCGCGCTAGCCAACGTGCTCGACACTGCACAACCCCACGAGACGATCATGCTGGTCACACTCGCCGACGGATGTGACGTGTCGATCTTTCGCACCACCGATGCGATCACCGACTACACATCAGCCAACCCGGTCACAGCCCAGATCGCCGATGGCAACGACGGCCTCGACTACGCGACATTTCTGAGCTGGCGCGGGTTCCTGGATCGTGAGCCGCCGCGGCGGCCAGACCCGGTTCCTCCCGCCGGCCCGCCGTCGGAGCGCAACGTTGCGTGGAAGTTCGCCTTGGTGGGCTCACGCGACCGGTCGACGGGAGCGGTTCATCTGCCGCCCCAGCGAGTATCGGTGAAAGGCGGTGCCGTCGATGACATGGAGATGGTCCCGATGGCCGAGATCGAGGCCACGGTCGCCACCTATACGATCGACCGGCTCGCCTACTCGCCGTCACCGCCCACGATCGCTGTCGTGATCGACTTCGACGGTGGAGGACGTTTCACCTCCGAGCTCACCGACGCCGATCCCGATGAGGTGCACATCGGCCTTCGGGTTCGCATGACGTTCCGCAACACCCTGACAGCCGATGGTGTGCAGAACTACTTTTGGAAAGCAACACCGATTCGTTAGGAGTCACGCATGGGATCACGCGGGATCAAGGACCAGGTCGCGATCGTCGGGATGGGGTGTACCGAATTCGGTGAGCACTTCGACCGATCGATCGACGACATGATCATCGAGGCAGCGCATGCCGCTTATGACTCGGCCGGGATCGCGCAGGACGACGTCGATGCGTTCTGGTTCGGGACGCTCGGCTCGGGCACCTCCGGGCTCACTATCAGCAAGCCACTGAAGATCGATTACAAGCCCGTCACCCGCGTCGAGAACATGTGTGCCACCGGCTCCGAGGCGTTCCGCAACGCCGCGTATGCCGTGGCGTCGGGGGCGTTCGACGTGGTCGTGGCGCTTGGCGCCGAAAAACTGAAGGACAACGGGATGTCCGGCCTCGTCGGGGCCCAGCTCCCCGACGATGGCACAAAGACCAACATCACCGCACCGGCATCGTTCTCACTTCTGGCCCCCGCCTACGGCGAGAAGTACGGCGTCGATCGCCACACGATGAAAGAGGTCATGACGCGGATCGCGTGGAAGAACCATTTCAACGGCGCGCGAAACCCCCGAGCCCAGTTCCAGAAGGAAGTGAGCACCGAGACGATCTGCAACGCACCGCTCATCGCCGGCGACCTCGGCATCTTCGATTGCTCCGGTGTGAGCGACGGCGCTGCTGCTGCGGTGCTCGTGCGGGCTGAAGACGCCCACAAGTACTGTGACAACCCGCTCTACGTGAAGGCGTTGGCTTTCACCTCGGGCCCTGGGGCCGGGCCGCTCGATCCGGACTACGACTACACCACCTTCGTCGAAGTCGCCCGCTGTGCCCAGGACGCCTACGAGCAGGCCGGGGTGGCCGACCCCCGAACCGAGATCGCTATGGCTGAGGTTCATGACTGTTTCACGCCGACCGAGCTCGTATTGATGGAGGATCTCCAGTTCTCGAAGCGGGGCGAGGGGTGGGAGGACGTCCTCGCCGGCACCTTCGATCTCGATGGAGAGCTGCCGATCAACCCCGACGGCGGCCTGAAGAGCTTCGGACACCCGATCGGTGCGTCGGGGCTGCGGATGCTGTTCGAGTGCTGGCTCCAGCTGCGCAAGGAGGCTCCACCGGAGCGGCAAATCCTCTCTGTCGACAAAGGCAAGACGCTGGGCATGACCCACAACCTCGGTGGACGCCCTGGCGAATGTGTGAGCTTTGCTGCGATTGTCGGAAGTGAGCTCGGTTGATGACCACCGTCGAACCGGTTGAGGACTGGGCCGAGGACTTCGAACTTTTCGACCCCAGCTATATCAATGATCCCGCGCCGGTCTGGAAGCAACTGCGGGAGACCGGTTGCCCCTTCGCCCGCACCGAGCGACGCCAGGTCAGCTATCTTCCGGTCACGTTCGACGGTGTCCGGTCGATTGCCAAAGACAGCGAGACCTGGTCGTCGTTCTCGATTTCGGTCGTGCCCGATATCAGTGCCGAACCCGACCCCGAGCACCGGCCCGACAACCCCGATCGCATCCGCTCGATCATCGACTCGGACCCACCCCACCACACGCCCGAACGGCAGCTGATGCTGCCGTTCTTTGCGCCGCGGTCGGTCGAGAAGTACCGGGGCCACACCCAGGAACTCTGTCGTCGCCTCATCCGTGGCTTCATCGAAGACGGTCACGCCGACCTCGCGGATGGGTACGCCCGGCAGATCCCGCCCCGCATCATCGCAATGATCCTGGGTATCGACCCAGAGATGGCCGATACCTTCACCGAGTGGGTGCAGGGTTTCCTCGAGATCGGCCAGGTTGATGCCGAGGCCCGCAAGTACTACGACGAGAAGATCACCGAGTTCTTCGTCGCCGAGATCGGCGATCGGTTGGAAAACCCTGGTGACGATCTCATTTCAATTCTTCTTACGTCGGAGATCGACGGCGAGCCCGTACCGCTCAACGTGATCCAAGGGAACGTGTTCCTCATGCTCGTAGCGGGCATCGATACCACATGGAGTTCGATCGGCTCTGCGCTGTGGCATCTTGCATCGCATCCCGAAGACCGTCGGCGATTGGTCGAGGAGCCAGAACTGCTTCCGACAGCGATCGAAGAGTTCCTTCGTGCCTACGCACCGGTCACCATGGCTCGGGTCGCCACGAAAGACACGGTGCTCGGCGATCGGGAGGTCAAGGCGGGTGAGCGCGTAGTGCTGTCGTTCCCAGCCGCGAACCGCGATCCGGCGATTTTCGAGCATCCCGACGAGGTCATCATCGACCGGCAGCGCAACCGTCATGTGGCATTTGGCTCCGGTATTCACCGCTGTGCCGGCTCGAATCTGGCTCGCATGGAAATGACGGTTGCGATCGAGACGTTCCTCCAGATGATCCCCGAGTTCGAACTCACCGACCCCAACGCGGTGACCTGGGCGGGTGGTCAGGTCCGTGGGCCCCGGCACCTGCCGGTGACGTTCCCGAACCGCAACGCCCTGTAGCAGAGCCGCACGCTAAAAGAGGTTGTCGCGCGGAGTGTAGGGGGCTTCGAGGAGGGCTTTTTCCTCGTCGGAGAGGTTGACATCGACCGCAGCTACCGCGTCCTCGATGTGCTCGACCTTCGTTGCACCGGCGATCGGCGCAGCGACGACAGGATTGGCCATGACCCAGGCGAGCGCGATCTGCGCCATCGGAAGACCCCGAGCGTCAGCGACCTCGGCGACGCGTTCGACGATCGGGCGATCTCGGTCCTCGGAGAAGCGGCGATCGATGTTCGGGTCGCGCGAACGTCGGACCGTTTCGATCCCCCATGGCCGGGTCAGCAGGCCGCGAGCGAGCGGGCTCCAGGGAATCGTGCCGATTCCCTGGTCGGCGCACAACGGATGCATCTCTCGCTCCTCCTCGCGCATCAGAAGGGAGTAGTGGTTCTGCATCGAGATGAACTTGGTCGAATTTGCAAGTTCGGCGGTGTACTGCGCCTTGCTCAGTTGCCACGCCCACATCGACGACGCACCGATGTAGCGGACTTTTCCCGACCTCACGGCGTCGTCGAGGGCCGCCATCGTTTCCTCGATGGGCGTGCGAGGGTCATACCGATGGATCTGGTAGAGGTCGATGTAGTCGGTGCCGAGTCGGCGAAGTGAATGCTCGAGCTCCTGCATGATCGCCTTGCGGGACAAGCCGATGCTGTTTCGGCCCCCTTCCTCGGCGCGCATGGGAAAGAAGACTTTGGTCGCGAGTACTACGTTGTCGCGGTTGGTCATGTCGCAAAGTGCCCGTCCGACGATCTCCTCGCTGGACCCGGCCGAGTAGGCATTGGCCGTGTCGAAGAAGTTGATGCCGAGATCGAGTGCCGTGGCGATCATTTCGCGGCTCTCGCTCTCACCGACAGCCCAGTCCTGGCGACCGGGTGACCCTTCGCCGAAGCCCATACAGCCCAGACAGATCCGAGACACGTCGAGTCCGGATCGGCCGAGGCGGGTGTATCTCATCGCCGTAGCCTAGTTGGGGCGATGAAGAGGCTTTGGGGGTGACGCAGATCGCTGACACGACCCAGGGTCGTCTGTTCACCCGAGAGTTCCTGATACTGCTCGCCACCGGGACGAGTCTGATGCTCGGTAGCGGTGCGATCCTCGCCATCCTCCCGGTCTTCGTGGTCGACGAACTCGGCGGCACGGAGCTGACCGCCGGCATCGTGATGGGATCCGCCGCCGTGCCGGCGTTGCTGAGCCGGGCTTGGCTCGGGCGGATGAGCGATCGTCGCGGCGCTCAACGGCTGGTTTCCCTCGGCGGTGCCGGCACTGCACTCGGGATGGCGCTACTGATTGCCCTCCCATCGGTAGTGGGGGCCGTACTCGCTCGGCTCGTGATGGGTGCCGGCGGTGCTGCCTTCTTCATCGGAAGCACGGTTCGCGCGATGGAGCTCGCCCCCGAGGATCGTCGCAGTCAAGCGGCGGCGTTCAACCTCGTGGCGGTGCATATCGGTATGGGGCTCGGGCCGATGGGCGGGGAGTGGGTACTCGGGTGGAGCGGCTTCGGCGCGGTGTGGTGGACGATCGTCGTGCTCTCGTTCGTGTCGGCTGCGCTGTCGTTGGGCTTGAGTCACCGGCCGGGCGACCCGACGGCCGAGCCGTCGCCGCTCATCCACCGTGCCTCGATCTTGCCGGGGATCATCACCCTCTGCGGCATCTTCGGTTTCAACGGGTTCATCGTTTTCGCAGCCCTGTACTCGGACTCGATCGGCATGAACTCGGTCGGTCCGGTCTTCCTCGTCAGCTCGGGAACGCTGATCGTGACCCGCGCTGTCTTCGGTCGGGTACCCGACATCCTCGGCCCGGTTCGGGTGGCGAGTTGTGCGCTGGTACTGACCATCCTCGCGACCGTGCTCCTCGCGGTCTGGGCCAGTCCTCTCGGCTTCTTCGTCGGCGCCGGGCTTGTCGCCCTGGGTCTTTCGCTGCAGTCGCCCTCACTGATGGTCGTGGCGGTCGACGGGGTCAGCGATCGAGAGCGTGGTTCGGCGATGGCCACCTACACCGCCTTCTTCGATCTCGCGAATGCGCTGGTCGGTCCGGTCATGGGTCTGCTCGTGACCTGGTCGGGATATCGGCTCGCATTCCTCGTCGCTGCCGGTGTCGCTGGGCTCGCACTCGTACTCACCCGGGTGCTCCTCGCCCCGCGTTGGTACGCGTCTCATCCACCTCGCGAACGCGGTACGGAGCGTTTGACAACGCAAGGTCTGCGTTGGAGATTGCGACCATGGATCTGACCTATCCCGCTGCAGCCGAGACGTTCCGGGAGAAGGTGCGGGCTTTTCTCGACGAGCATCTGCCGTCGAACTGGGAGGGTGTGGGCGCGCTCCCTCGAGACCAGCGAGGCCCGTTTGTCGAGGAGTGGCGAAAGACACTTCGCGCCGCCAGCCTGCTTGCTCCGCACTGGCCAGCCGAGTACGGAGGGTCGGGGTTGACGAACCTGGAGCACGTCATCCTGAACGAAGAATTCGCGGCCCGCGGTGTCCCCACGGCCGGCTCCAACGACGGCTTCAGCATCAGTATGGTCGGCAACACCATCCTGCACTGGGGAACGGAGGAGCAAAGAAATCACTTCATTCCTCGGATCCTCGACGGTGTCGATGTCTGGTGTCAGGGCTACAGCGAGCCCAACGCCGGTTCCGATCTTGCCAATCTCGGCCTCAAGGCCGAACTCGATGGCGACGAGTGGGTCATCAACGGTCAGAAAACATGGACCTCTGCGGCCACCACCGCCAACATGATCTTCGCCCTGTGCCGGACCGATCCCGACTCGCCGAAGCACAAGGGCATTTCGTTCCTTCTCGTACCGATGGACCAGCCCGGCGTGGACGTCCGGCCGATCTTCGACATGGGTGGACAGTCCCATGTCAACGAGGTGTTCTTCGAAGACGCCCGAACCCCCAGAGAGAATGTGCTCGGTGAGGTCAATGGTGGCTGGGCGGTTGCCAACACCCTGCTCGGGTTCGAACGCGGCGTCGGCGCAACGGTGCAGTACCTCGCCTTCGAGAAGGAACTCGAGAACTTCATCGAACTCGCCCGGCGCTACGACCGCCTCGGCGACCCCGCAGTCCGGCAGCAGATCGCCAAGTTCCACACCGTTGTCGAGGTGATGCGGTACCGCGGGTACCAGGTGCTGACCACGTTCCTCGCTGGTGATCGTCCCGGTCCCGAGTCATCGATCAACAAGCTCTGGTGGAGCGTGTTCCATCAGGAGATCTCGTCAGCGGCGCTCGCCCTCGCCGGTCCTGGTGGCCAGATCGGGTTCGGCGAAGAGACGAGGGGTGGGATCGGTGCGCCGTCGCTCGGCACACCCAACACGATCGCCAACTGGATGAACACGTTTTTCGTCGCTCGTGCGGGGACGATCTATGCCGGCTCGAGCGAGGTGCAAAAGGGCATCATCGGCGAGCGTGTGCTCGGCTTGCCGAAAGAGCCGCGCGCCGATGAGGGGTCGTGGCGCGACACCCAACGGCTCGGCTGATGGGTGGTTTCGGGGTCTTCGGCGACGTCCATGTGAGTGTCGACGATCACTATGTGGCCACGGTCGAGGTCCGTCGCCCACCCAACAACTTCTTCAGCTTGACCCTCATCGAGTCGTTGGGTGAGGCCTTCCGGGCGATCGACGCCGAGCCGAACGCCCGCGCAGCGCTGTTCTGCTCGGAGGGCAAGCATTTTTGCGCTGGTGCCGACTTCTCATCCGACGGTGGGTCGATCGATGCCGACATCCGTAACGCCGACGGCTCACCGCGTCACCTGTACGACGCTGCGTTTGACCTGTTCTCCACCCGCACACCTGCAGTTGCCGCGGTGCAGGGTGCTGCGATCGGTGGTGGTCTCGGTCTCGCATGCTTCGCCGACTTCCGCGTGGCTGCGCCCGAAGCCCGGTTTTCTGCGAACTTCGCCCGGCTCGGTTTTCATCACGGCTTTGGGTTGTCGGCAACGTTGCCGCCGGTCGTCGGCCAGCAAAAGGCGCTCGAATTGCTCTACACCGGCCGACGTATCGACGGCGAGACCGCTCATGCGATCGGCCTCGCCGATCGCCTCGTTCCGCTCGCTGACCTTCGGGTCGAAGCCCACGCACTCGCCGCGGAGATCGCCGGATCCGCGCCGCTGGCAGTGGCGTCGATCCGGCAGACGATGCGGGGCGATCTCGCAGCGAAGGTGAAGGCGGCAACCGATCGGGAAAAGCACGAGCAGGACTGGCTGCAAAGGACCGACGATTGGCGCGAGGGCGTCAGGGCGATGGCTGAACGGCGCCCACCGAACTTCACCGCACGCTGATCCTCGGATCTCGTCGATCGGGTGCACCGATGCCCAACGGCGATCTACTGACCACGCAAGACAAGTCGGCACTCGTGATCGACGTCACCGGGTGGAGCCCGGCGAGCAAGGGCGGATTTTCACCCGGCTTGTTCGAGGAGTGATGGTCCGGGTTCGAGCAGCGGAGATCAGGCTCCCTTGAGGTGCCGCCATACCCGCGCGGAGGTGCAGGGGATCTCGATGTGCCGCACGCCCAGATGAGACAAGGCGTCGACGACGGCGTTCTGCACCGCCGGCGTGGCACCGATGGTGCCGGCCTCGCCAATGCCCTTCACACCCAGCGGATTTCGATCCGTTGGTGTCTCCATCTCGAGTCGCTCGAAACTGGGGAGTTCGGCGGCTGAAACGAAGCCGTAGTCCATGAAGTTGGCGGTCTGCGGGTTCCCGTCTTCGTCGTAGATGAACTCCTCCATGAGGGCCTGCGCGATCCCGGAGGCGACGCCTCCGTGGACCTGACCGTCGACGATGGTGGGGTTCACAAGGTTGCCAGCGTCGTCACAGCAGATGTGACGGGTGGGGGTGACCTGACCGGTCTCGCGGTCGATTTCGACCACGGACAGATGCACGCCAAACGGGAACGTGGCCGCCGGCGGCTGGAAGTCGGTCTCGGCCATGAGGCCGCTGGTCTCATCCTCGGCCTGGGTGTGGGCGACGATCTCGGCCCAGCTCAGTGATCTGGCTGGGGTGCCGGTGACGGCGAACGTACCTGCGTCAATGTCGAGCACGATGTCGGCCCGGGCTGCTTCCAGTATGTCCGCAGCGGCGTCCTTGGCCATCTCGACGACAGCGACAGCGGCCTCGTTGACCGCTACACCACCGACCTGCAGCGACCGCGATCCGCCGGTACCGCCGCCTCGCTTCACCTCATCGGTGTCGCCGTGGCGGACCTCGATCTTGTCGAATGGGATGCCGGTGACGTCCGCAGCGATCTGGGCGAAGGCCGTGTGGTGGCCCTGGCCGTGGTTCGAACTGCCCGTCAGTACCAAGGCGCTCCCATCGGGTCGCACTTCGACACTGCCGAACTCCGATGCCCCCATCGGATTGGCGATCTCGACGTAGGCCGACCAGCCGATCCCGAGCAGCGGCGCGCTCGGGTCGCCGAGCCGGCGGGCCTGTTCGGCCCGGAGTCCTGCGTAGTCTGCAGCTTCCATGACTGCATCGAGCGCAGAGGCGTAATCACCGGAGTCCATGTCGGCCCCGGTGGGGGTCTTGAAGGGGAACGATTCGGGCGGGATGAAGTTTCGCCGCCGGACCTCGGCCGGGTCCATCCTGATCTCGGCGGCAAATGCGTCGACGGCGCGCTCAAGTGCCAGCGTTGCCTCGGGCCGACCAGCACCCCGGTAAGCACCGATCGGAGCGGTATTGGTGACAACAGAAGTGGCGACTACGTCGACGTTGGGAATGTCGTATACGCCGGTTGCCATGATCTTCACGAACATCGGCAAGACAGAACCGATCGCGGGGTACGCGCCGCTCTCCTGGAGCACCTCGCACTTATAGGAGCTGATGTCACCAGAGCGGCTACCGCCGATCCGCACCGTGTACGACAGTGCCCGGGCGTGGGCGATGCCGACCATGCTCTCCGTACGGGTTTCGGTCCAGCGGACCGGGCGCCCAAGGTGCACGGACGCCTTCGCGATGGCGAAGTCTTCCGGGTAGTTGGCGTTCTTGCCGCCGAAGCCACCACCGACGTCCGGGGTGATGACGTGCACTTGATCCACCTCAAGCCCGGTCGCGCCAACCAGACCGTCGCGGCTGCGATGAGGAAACTGGGTACATGCCCAGTAAGTGAGCCGCCCGGTCTCGGTGCTGTACGAGGCCAGCCCGGCGCGAGGCTCGAGCGGGGCCACACTCAACCTCGGATTGACCATCTCGAGATCGACGACGACCTCGCAGTGCGCAAAGAGATCCTCTCCGGAGCTGGGGAGCGCGAATGCGGTGTTGGTGCCGGCATCGGGAAAGAGCAGCGTTTCGTCCTTTGCCGCTTCGTGTGGGTCCAAGAGAGGATCGAGCGGCTCGTAGTCCACGTAGACGAGTTCGGCAGCGTCGAAGGCAGCCTCACGAGATTCGGCGAGTACGACGGCGATCGGCTCCCCGACGTATCGCACACGTTCGCTCGCCAGCGGGCTGCGCAACATCTGCTGGTTGAGCATCGGCATGTCGGGCGGCTTGGCCTCGAAGCCGAGATCGGCTGCAGTGAACACCGCCACAACCCCCGGGGCAGCTGCTGCATCCGTGGTGTCGACCTCGGTCAAGTCGGCATGGGCAAGTGTCGAACGCACGAAGACGGCGTGCAATGCATCTGCCGGAGCCAGGTCGTCCACGTACTTCCCACCGATGGTGAGAAAGGCGGGGTCTTCCTTCCGGTTGACACGGGTGCCGATCATGCTCATGGGTGCGGTCCTCTTTCGGAAGGGAACAGGCAGAAGCTAGCGGCGACCCTGACAGATCGGCCAGCTCGCGTCAGAACGGTGACGAGTGGTTTGCCAAGCGTTCGCACCCGTGCGCGACCCCGGCGTACCATGCCGCTCGCAGCCGCGCCTGTGGGCGGGAGGGTCTGGAGATGGCTGGAATCAACCTGGCAACCGCATGGGAGGTCGTCGCCGACGAGCAGGGCGATCGATTGGCGCTGCAACACGGCGACACGGCGCGCTCATGGGTCGAGTACGAGGATCGAGCGGCGAGGCTCGCAGCAGTGCTCGACAGCGACGGGATCGGTACTGGCGACAACGTCGCATGTGCGCTTTACAACGGCAACGAGTACCCCGAAGCCCAGTTCGCGGCGTTCAAGCTCGAAGCTGCGCCGTGCAACGTCAACTACCGCTACGTCGAGAATGAACTCGCCTATCTCGTCGACAACAGTGACGCGAAAGCGGTCTTCTTCGACGACGCGCTCACCGAACGATTCGACGCCGTTCGTGGCGATCTCGACAACGTCCGGCGTTGGATCCACGTCGGTGATGGCGAGTGTCCCGAGTGGGCCGACCGGCACGAAGACCTTATTGCCGGTTGTGAGCCGCTCGCCCGTCGCGATCGAAGCGCCGACGCACTCTGGATCCTGTACACCGGAGGCACGACCGGGCATCCCAAGGGCGTCATGTGGCCCCACACCAGCCTGGTCAATATCACCGCGCGTACCCTGGCGCCGCTCGGTCTCGAGATCCCGTCGAGTCCTGCCGAGCACGCCGCCAACCTGGCCACGCTGGACCGTTTCGGCGTGCAGCCGCGACAGATGGCAGCCGCGCCGCTCATGCACGGTACGGCTGGAATCGGCTCCATCTTCACCTTGTTCAACGGCGGCGGCACCATCACCCTCACCAAGCGAACGTTCGACCCCCATGAGCTCTGGGAGACCGTGCAGCGCACCGAGTGCTCCATGATTTCGATCGTCGGCGACGTCTTTTGTCGGCCGATGGTCGAGGCGCTCGACGAGGCGGCCGATCGAGGGGAGCCCTACAACCTGACATCGGTTCGCTCGGTCACCTCTTCGGGTGTGATGTGGAGCCAGGCGATCAAGGACCGTCTGCTCGCGCACGGTCGGGCACAGGGCTCACCGATGGTGACCAACGACAGCCTTGGCGCAAGCGAAGGGGTCGGCTTCGCGGGGAAGGAGTCGACCGGTGAGGGCGACACCGAGACCGCCACGTTCACTCTCGGACCGAACGCCGCCGTGTTCACCGAGGAAGGCCAGCGGGTGCAGCCCGGCGACGGTCAGACCGGACTCCTCGCCGTAACCGGTCCCATCCCACTCGGCTATTACGGCGACCCCATCAAGACCGCCGAGACCTTCCGCCACTTCGAGGGCACTCGCTGGTCGGTGCCGGGTGACTGGGCGTCGATAGGCGCCGACGGCATGGTCACCCTGCTCGGCCGCGGATCAGTCTCGATCAACACCGGTGGTGAGAAGGTGTATCCCGAAGAGGTCGAGGAAGCGCTGAAACTGCTGCCCGAGATCGTCGACTGCAACGTCGTTGGCGTGCCCGACCCGCAATGGGGGGCGGCGGTCACCGCTGTTGTCGAACTGGCCGATGGAGCCGCTCCGAGCGACGCCGAGATCGTCGACCGCCTACGCACATCGTTGTCGGGCTTTAAGCTGCCCAAAAACATCGTCCGCGTCGACACCGTGTTCAGAGGTCCGAACGGCAAGGCTGACTACAAGTGGGCTGCGAAGACAGCCCGAGACGCACTCGGTATCACCGACTGATCCGGTCGGGCGACATGGCCTTCATTTGACGAGGGATCGCCCGACAGTAACGCTCGCAACTGTGCTGAACCGTCTCGACGACTACCCGATCCATCAGACGCCAGAGCCGGTCGCTCATCCGGCATCGTCGGATCCGAACGTGTACGACCGCACCTGGTTCAACGCGTACAACGACGACGGCACCCGCTACTTCGGTTTCGGGATCGCGGTGTACCCACACCGGCAGATACTCGACGCCCACTTCTCGTGTGTCGAGGCTGGTGGCAAGCAGCACTGCCTCTATGCCTCGCGACGTGCGCCGCAAGAACGTACCGATCAGTCAGTCGGTCCGATTCGCCTGGAGATCGTCGAGCCACTCCGGACCGCTCGCATCATCATCGACGACAACGAGACCGGGATCAGTGCCGATTTGACGTTCTCGGCGCGGACGTCTGCGATCCAGGAAGCCCGTCAGGTGTTGTGGAGCCGCCAGCGCCGGTCGATGGATGCGACGCGGTTCGCCCAGTTCGGCCGTTGGAGTGGCACGGTCCGGCATCCCGATGGCGAGTTCGCCGTTGACGAGGAGACATGGCGAGGGACAAAGGATCGTTCGTGGGGTGTACGCGGTGTCGGTGAGCGGATCCCGATCGGGGCACCGGCACAGACGCTCCCTTCCTTCTTCTTCCTGTGGGCGCCGCTGCAATGGGACGACCATGTGACGCATGCGGTGTTCTTCGACGGGCCGAACGGTGAGGCGATCGTCCGGGAGGGCCTGACGTCGCCACTGTACGCGAGCGGTACCGAGATCCCCGAAGAACTCGATGACGTCGCCACACACATGGCGACTGCGCTCCACCGCGTCGAGTACGTCCCGGGGACACGCTGGGCGAAGCGTGCAGAGCTCGATCTGATCGACGTGTACGGCAAGACCCGCTCGATCACGCTGGAACCGCAGCTGCGATTCCAGTTCAAGGGGCTCGGCTACAGCCATCCGTCGTGGAATCAGGGTATGTGGAAAGGCGAACTCGCACTCGAGGGCGAGAGCTTCGATCCGCTCGAGCTCGACCCGGAAGCGCCCGAAAACATCCATGTGCAACAAGTCGTCGTCGCGACCGACGATCAGGGCTGTACCGGAATCGGTGCGCTCGAGCAGATCGTGATCGGCCCACACGGTCCGTCGGGACTCACCGGTCTGTTCGACGGCGCATCATGACCGAGATGTTCGTGGGGCTCGATCCTGGCTGGATCGCGTCACACGTCGAGATCGGCGGGGTAACACCGCGGGACGTCGAGTTCGCCGGGTTCATCGGAACCGGTCAGATGAGCCGGAACGCGCGTTGGTCGCTCGACTGGGGGACCAACACGGGACCATCGTCGATCGTGGTCAAGATCCCGAGTGCCGACGAGACCGTTCGGAACATCTCGTTCGAACACGGCATCTACCAGAAGGAGTGTGCGTTCTACCGGTCGGTCAAGGCGCTGACGGAGGTGGCGGCACCGGCGCTCATTGCGCTCCATGTGGGAACCGACGACTTCTGCCTGGTGCTCGAAGACCTTGCAGGGTCACGACAGGGTGACCAGTTCACCGAGGCGACCGACGAGCAGCTCATTTTGGCAATCGATCAAGCTGCAGCGCTGCACGCACCGGTCTGGGGCGCGGTCGCTCAGCCGGCATTCGACATCTTTCGTGAAGATCCTGCAGAGCGCGCAGCCGGTTATGCGGAACGGATGGCGTTCTTCCACGCCGTCGTGCAGGAGCGGCTCGGTGCCGGTCTCGACGCAGATGTGGCCGATTTGCTCGCGGCCTTCGTCGAAACCGCGCCCCGCTATGTCGGCCGTGCAGCGCCGGTGACCTTGGTGCACGGTGACTTCCGTCCGGACAACTTCCTCTTCGGAGTCGACGACGGCGCTCCTCCGATCATGGTGGTCGACTGGCAGACCTTGTCGCTCGGAAGCGGCACCACCGATGTCGCATACCTCCTTGGCGCTGCCGTAACCCCCGATCGTCGACGCGAGATCGAGCACGACATGCTGGCTCGCTACGTCGGCGAACTCGCCGGGCGCGGTATCAACCATCCGGCTCAGCAGTGCCTCGAGGAGTACGCGCTCGGCTCGTTGCACGGGGTCGTGATCGCAATGACGGCCACCGTCATGGCCGAACAGACCGAACGGGGCGACGCCCTGTTCACCCTGATGCTCAACCGGCATGGACGGCACGCCCTCGACATGGGTGCGCTCGACCGTCTCGGCTGACACCTCCGGGCTGGCAGCGCATCCGTTGGTGGGGTTGAATCGAGGCAGCAAGATCGAAGGCCAAAAAAGGGGGTCTACCGTGGGTCGTCTGGACGGACGGGTCGTGATCGTCACCGGAGCCGGGCGGGGGGTCGGACGTGAACATGCTTTGCTGATGGCCGAGGAAGGCGCCAAGGTCGTCGTCAACGACCTCGGCGGCGCTCAGGACGGTTCGGGTGGCGATGGTGGCCCGGCACAGCAGGTTGTCGACGAGATCACCGCTATGGGTGGCACGGCGATCGCAAATGGTGACTCGGTGGCAGACTGGGATAGCGCCAAACGCATCGTTGACACCGCGATTGAGGCGTACGGCGATCTCCATGCGGTCGTGAACAACGCCGGCATCTTGCGTGACCGCATGCTCGTGTCGATGAGCGAGGAGGAGTGGGACACAGTCATTGACGTCCACCTCAAGGGCACCTGGCTGATGATGAAGCACGCCGCGGCTCACTGGCGAGAGCAGGCGAAATCGGGCGCGGAGGTTCGAGGGTCGATCGTCAACACGTCATCGACGTCGGGTCTGCATTCCAACGTCGGGCAGTCGAACTACGGCGCTGCGAAGTCGGCGATTGCGACCCTGTCGATCATCGGCGCCCAGGAACTCGGCCGGTACGGTGTCCGTGTCAACGCGATCGCTCCAGGCGCAAGGACGCGCATGACACTCTCGACGCCAGGACTCGGTGAACGCATCGGCGAACCGGAGGACGGCTCGTTCGACCGGTGGGATCCGGCGAACATCTCGCCGCTTGTCGCTTGGCTCTGCATGGCGGATTGTCCGGCTACCGCTCAGGTGTACTGGGTGGCCGGGAACCGAATCGCCCGTTACCTCGAATGGGCTCGATCCGATATCGCCGACACCGATGGTCGGTGGGAGATCGACGAGGTCGATCGAGTCGTCGGTGCATGGGAGACCGGTCACGTCCTGTCGCGAGACATCGTGGTGACCGACACTCGTCTCGAGTCGCGACGTGCCGAGTAGTCGATGCCGCTGACCGAAGCCGACATCGAGGGCGAGGTTCTCGAGTGGTTCCGTAGCGCCTGGGACCCCGACCTCCCGCTTCTCGAGTGGCGGACCTGTCTTCTCGAATCAGGGTGGGCGGTCCCGTCGTGGGCGACCGAGTGGTTCGGCAAGGACATGCCGCACTGGGTCGACCGGATCGCTCATGGCGCGATCCGTCGGGCCGGAGGGGTCACCCTGCCGCTCGGCGTCGGTGCGAGCCTCGCTGCGCCGACGCTCTACGAGCACGCCTCGGACGACCTCAGGCGCCGCGTACTGGGCCCTGCGCTCACCGGTGAACACACGTGGTGTCAGCTCTTCTCGGAGCCAGGGGCGGGCTCGGACCTGGCCGGGCTCAAGGCGACCGCCACGCTCGACGGGGAAACCTGGGTCATCAACGGCCAGAAGGTCTGGAACACGAGTGCACATCATGCCGACCTGGCGATCCTCGTTGCCCGAACAGATTGGGAGGCGGTGAAGCACCAGGGAATCACGTACTTCGTGCTCGATATGCGACAGGCCGGAGTCGAGGTCAGACCGATCGAGCAGATGAACTATCGCAACTCGTTCAACGAGGTCTTCCTGACCGACGCCGAGATCCCGGCTGAAAATGTGGTGGGCGAGATCGGTGGGGGATGGGCGGTGGCCCGCGCGACGCTGGCCCATGAACGCCGCTATGCAGGCGACCGGGCGGTCTCGTTGGGTGCCGACGCTCGTGGTCGTGTGATCGACGAGTTCCGCCTCGAGTACGCCGAGTACAACAAGACCTACGAGTGGTACCCGCAGCGCATGGGTCGCCCCGATTTGCTCATCGAGCGGGCTCGAGCCGGAGGGGTGCTCGACGACCCCGTCCTGCGCGACGACATGATGCGGCTGTGGGCGTTCGAAAAGGCGGCAGCCTGGACCGCCGAGCGAGCCAAGGCCAACCAGGCTCTCGGAAGGCCACCGGGGTCGGAAGGATCGATCGGCAAACTCGCAACGTCGGAGGTGGCACGGCGTTGCAATGACCTCCACAGTCGCATCGCCGGTGCTGCCGGCATGCTCAACCGCACCGGCGACCCGGTTCACGAGACCATCGCAGAAATCCTCGTCTCGACTCCTGCGCAGTCGATCGCCGGCGGCACCGACGAGATTCAACACAACATCATCGGCGAGAGCATCCTTGGTCTCCCGAAGGAACCCACTGCGGACCGCGGTGTGCCGTTCCGCGAGGTGGGTCGTCTCTGAGGCGTCTGCCCGGCACCGGTGGGCATCTGCACAGGTTTGATGTTTTCGTGAACCCAGCGAGAGGATCGCGCCAATGAGCTACGCCATCACTGACGATCATTGATCGCTCGCCGAAGTCGCCTGTGACCTCCTCGCCGGGCGTGACATGAGCGCAGCGCATCGAGCGGTACGCCCGTCTGGTCGGCCCAGAACGCGTCATGGCCGGTGTCGACCGCGGTTTCCGTGTGCATGTCGGATCCCAGGGAATCGATCCCGATGTGGCATGGGCAAAACTCGCGAGCCTTGCCGAGGGGGCAGCGCTGGCCTCTGATCGCCTGTTCTGATCGAGCGCGGCCGCCACACCGTCTTCCCACAATACGGGAAGATCTTGAGACGTTTCCCGCAGGGCGGTACTCTCGTCGGTGGATGGGAACGGTTCAAAGTGTCGATCGAGCACTCTTGCTGCTGACCGAGATCGGCCGCGAGCCGGGTGGGCTCGTCGACCTCTCGCAGCGAGTGAATCTTGCCACCAGCACGACCGGCCGACTCCTCGGCACCCTCGAGACGGCGGGAGCAATCGTTCGCGACAACGCGAGCTCCTATCACATCGGTCCCCTCGTTCACTCCATGGTTTCGGCACCCGAACCCACCGTCAGCCTCGAGGCGATCGCGCATCCGCACCTCGTCGAATTGAGCGAGTTCCTGGACGAGGCCGCCTGCCTCGCCATCGCATCCGGCGACGACACCATCACCGTCGACCAGGTCGATGCCCCCAAGCCGATCCAGGCGGAGAACTGGACCGGCACCCGCGTGCCGATGCATGCCGGCGGTGCCGGCGCAGTCGTGATGGCGACCTGGGATGATCACGATGTCGAGCGGTACCTCGGTGGCGATCTCATCATGTGTTCGGCCAACACCGTGACCGACCCCGATGAGCTCTGGGCCCGTATTCGTCACGCCCGTGCACGAGGGGTGATGTGGAGCCACGGGGAGTACGTCGACGGGTTGTCGTCGTGCTCTGCTGCGGTCATCGACGGCACCGGCCGCGCACTCGGCGCGCTCTACGTGTACGGGCCGTCGTTTCGCTACCCGGCCGACGGGGACGCCGACCGAATCGCAGCGGTCGTGCTCAACCGAGCAGAGCGCATCTCGGCCGAGCTCGGTTGGAGCCGAGGACGATCGGGCGAGATGACGGGCCGATCGTCATGACCGTGCCCGAGCCGTCGAACGACACCGTTGCGCCCCGGCGGCGCCGCAGCGGCCGCCGAGAGCGGTCGACCGGTCCAAGTGCGCCACCCCAGCGACCGTGGCAGTTGTACCGACGGACGTTCGAGCCGACCGCGATCGTCAGTGAGGACGAGCTCGAGGCCATCCACCTCGCATCGCTCGAGGTCCTGCGCGACACCGGTATGGACTTCTTGCATCCGCACGCACTGACGCTGTGGGCTCGGGCGGGGGCGAGCGTCGACGGTGAGCGAGTCCGCTTCGACCCGGAACTCATCGCCGATCTGGTCTCCTCGGTGCCCTCGGAGTTCACGATGCACGCCCCCGACCCTCGTTACGACTTCCGGGTCGGTGGCGACAACGTGGTCTTCACGTCCGTGGCCAGCGCGCCCAACTACGCCGATCGCGTCGGTGGACGCCGCACCGGCAACCGTGAGGACTTCCGCACCCTCCTCAAGCTGTGCCAGCAGCTCAACATCATTCAAAGTCATGGTGGGTACCCGGTCGAACCGGTCGACCTCCACGCCTCGATCAGACATCTCGAAGCCACCCGGGACATCCTCACGCTGGCGCCCAAGGCCGTGAACGTGTACTCACTCGGCGCCCAGCGCAACATCGACTGTCTCGAGATGGTGCGAATCGTCCGAGGTCTGACCGACGACGAGATCGATACCCATCCCATCGTCCACTCGGTCATCAACGTCAGTTCGCCGTTGCGCCTCGACGTCCCGATGCTCGAAGGCATCATCCAGTACTCCGCCCGTAACCAGCCGATCATCCTCACACCGTTCACGTTGGCTGGCGCAATGGCGCCGGTGACAGTGGCCGGTGCTGTCGTGCAACAAAACGCCGAGGCGCTCGCTGGGATCGCGTTCACCCAGCTCATCCGTCGCGGCTCGCCGGTCATGTACGGCGGCTTCACGAGCAATGTCGACATGCAGTCGGGCGCGCCTGCGTTCGGCACTCCTGAGTTCATGCAGTCGGCGATGCTGGGCGGTCAGCTCGCCCGCCGCTACGGATTTCCGTACCGCAGCTCCAACGTCTGCGCTGCGAACGCCATCGACACCCAGGCTGGCTACGAGAGCGTCTTCTCCCTGTGGGGTGCGATCATGGGCGGCGCCAACCTCGTCTTCCACGGTGCTGGCTGGATGGAAGGTGGCCTCCATTCGAGTCCCGAGAAGATGGTGATCGATGCCGATCTTCTCCAGATGGTTGGCACCTTCCTCGAACCGATCGTGGTCGACGAGGCGACCCTCGCCGTCGATGCCATCGCCGAAGTTGGCCCCGGAGGCCATCATTTCGGCACCCAGCACACGCAGGACCGGTATCGGGACGCCTTCTACAAGCCGATGATCTCCGACTGGCGCAACTTCGAGACCTGGGACGAGGCCGGGCGACCGACGTCGTATGACCATGCCGAACGTCGGGTCGAAGAATTGTTGGCCGCCTACGAGCAGCCACCCATGGACGACGCAATCCGGGCCGAGCTCGACGACTATGTCGACCGTCGCATCGCCGAGGGCGGCGTTGCGACCGACTTCTAGGAGACAACGGTGGTGAACATTCCCGTAACGCCTGACCTGACCGACTGGACCGACGAGGCCGCCTGGCACGGCACGAGGGAACCGCTGCGCCGGTCAACTGGCCTCGCTCCGTCGGCCTACGTCGACGACCGTTTCTTTGCGCTCGAGCAGCAACTCGTGTTCGGGCGGGCATGGGTCACGGTCGGTCTCGCTGCAGAGGTCGCCAAGCCCGGGCCGATGCTGGTCCGCCAAGTTGGTCAGAAATCGATTCTGATCACCCGAGGCGACGATGGCGAGCTCCGCGGGTTCTTCAACTCGTGTCGCCATCGGGGTACCGAGCTCGCCGCCGACGACTGCGAGATCGCTGGCACGATCCGTTGTCCCTACCACCGTTGGGGCTATTCCACCAACGGCTCGCTCGTCGCCACGCCCTTCTTCGACGAGGTGCCGCGCGACGAGTTCGAACGTGCCGACTTTGGTCTCGTGCCGGTGCGGATCGCCACCTGGGGCCCCTTGCTGTTTGCCTGCCTCGACGACGACACGCCACCACTCGACGATTGGCTCGGCGATCTGCCCGAGCGCATGGCTGGTTACGGCTTCGAGAAGTGGCGCATCGAGGAAACCGCCGTCTTCGACATCGCCGCTAACTGGAAGCTCATCAGCGAGAACTTTCAGGAGTACTACCACCTCACATGGGTGCATCCTGAGCTCGCCAAGGTCAGTCGGGTCAAGGACCACTACCGCTATCAGGGCCCCGGGATGTACTGCGGCCAGACAACCACACCGGTGTCGGGTGACGACCGCGACGACTGGCTCGTGCTTCCTGCTGCCGAGGGACTGGACGACTCCGACGCCACCAGTGGTCGTCATATCGCCCTCTATCCGAACGTCATCTTCTCGGTCCTACCGAACCACGTGTTCGTGATGCGACTCGACCCGGTCGCCCCTGGGCTCACTCGAGAGACATGCACGTTCTTGTTGCCGCCGTCGACACCGGACTTGACCGGCGGCGAACTCGACGCCACACGAGCGTTCTGGCTCGACGTCAACAACGAAGACATCGACATCTGTCAGCGTGGCCAACGCGGCCTTGCCCGCGGCAACATTCCCGCCGGCCCACTCGCACCCCGTTTCGAGGAGCCGCTCCATCGGTTCCACAACATGCTCGCCGACTGCATGACTGCCGACTCCCTCGCCGGAATCGCTGTGCCCGCCGGCGATGACGGTTCCGACGCATCGCGCCTCGGTACCGGCCCCAACCCCACCCCACCCGCCATCGAGCAGTGCTCGTGAAGGTCCTCTCATGAAAAACAACACCCAGGTCGTGGTTGTCGGCGGCGGTGTCGTCGGCGCCTCGGTTCTCTACCACCTCGCCAAAGGCGGCTGGACCGACGCTGTTCTGCTGGAGCGGGCCGAGTACACCGCTGGTTCCACCTGGCACTCAGCCGGCGGCATGCACACCCTCAACGGCGATCCCAACGTCGCCAAGCTGCAGCAATACACGATCGAGCTTTACAACGAGATCCAGAAGGAATCGGGTATCGACGCCTCGATGCACATCACGGGTGGTGTCGCTCTGGCCGACACACCGGAACGCATGGACTGGCTGCGAATGACCCACGCCCGTGGCCGCTACCTCGGCATGGAAACCGAGCTGATCTCGACGAAGGAAGCCAAGGAGCTCTTGCCGATCCTTGACGAGCAGTACTTCGTCGGCGCCATGTGGGACGCCCACGAGGGTCATCTCGACCCATCGCAGATCACCCACGGCTATCTGGAATGCAGCCGCAAAATGGGTGCCGAAACCTATCGCCACACCTGGGTCCGCAACATCAATCGCACTGCTGACGGAGGCTGGGAACTCGTCCTCTACGACACCACCAACGACGAGGACAAAGGCGTGATCCGCTGCGAGCACGTCGTCAACGCCGGTGGACTGTGGGCCCGTGAAGTCGGCCGTATGGTCGGCCTCGAGCTGCCGCTCCTCGCCATGGAGCACATGTACCTGCTGACCGAGGAGATCCCTGAGGTCGTCCAGTACAACGAGAAGCACGGCAAGGAGATCATCCACGCAGTCGACTTCGGTGGCGAGATCTACATGCGCCAAGAGGGTAACGGTCTCCTGATGGGTACCTATGAGCGCAACGGCAAGCCGTGGTCGACCAGACAGACTCCATGGGATTTCGGAGCCCGCCTGCTCACGCCCGACCTCGAACGCATCGCCGAGTCACTCGAGACCGGCTTCAAACACTTCCCGATCTTCGCCGAGGCCGGGATCAAGCAGGTCATCAACGGTCCGTTCACCTTCGCCCCTGACGGCAACCCGCTGATCGGCCCGGTCCGCGGGCTGCCCGGCTTCTGGTCAGCGTGCGCAGTCATGGCCGGCCTGTCGCAGTCCGGCGGTGTCGGCCTGTCGGTGGCCAACTGGATGATCGAGGGAGATCCCGGTGCCGACGTTTGGGGCATGGACATCGCCCGCTACGGCGACTTCGCCACGATGGCCTACACCAACGAGAAAGTGCGCGAGAACTACTCCCGCCGGTTCCGGATCACCTTCCCCAACGAGTTCCTGCCGATGGGTCGCAACGTGCAGACCTCACCGATCTACGACCGCCTCGTCAGTCAGAACGCAGTGTTCGGCGACGGTTACGGCCTGGAAGCGGCCCTGTGGTTCCAGGAAGATGGCGAGACGCCGGTCGAGGAAGTCACGTTTGGCCGCTCGAACGCCTGGGATCAGGTGCGCAACGAGACGCTCGCCGTTCGCAAAAGCGTGGGCCTCTTCGAGACCACCGGGTTCTCAAAGTTCCGGTTCACCGGACCGGGTGCTCGTCAGTATCTCGACCGGGTCCTCGCCGGTCGCATCCCGAACCCAGGTCGAATGGCGCTCACGCCCATGACCAACCACGACGGCAACCTGATCGGCGACCTGACCGTCGCCACCCTGGGCGCGGCGCTCGGCGAGGCCGAAGGACCCGAGTCGACCGTGACCGGCGGCGCGACCGGCAACACACGAGAACACGAAGAGTTCATTCTCTTCGGGTCCGGTGCCGCCGAGCGCTACTACGAACGGTGGTTCGACACCAACCTGCCCCGCGACGGGTCGGTTCGTTACGAGACACTCGGCTTCGAGATCTGCGGTCTCTCGATCTGCGGGCCCAACGCGCGAGCCGTCCTCGAGAAGGTCACCGCGACCGACGTGAGCCAGAACGGCATGCGCTTCATGGCGTTCACGGAGATGAACATCGGTCTTGCTCCTGTGTGGTGTGGTCGCGTGACGTTCACCGGAGATCTCGGGTACGAGTTCTGGATGCCGGCGCGTTACCAGCGATACGTCTACGAGGTGTTGGTCGAAGCAGGCGAAGAGTTCGGAATGCAGTTGTTCGGTCTTCACGCACTGAACTCGCTGCGACTCGAAAAGAGCTTCGGTGGCTGGGCCCGCGAGTACCGCCCGATCTACGACCCGTACGAGGCCAACCTCGGCCGTTTCATCCGCATGGAGAAGGACTTCATCGGCCGCGACGCACTGGCTGCGAAGTATGCCGACGATGGTCCGGGCAGCGCGCGCGCACTCACGACGTTCACGGTCGAGAGCGATTCGGGTCGCGATGGATGCGACGTGATCGGCGATGAGCCGATCTGGCACGATGGCGACGTGGTTGGCTGGGTCACGTCGGGGGGTTACGCCCACCACAGCGAAACGTCGGTGGCCATGGGTTATGTGCCGGCTGCGCTGGCCGCGTCCGATGGCTTGTGGGAGATCGAGGTCGTCGGCATCAAGCGGTCCGCACGCCGCGTCGACGGGTGCATCTGGGATCGTGACGCCGAACGGATGCGGGGCTAGCGATATGGGTGGCCGGATCCGCAGGTCGGTTCAGGAGGCGCTCGATGGAACGCCTGAGATGGCGCGCGCAGCGGGCGAGCTTCACCATCTGAACATCGGGCCCGGTGCGGCACTCGAAGCCGAGTGGATCGCAGACGGGCTCGAACTCCCCGACCTTGCCGCGATGCGGCAGTACCGCGTCGACCGCACGGTCGAAACACTGCAGAAGTTCCGCTGCGACGGTGTGCTCGTCATGGACCCGATGAACATCCGGTACGTCTCCGACACCACCAACATGCAACTGTGGGTAATGCACAACGCCGCTCGTTATGCGTTCGTGAGCGGTGATGGCGATGTCATCGTGTGGGACTACGAGGGGTGTGAGTTCCTGTCGGGTCACAGTCATGTCGTGACCGAAGCGAGGCCCGCGATCGGTTCCACCTACTTTCTCGCTGGCAGCCGGTACGAGGAACTTACCCATCGCTGGGCAGCTGACGTGCTCGACGTGATCGGTGACTATTGCGGGCCCAATCCTCGTGTCGCCGTCGACCAGTGCAGCTATCTCGGCTTCAAGGCGTTGGAAGCGGGTGGTATCTCGATCGCAAACGGTCAGGAGGTCATGGAGGAGGCTCGCAAGATCAAGGGCCCCGATGAGATCCGTGCCATGCGTTGCTCGGCCCACGCCTGCCAGGCGGCGATGGGCGACATGCGCCGGCGCATGCAGCCTGGGGTAACCGAACGCGAGATCTGGGCCAAACTCCACGAAGGCAACATCGCCCGAGGTGGCGAGTGGATCGAGACACAGATCCTTTCGTCCGGACCGCGCACCAACCCGTGGTTCCAGGAGGCATCGGCCCGTGTCGTTGAGAATGGCGACATCGTCGCCTACGACACCGATCTTGTCGGGGCGTACGGAATGATGATTGACATCTCTCGTACGTGGGTCTGCGGCGACAAGGGGCCGACGGCGCATCAGCAGAAGCTGTTCTCTATGGCTGAGGAGATGGTGAAGTCGAACGCCGAGTTGCTCACTCCCGGCCGCAGTTTTCGCGAGCTCACCTTCGACTCGACCATGCCGCCACGCGAGCAGTACCGGCACTACTCGGTGAAGTTCCACGGGGTCGGCCAGTGTGACGAGTACCCCGATATTTACCACCCGTGGGCATGGGAGGAGTGGGGCCTCGACGACCATCTCGAGGTCGGCATGGTCCTCACCAGCGAGAGCTACATCGGCTCGCGCGATGGTGGTGAGGGCGTCAAGCTCGAAGATCAGTATCTCGTCACCGAGAATGGTCCCGAGCTGCTCACGGACTTCCCGGTGAGCCTCGTCGACTGACCATCAGGTACGCGCCGCATCCACGATGCGGCGGGTGACGTTGCGCGGAAGTGAGCGAAGCAGTCGAGACGCACCCTTGTTCAGCACGCCCGGAATCACGATCGCCTTACCGGCGGCGGCACCCTCGAGACCTGCGGCGGCGACCGCTTCGGCGGCCTGCCAGACGAAGCTGGGCGCCCGCATGTCGGGGATGCCAGCTCGCTCGTGGAATTCGGTGCGGGTCAGCCCCGGGCACAGCGCGGTGACTGTTACCTTCTGGCTCTTCAGTTGTGCGTGGAGCGATTCGCTGAAGCTGGTGACGAATGCCTTCGTTGCGTTGTAGGTGCCGCTTTGCGGGCCCGGCATGTCGCCGGCGATCGACGACACGTTGAGGATGGTGCCCCCTCCTCGCTCGGCCATCGCGCGACCGGCGGCCCGGCTGAGGCGATGGAGTGCAACCACGTTGACCGCCACCGTGAGTTCGTCGTCGGCGTCGGATGTTTCGAGTGTGGGTCCGGCGAACCCGAGTCCGGCATTGTTCACGAGCAGATCGACCGGTTGCTCGTTGGAGCGGAGCCGATCGGCGACGGTGTCCACTGCAGATGGATCGCTCAAGTCAGCGGTGAGTATCTCCACGTCGACGGTGAGTTGTTCGGCAATGGCTTCGAGCCGCGCAGTGTCACGGGCAACCACGACCAAGTCGGTGTCGGCCGCTGCGAGCTGCTGGGCCAATGCGCTGCCGATACCGCTCGATGCGCCGGTGATGAGGGCGCGAGCCCAGTGCTTGGTCATGACGGCCAACCTAGATTGTCGACCATGGTTGTTCCCGATGTTGCGCACCGTTTCCTCACCGCGTTGAACCATGGCGATGTCGAGGCGGCTCGAGCCTGCTACCACCCTGCTGCCGAGATCTGGCATGACTTCGACGGGGTGATCCAGACCGTCGATCAGAACATGGCCCTCATGGAGGCGATGGGAAAGCGGGCGTTGCATCGCGAGTACGTCATTCGGCGACTCGAACCGATCGAGGGCGGCTATCTCCAGCAGCACACGTTGGAGATCACGACACTCGCTGGCCAAGAACTTGTCGCTGAAGCGCTAGCGGTCGTGCAGGTGGGCACCGACGGACTGATCTCGCGTCTCGACGAATGGATCAATCCTGCCCCGCTCGCGCCGCTGTTCGAGTAGGGCGCCTACTCGAGTCGGCCTGCTGTCTCGTCGCCTGACCGGGCCACGTCGGCATACGGGTCGTCGGTCATGCCGTAGCTGTTCCAGGGGGTGAAGCCGGCGAGCTTGAGCAGTTCCGGACTCATCGTGTCGCGGGTCTCGGTCCGCATGCCGTACGTCAGGTTGCCGAGTGACCGGACGATCGGCGCGCAGAAGTAGGTCACCACGCCGAAGCGCGGGCGGTCCGAGGTGTTGAGACCGGCGGCATGCCAAGTACGGCCCTCCCACACCAGCACCGAGCCAGCAGGTGCTTCGATCGGGATCTCGCCGTAGTCGGTGCGGGTCGGATCGGGCTGACAGCCCGCAAGGTGGCTGCCCGGCACGATCCGGGTGGCACCGTTCTCGGCGGTGAAGTCGTTCGCCATCCACATCATGTTGCAGACCATCGGCGGTGAAATCGGGCCGTCGGCCAGCGTCGGTTCGCCGAATGGGCCGGACGTGCGGGTCAGGTCGCCCTGCCGGACGTGGGGTGTCCCCGGCATGGCGGGTTGAGGCATCCACCACTGGTCGAGGTGAAGCGCCATCGACTTGTTGCCCGGGTGGGTGATGTGGGCATCGACCGAAGACAGGGTGTGATCGGCGCCGAGCACATGGCTCGCGAGTGCCCGCGCGGTCGGATGCAGCGCAAGCGCCTGGAATTCGTCGCCCTTGGCGAGAAGCTGGTACACCCACTGGTTGACGTCGTCGTCGCCGTCGGCCGGGTAGTGAAAGTCGAGCGCATGGGTGCGTTCTGCAGCCGCCTGGGCGCTGATCCGGCCCCTGAGGGTGGCCGCCTCTTGGGGTGTCAGCGCGTCGGCGACGACGCAATAGCCGAACTCGTCGAGGTCGGCCTTGTGTTGCTCGAGATCGGTGGACAGCTGCGGCAGCATGGCTGGGACGCTAGCGATCAATCGATAAGCGCGTCAGAGCGCACCCGCTCCTGCTCCGCGTCGACGTGCTCTTGCATGACCCGGCCGAAGAGCTGTCGGGTGCGGGCGACACGGCCGATCACTCCGGCTTCCTGGGTGTAGGCGAAGATCGCAGCGTGCCGCGGTCTGCTGTTGGTGGGCACCCGCGAAACCTGGTGGAGGCTGTAGCGGCCCCGGAAGATCTGCAGGTCGCCGGGGCGAAGGTCGAGTGTGTGCACACCGTTGCGATCACCGGCCAGCACGCCGGCGATGCGGTCGAAGCCCTCGTCGTCGGCGCTGCGGATTGCAGGGCAATATTCGAACAGGCCACCCTCGTCGGCCTCCTGAACCAGCACGGTGACGGCAAAGTCGTTCGTGTCGAAGTGCCAGGTGAACAGCTGGCCGGGGTCGAGGATGTTGGCGGTGAGGCCTGCGAGCGGGTCGGCGTAGCAGTGGAGCTCGGGGACCTCGAGACAGTCGGCCAGGAAGCGGGCGAGTTCGGGCGCTCGGAACATGACGTCGGTGGCACAGCCGGACTCCCACGAGTCGCCTGGTACGAAACCACTCGACCGCTCGAGGAAGGTGTTGACCGGATGGTGGGTGGGGAACTTGTCGTTGATCTTCGTGTGGAAGTACGGGTTCATCAGCTGGGTTGAGAAGTGGGTGGTGTGCTTACGCTCAACGATCTCGCCGTTGAGCAGTGCCACCGCTTCGGGCCGAACGAGGTCTTTGACGACGGCGCAGCCCACAGACCGCAACCCCTTGCGTGCGGAAGTGACGGCGGCGAGGTAGGCGGCCGACTCGGGTTTGTGGAGCGGGTAGCGGTCAAGGTCGACGATCCCAGAGAGCTCGTGCATGCTGCACAGTGTGTTCGATCACCGTCATGGTGAAAAGGACCCCTTTCGCCGTTCCGCGATGACAGGAATAGACGTGTCGACGACCGCTGATGATGGGATCGAATCCGGATCTTGCAGATGATGCAGAGTCGGCGTCATGGAATGTGACACACAGCGGGGTGTTAGCCGCAGGCCCAGTCGTACATTTCTAATCCTGATCAAAGCGATCGGAATTAGGAGTGACGATGGCCTTCACCGAGATCAGCGTGCGAGACGCCTACCAGTTGCTCGCGGACGATCCTGCCGCAGTGCTCGTCGACGTGCGGACGCCACAGGAATGGAACCTCGTTGGAGTACCTGTTCTCGATGCGATCGGCAAGCAGGTGCGAATGGCCATCTGGACCGAATACGGCTCCGGCACGCCCAATCCCCACTTCGTTGAGCAGGCCACCGGCGGGCTCGATCCCTCCACACCGCTGCTGTTCTTGTGCCGCAGTGGCGTCCGCTCTCAGGGGGCAGCCACCGCAGCGTCTGCCGCCGGCTTCACCACCACCTACAACGTCTCCGAAGGCTTCGAGGGTGACCTCGATGTCAACGGCCACCGCACGACCGGCTGGAAACATGTCGACCTGCCGTGGCGGCAAGGCTGACCATGGAACTCGAACGCCTCTCCGAGGCAACCACGTTGATCCGGGGCGGGCTCAATCGCTCTGGCTTCGATGAGACCGCCGAAGCGATCTATGCCACGTCGGGCTTCGTGTACGGCTCGGCCGCCGAGGCCGAAGCAGCCTTCAAGGGCGACATCGACCGCTACATCTACAGCCGCTATGGCAACCCCACTGTTGCCATGTTCGAAGAACGGCTTCGCCTGATCGAGAACGCCGAGGTCTGTCGAGCGACCGCAAGTGGGATGGCGGCAGTGTTCGCTGCCCTTGCGAGCGTTCTTGGCGCTGGCGACAAGCTCGTCGCCTCCCGGGCGCTGTTTGGTTCGTGTGCAGTGGTGGCAACCGAGATCCTGCCGCGGTTTGGCGTCGAGACGAGCCTGGTCGACGGCTGCGATCTCTCGCAGTGGGAGGCAGCGCTCGCCGGCGGTGCTCAGGCGGTGTTTCTCGAGACTCCGTCGAATCCAGGACTGGAGATCATCGACCTCCGAGCCGTCAGCAAAATGGCCCATGCGGCCGGAGCCCTCGTCGTGGTCGACAACGTCTTCGCCACGCCGGTTCTGCAGCATCCGCTCGAACTCGGCGCCGACATCGTCGTGTACTCGGCCACCAAGCACATCGACGGTCAGGGCCGCACCCTGGGCGGCGCAGTGCTGTGCTCCGCCCAGTTCCACGACGACCACCTGCGGGAGTTCATCCGCCACACCGGCCCGAGCCTGAGCCCGTTCAACGCTTGGGTGCTTGTCAAGGGTCTCGAGACGCTCCGTCTGCGCGTCGACGCCCAGAGTCGCTCGGCGGAGCGAATTGCACGCGAGCTTCAATCACATGCCCGGGTGCGCGAGGTCCGCTATCCCTTCCTCGATTCGCATCCCGGCGTCGAGCTGGCGCGCGCTCAGATGGAGTTGGGCGGCACGGTCGTGTGCCTGACACTGGAAGGTGATCAGGCCTCGACCTTCGCCGTCGTAGACGCGTTGAGGATCTTCGACATCTCCAACAACGTGGGCGACACAAAGAGTCTGGTTACGCATCCGGCCACCACGACCCATCGTCGGGTCGCACCGGAGCTCCGGCACGAAATGGGGATCGGCGAGACGATGATCCGGCTGTCGATCGGTCTCGAAGACACCGACGATCTCCTCACCGATCTGGGTAGGGCGCTCGGGGCCTAGGGCCATATCAGGCAGCGGCGACGGCAGTTTCGAGCCACCCTTCGACCAGCTTCCGATTCGATTCGATCCACTCTCTGGCCACCTGTGATGTCTTGTCAGGGGTACCGCTAGGGAGGTCGTCGAACCGGATGCGTGCGATCGCCTTGTTGACATCGGTCACGGGGATCTCGATCGACGCAAGCAGCGTCGCCGCAGCCGGATACCGCTCGAGGAACGCCTTGCTCGCAGTGATTGCGATGTCGTTGGTGAGCCAGCCGAGGTGACATGGGTTGGCTGAACAGGTTTCGGACTCGACCGGATTTGGGACCTGTTCTCCGTCTTCGTTCTCGAGGCGCTGATTCCAGGCTCGGGTGATCGAACCGTCGAGCACCGACCCAGGCTCCATGCTGATCCACACCACGTTCTCACCCGGAATCAGCTGCGTCAGCTCTGCGGATGGACCGCGGACGAATGCGATGACGGGCTGGTCAGCGGCAATGCGGCGAAGCGCTTCCTTTGCGAGGACGTCGCGGTCGCCATGGACCTGCTCGAAGAATCCTTGCCACCCTGCGAAACGGATCATCTCGTCGATCTGATCGGCACACAGTGCATTCTCGGGGCAGCCGAGGACCTTGATTACGCCATCGGTGGTGTCGACCGGTTCTGCTCCGTCACCGGCAGCGAGCGCAGGGGAGAGAACGTGGTCGGCGCCGTCATAGAGGTCGAAGAGCACCTCGTTCTCGACAATCGCATCGAGGGTCAGATCTGGATTACCGAAGGCGATCGACGCATTGGTGACGAAGCCGGCAACGCCGCCATCGGCGACGATCGACCCGACGATGGTGAGCTCGTCGCGCACGATGATCTCGAGCGCGCTCCCGGTCGTCTCGGGCTGCTGGATGACCTCATCGTCGCGGCCCTCACCTGTATCGGATTCGGCAGTGACGAAGGGTTCGATCCGGATCACGAGATCGAGATACTGATCGTGCTCCGGAAACCGGGCATTGACCCATAGGTCGACTTCTCCTCGGCCGAGCGCGTCGTAGAAATCGCCTGGTGACAGTTCGACATCGGCTGGATCGGTTACCGCGTAGCCGAGCCGCTCGAGAAGTTGCCGTGTGACCTCGGCTTGGAAACGGCCATCAGGATCGTCGGAGCGAGCCATCGTTATCGCGACCCCGTCACCGACCTCGGCATGGCGGATTCCGGGTTCGTCATCGGACGGCGGTAGCGGGTCGACAATGTTGAGCTCGTCGGGCGATTCAGCATCAGGCGCATCCGTTGCAGGGGAGTCCGACGCCGGCTGTTCGCCTCCTGAACAGGCGGTGCCGAGAAGGACAGCGGCCATGACCACAGCCGCCCACCGGTTCGAACGGTGCATCACGGAGAGCGACGCTACTGCCAACGCAGGCGACAGGTAGGGTCGCCGTCATGATCGATCCTGATTACCTGCGATTCGACACGCTGAGCCTCCATGCCGGCCAGCAACCGGATCCGACCACCGGGGCTCGTGCCGTGCCGCTGTACTTCACGACTTCGTACGTGTTCGACGACAGCGACCACGCCGCGGGTCTTTTCAACCTGGAGATACCCGGCCATCTCTACACCCGCCTCACGAACCCGACGGTCGCCGTGCTCGAAGAGCGCTTGGCCGCTCTCGAGGGTGGCGTCGGCGCCGTGTGCACTGCGAGCGGTCAGGCTGCCTTCTTCCTTGGGGTGGTCACGCTCATGGGGCAGGGAGGACACATCGTTGCGAGTCGGAACATCTACGGCGGTACCCACCAGATGCTCAATGTCACGCTTCCTCGCCTCGGGATCACCTGTACGTTCGTCGATCCCCGCAATCCGACCGAATTCGAGGCCGCAATTACCGATGACACTCGGCTCGTGTTCGCCGAGACGTTGGGCAACCCCGGTGTCGAGGTACTTGACATCTCGGCGGTCGCCGAGGTTGCTCATCGCAACGGTCTTCCGCTCATGGTCGACTCGACGTTCTCGACGCCATACTGCATCCGGCCGATCGAACACGGCGCCGACATCGTCATGCACTCGGTCACTAAGTTCCTCGGCGGCCACGGTGTCGCGCTGGGAGGGGCATTGATCGATGGTGGTCGCTTCGACTGGGAGGCGTCCGGCCGGTTCGAGACCATGACCGAGCCCTACGTCGGTTATCACGGCATCTCGTTCGCTGACGAGTTTGGTCCCGGCGCGTTCATCACCCGGGCCCGAGCCGAGGGTCTGCGCGACTTCGGCGCATCCATGAGCCCGGCCAATGCCTTCCAGCTGCTGCAAGGCGTGGAAACGCTCCCGCTCCGCATGGCCCGCCATGTCAGCAACGCCCAAGCGGTCACCGAGATGCTCGAGGCCAACGATGCCGTGCAGTGGGTCAAGTATCCGACGGCATCGGACCATCCCGATCGAGAACTCGCGGCGGCGCTCTACCCGAACGGCACCGGCGCCATCCTGAGCTTCGGCATCAAGGGCGGTCGTGAAGCGGGCAAGAAGTTCATCGAGAACGTGAAACTTGCGTCGCACCTCGCCAACGTCGGCGACGCGAAGACGCTCGTATTACACCCTGCGAGCACGACCCATCAGCAGTTGTCAGCCGAAGATCTGGTGGCGGCGGGCATCGGGGAGGACCTCATCCGGGTGTCGGTCGGCATCGAGGACGTGCGCGACATCATCGATGATCTCAGCGCTGCGCTGAAGATCAGCCAGCGGTAGAGAGCGAGGAAGCGATGGAATTCATCCTTGACGGCAAGACGGTCCGCTACGCCAACGGTGGCTGCGAGCATGATCCGGCGCTTCCTGGGGTTGTGCTCGTCCACGGATCGGGTATGAACCGCACCGTTTGGCAACTGCAGACCCGGTACCTTGCTCACCACGGGTATCGGGTGGCGGCGATTGACCTGCCCGGCCATGGCGGCTCTGATGGCCCCTGTATCGAGACCATTCCCGAGATGGGAGCGTGGGTCGGTCGGGTCATCGACGAACTCGAGTTCGGGCCGGCTCACATCGTCGGTCATTCGATGGGGACGTTCATCGCCATCGAGGCGGCTGCGCAGCGCCCTGAGATCGTGGCATCGCTCGTGCTGGTCGGCACTGCCGCGGCGATGCCGGTGCATCCGGAGTTGCTGGACTCGGCCGCCAAGGATGTTCCACACGCCAGCCGACTCATGTCGTCCTGGTCGTTTGGCGATCGCGCCCACATCGGGCGCCACGCCACGCCCGGGATGTGGCAGATCGGGGGATCGCAAGCACTGCTCGACACGTCGCGGCCCGACTCACTAGGCGTCGACATGGCGGCGTGCAACGTCTATGACGCGTCGCTTGCCGCAGCCTCCGATGTCACGTGCCCGGTCACCTATGTCTTAGGCACCCGCGACAAGATGACGCCCAACAAGCGAGCAGCGGATCTCATCGCTACGACTGCGGGCGCCGATGTCGTGATGATCGACTGCGGCCACATGCTGACCATCGAGGCGCCGAACGCGACCCGCGACGCAATTGTTGCTGCTCTCGATGGCCTCGGGATCTCGGGCTGAGCCGAGCGGCTTCTCCAAAGCACCCGCTACCGTTCCCCCCGGTGCCGCCTCACCGGTGCGGCTGTTTCGTGGAGGTCCACGCCGTGAGCGATCTGACGCCGCCGGCAACCACCGACGACGAGGAGATCATCGAAGGTGGTCCGTGGATCGACGACAGTCCCGTCACTGCAGCGCGGGCCCTCTTCCTCGGGATTCTGCTCCTCATGGCTGGAAACGGGTTGCAGGGGTCACTCATCGGCGTGCGATCCGAGACAGAGGGCTTCTCGGTCACCATCGCCGGCTTCGTGATGGCCGCGTACTTCGGCGGTTTTCTGGCCGGTAGCCGCATCGCCGAGACACTGATTGCCAAGGTCGGACACATCCGCGTGTTCGCGGGCCTCGCGTCGATGGCCTCGGCCGCAGTGCTGATCCACGCGCTCTTCATCGATCCCATCACCTGGGGGCTGATGCGCTTCATGACCGGTGTCTGTATGGCTGGCTTGTACGTCACCGAGGAGTCGTGGCTGAACGATCTTGCCACCAACCAGACCCGCGGACGTCTGTTGTCGATCTACATGGTGGTCACGATGGGCGGTATGACGATCGGGCAGTTCTTGCTCGACGTCGCCGATCCGGATGGCGTAAAGCTCTTCTTGCTCTCGTCGGTTCTCGTGTCGGCATCGCTGATCCCGATCGTCCTCTCGGCGTCCAGTAACCCACCCCTGGCGATAGCAGAACGGATGAGCCTCCGCGAGCTTGCGGCGGTCATCCCGACCGGTATCTTCTGCTCTTTTTGGAACGGCGCAGCGATCGGCATCCTCATGGGCCTCGGCCCCGTCTACGCAGTGGCTGTGGACGTGCCCGAGTCCAGGCTCGCGGTCTTCCTCGCCGCCCCACTTTTCGGCTCGATGCTGTTGCAGTGGCCGGTCGGATTCATCTCTGATCGTGTTTCTCGTCGGAGCGTGATCCTCATCATCGCCGGGATCGCGCTCGTGGTGTGCGTTGTCCTCGCAGGTGTGACCGAGGGAAGTTGGGCATCGGTCGGTCTCATGGTGCTACTCGGGGCGGTGGGCTTCCCGATCTACTCGTTGACCATCGCGTACACCGCTGACTGGTTGTCGAACGAGAAGCTCACGGCTGGATCGGCTGTGTTGGTGCGCGTGAACGGTGTCGGTGCCCTCCTCGGCCCAGTCTCGGCCAGCGTCGTGATCGGCGTGCTATCGCCCGTCGCCTACTTTTGGACGATGGCTGTCTGTTTCGGGGTCATCGTGGGCTATCTCGCCTACCGGATCGTCGTGACCGACGCCCCCGAGAGTCAGCGGGAGTACGTCGCCTTCCCAGCCCGGGCTTCGGCCACCGCCATCACCCTCATGCGGGGCCAACGCAAGCGCATCGTCGACTGAGAGCGATCAGACGGACGTTGCCATGTTCGCTCCGGGTCCGAGGGTGAGGCAGAAGACCCTGCGAGCGGGACACAACCGGGCCATCAGTGGTCGGTGACGTCCCACGGGGCGATCCAGTCGCCTTCCATCCTGAACGACAGCTGGTTGTCGTCCTCGATGCGCTTCGCAACGTGGAGTTCGCCGACATCGCGCCCGTATCGCTCGGCCGCGTCTTCGAACACGTTGTGAGCGGCAGCCGTCATGACAAGCGGTGCGTCGAGTGAACCCTCGAGTTCGCGGACAAGGCCGAGGTCCTTCAGGCAGAGGTCGAGGGTGAAGCTCGGATCGTAGTGGCCAGCGAAGATCGATGGCCCGTCGTGCCTTGCGACAAACGAATCACCGACCGAATCGCAGATGGCGTCGTAGAGGACCGGCAACTCGACACCGTTGGCCATGCCGAGCGCAAAGCCCTCGCCGATCGATGCTGCGTGGATGAACCAGAGCTGATTGGTCACGAGCTTCACCACGTTGCCGGTGCCGAGGGGTCCGCAACGGATCACTCGACCGAGGTTCTCGAGCACGGGGACGACCCGATCGAGGTCGGCCTCGGCCCCACCAGCGAAGAGGGTCAGGCGCTTGTTGCGAGCCCCGTCGACTGCACCGGTGACCGGTGAGTCCATGACGCTCACCCCGTCAGGGGCCTCCTCGGCGAGCTCCTGAATGAACTCGCGACGGTTTGTCGTGAGGTCGGCCCACACCGAACCGCTGCGCAACGCAGCGAGCGCGCCCTCGGCCCGCATCACGCGCTCAACATGGTCGGGGCGGGGGAGCGAGGTGAGTAGGACGTCGGCTTCGGTGGCCACCGTGGCGGCGTCGACTGCGCTCCGCCCTCCGAAGCCAACCACTTCCTCGACCGGTTCGGGTCGCAGGTCGAAGGCCACGACGTCGAACCCGGCCTCCACCAGGTTGAGGCACATGGGGAGCCCCATGTTGCCGAGACCGATGAAACCGATGGTTTCGGACACGGCTCGCTCCTAGTAGGTCGCGTCGGGCATCGATGCCTTGCGGCGTCCGATGTAGTCGAGGAGTTCGGCGTCGATTGCGTCGTCGAGCCCGGGGCCTTCGTACTCGGCGAGCATCCGTTTCCACGTCTTGTTCGCTCGTTGGGCTGCCGTGAGCGAGCCCTCGTCGATCCATTGTTCGAAGCTGTTGTTGTCGGCTTCCGATGAACGGGCGAATGCCGTCTCGAAGTTGGCCAGGGTATGGGCATTGCCCAGGAAGTGTTCGCCGTGTGGGTTGGTTCGGAACGCGTCCATCGCCTGACCGTTTTCGCTCACGTCGATCCCGCGGGCGTACACCTCCATGAAGCCGAGCTGGTCGGCATCGAGAATGAGTTTCTCGAAGCCGAGGGCGAGGCCGCCTTCTTGCCACCCTGCGGCGTGAAGCACGAAGTTCACTCCCGACAGCATGGTCGGCAGGAGCGTCGAGGCCGACTCGTAGGCGGCCTGAGCGTCGGGGTACTTCGAAGCTGTGAACTGTCCACCGGATCGGAATGGCACGCCGACACGGCGGGCGAGCGAGGCCATCACCGAGATCGCCTGGCCGGCCTCGGGCGTTCCGAAGGTTGGCGCACCGGTGGCCATTGACATCGATGATGCGAACGTGCCAAAGATCACCGGGGCGCCTGGGCGGACGAGTTGGTTGTACGCCATGCCCGACAGGGCCTCGGCCAGTGACTGAGCGGCGAGGCCGGCGATGGTGACCGGCGACATGGCCCCGGCGAGGATGAACGGCGACATGATGCAGGCCTGGTTGGCGCGGGCGTACTCGGTTGCTGCGCCGAGCATGGTGGCGTCCCAGCGCAGGGGTGACGACGCGTTGATGAGTGATGTCATGACGGTGCGGTCCTGCAGATCGCCACCGAACGCGATTCGGCTTAATTCGATGGAATCAGCCGCGCGCTCCGCAGCCGTGACCGATCCCATGTAGGGCTTGTCGCTGTGCTTGATGTGTGCGTAGACCATGTCGAGGTGCCGTTTGTTCACCGGTACGTCGACGGGTTCGCATACGGTGCCGCCGCTGTGATGGAGGTGAGGGAGGTCGTAGACGAGCTTGACGATGTTCTGGAAGTCCTCGATCGTGCCGTATCGGCGACCGTTGTCGAGGTCCATAACGAACGGTGAGCCGTAGTTCGGCGCGAAGACCGTGCAGTTCTCACCGATCTTCACCGACCGCTCGGGGTTGCGGGCGTGCTGGATGAAGGATTTCGGTGCGTTGTTTTGAACGATCTCGCGACAGAGACCCTTCGGGAAGTAGACCATCTCGCCGTCGACGGTGGCTCCCGCCTCCCGCCAGAGCTCCAGCGCTTCGGGGAAGTCCTGGAACGCCACACCTACGGTTGCGAGGATCTCCTCTGCGTTTTCCTCGATCGCTGCGAGTCCGTCGTCGGACAGCATCTCGACCGGTGGCATCGCGCGTTCCAGATACGGCCTGGTGGTGATCGCCGAGGATCGAGCGGCCTGTCGGCCGGCTCGACCGCCGCTGCGGCGCCCGCTTCGACGGCTCGCTCCGGTTTCGGGGTTGGTCTCTTCGTTCATGGATCTACCTTTCGCCGCTCGCCCGGCGACGGCGGCGGCCGCGGCCGTCGCCTCCCTCGGGTTGGATGCGTTCGGGGAGCGTCACGACCTCGGCGAGGTGTGGACTCGGTGCGGTGGCGTGTGGGAACGCCATGGCTGCCACGAACAACTCCTGAAAGCGAGGTTCGGTGGCTGTTTCGATCTTCTCGACGTTGCGCACGGCGGCCGCGACCTCCTCGCGCTGTTGGCTACTCACCAACATGCGAACCGTGCCGGCCCCGGCGGAATTGCCGACCGCCTTCACGCTCTCGACGGGGCAGTCGGGGACGAGGCCGAGTACCAGGGCGTACACGGGATCGATGTGAGCGCCGAATGCTCCTGCGAGGCGCACGTCGTGGCACTCGGTGATGCCAGCGTGCTCCATCAACAGGTCGATCCCGGCCCGCAGGGCGGAACTGGCGAGTTGGATCTGGCGTACGTCGTTCTGTGTGATGGCCAACTGTGGGTGGGTCGTGCCGTCGTCGTCGGTGACCTCGGAACGGATCACATAGGTGAAGGTGCGCTCGTCGGGGACGACGCGGTCGGTCTTCGCAGTGAGGTCCTGGATCACGCCCTTGTGGTCGCAGACACCGGCCAGATAGAGCTCGCCGATCACTTCGATGATCGCCGAACCACACAGACCGGCGATGTCGAGCTTGGCAGTCTGCTCGGCAAACTCGGGCTCGTCGCTCCATGCGTCGGCGCCGATCACCTTGAAGCGGGGTTCGAAGGTCTCACGGTCGATCCGAATGCGTTCGATTGCGCCGGCGGTCGCTCGCATGCCCGACGAGATCTGGGCACCTTCGAACGCCGGTCCCGTGGGGGAGGATGCGGCGTACGAGCGGCCGGCGGTGCCGAGCACGATTTCGGCGTTGGTCCCGACGTCGACCATCAGTTGAGGTTCGACCGTGTCGTGGGTGCGCTCGTTGAGCAACGCCGCAGCGGCGTCGGCACCCACGTGACCGGCGATACACGGCCCGATGTGGGCGCGAGCGAACGGCAGGTCGAGATCGAGGTCGGTCGCCCGCAGGTCGACCGGCGCGCCGATGGTGAGGGTGAACGGCGCTGCGCCGAGGGGTGTCGGATCGATCCCGAGTAGGAGGTGGTGCATCACCGGGTTTCCCACCATCACGATGTCATGGATGCGGGCCCGGACCGCCACCTCGCCGAGTTCGGTGTCGAGAGCACCGGCGAGGTCGGTGACGAGCTGGTCGAGTGCCCCCCGGACCGCTGACGTCAGTTCTTTGTCACCGCCGGGGTTCATCATCACGTAGCTGACGCGACTCATGAGGTCCTCACCGAAACGGATCTGGGGGTTCATGGCCCCGGCATTGGCGACTACGTCACCGGACGCAAGGTCGACGAGGTAGCCCGCGATCGTCGTCGAGCCGATATCGACGGCAACGCCGTAGACGGCCTCGTCGAAGCCGGGACGAACTGCGAGCACCGTGCCGTCGCGATGCACGATTGCGGTGATTGCTCGATCACCTTCCACGATCGCCGGATGCAGCGAGGGGAGAACCCGACCTTCGACGGTGGTGTGGTCGATACCCCAGTCAGTGGCGAGGGCCTCACGGAGGATCTCATCGTCGGCTCGTTCGTCGCCGAGTTCGAGCTCGGGGAGCTCGACGTAACGTGCGGTGATGAGCGGATCGAGGGTGAGGCCGGGAAGGTCGATCTTCTTGCGAACCACCGGACGGTGGACTTGGCTCGCTGGGGGAACATCCACGACGACATCAGCGAGCACTTTGGCCTGACAGCCAAGGCGAGAACCGGGCTCGATCCTGCGGCGACCCTTGTAGCTGGACTCACTCGTGGTCCATGACGAGACGGCCGACTCGTCTGACGCAATACTCCACTTGGCGAACTCCCCGGTCGACGGTGTGACCTGGCACCGGCCGCAGAGCCCGCGTCCCCCACAGGTGGAGTCGATATCGACTCCGACCGATCGAGCGACGTCGAGCAGCGAGGTGCCGCGTTCGGCCTCGGCCTGCACCCCCGACGGAGTAAAGACCACGGTAACCCGTTCGTCGCTGCGCGCTTCGGTCTTACCGGCCAAGTCGGTCATCGCAGGACCCAGCCCCGACTCAGCTCGCAGCGGTGCGACGACGGCCGCCTCGCCGGCGGCCGGCTCCGGCACCGCCCTCGCTGGGCTCGCGGTTGGCTTGGATCCAGGCCGCACAGTTCACGTCCTGACCGTTGAGCACGTCGGCGGCCATGATCGCCGTCTTCACCTCACCATGCAATGGGTTCATGATCGCAGAGGTCATCCCGGCGCCGATCGCCATGGCCAGGAAGGTGCCGGTCACATGGTGACGGTTGGGAAGACCAAACGACACGTTCGAGGCACCGCAGGTGGTGTTGACCTTGAGTTCGCTGCGAAGCCTACCCACGAGTTCGAAAACTTGGCGGCCGGCGGTTCCCATCGCACCAATCGGCATGACGAGTGGGTCGACGATGACGTCGGCGGCCGGGATGCCGTAGTCGCCGGCGCGGTCGACGATCTTCTTGGCGACCTTGAAGCGCACGTCGGGGTCTTCGGAGATGCCGGTCTCGTCATTGGAGATCGCAACCACGGCAGCGCCATGTTTGGCCACGAACGGCAGGACTCGCTCGAGGACCTCCTCTTCACCGGTGACGGAGTTGATCAGCGGCTTGCCTTCGTAGATTTCGATGGCCGCTTCCAGGGCCTCGACGATCGACGAGTCGATCGCGATCGGTACATCGGTGACAGCCTGGACTTCTTTGATGGCCCGGACGAGCAGCGCCGGCTCGTCGGCCAGTGGGATGCCGGCGTTCACATCGAGCATCTGGGCGCCCGCCTCGACCTGGGCGATCGCATCAGACACGACCCGGCTGAAGTCGCCGTTCTTCATCTCTTCGGCGAGCAATTTCCGGCCGGTGGGGTTGATGCGTTCGCCGATCATGACGAAGGGACGACCGAATCCGATCGCCACCTCCTTTGTGGCGCTGGAGATGATCGTGTCGGTCACTGGGGTTCTCCTGTGGTCGCGAGACCGCCGTTGGCCACCATGGCCTCCAGCACGTCTCGGGGGTGTTCACTGTCGAGTAGTTCGGCGGTTGCGTGCGCCGCTGCGACTGGATCACCATCGACGGCGGTGGCGACGCGGCGCCATTCGTTCACGTAGTCGTCGGTCTCGGTCAACCCAGCAATGGCCGCTGCTCGATCGATCGCGACCTGGAACCGCTGGTGCAGCAGCACCTGTTCCTTGCCGCCGTCTTCGGTGGTGGCGGTGACCTGGGCGGGGATGTCGCGCCAATAGATCGTGACGAGCCCCGGCCCTCCTCGGCCGCGTCGAGGCATCAGATGCGCTCCTTCTTGGTCGAGATCTGCACCACGGCCGGTTCGAGGTCGCCGTAGGTGGTCCGCACCCGTTCGAACGACAGCCCGAGCTTGCCCGCACAGGCTTGCGCTTTCTCGTCGAGTTCGGAGTCGTCGGTTTGCGCGAGGTAGATCATTTTTGTGTAGTTGCCGAAGTACATGTCTCGGAGTTCGGGGTGGGCTTCGATTCCGAGGTTGCCCATGATCAGCCGATCGAAGTGCTTGACCAGGTAGTCGGTCAGGTAGAAGGCCGTCGGGTCATCCCGGTGCATCTCATCGAAGGCCCGCTCGCCCGCGAAGAACTGGTAGCAGTGGGCCCCGGGAAGCATCTCGATGCCCTCCTGCGCGGCGATCTGGCGGAGCTCTCCGGCGGTACCGCAGTCGGCGTAGCCGAGGAGGATGTGGTCGTAGGCGCCGCGACTCCGATCGAGTCGCTCTCGGACTACATCGGGGATGTCGGTGGGACGATTGTGCAGGATCGCAGGAAGGCACTCGAGCGTGACGTTGTCGAGTTCGTGTAGCCGGGCGATGTCGCGGATCTCGCGAGCGAGTGCCCCGCAGGCGAGGATCAAGACCCGAGGCGCTTCGCTCATGGCTCGTCCACCGATCCTTACGAGACGGTGGCGCGCTTCTCGGCGACCTTGGCGGATGCGGTCTCGGAAGCCACTGCGGCATCACGGCAGTACGCGTCTGCCCCGATGGCCTCGCCGAACTCCTCGTTGAGTGGCGCTCCGCCCACGAGGACGATGAAGTCGTCGCGAAGGCCCTTCTCGACCAGCGTGTCGATGACGACTTTCATATATGGCATCGTCGTGGTCAGCAGCGCCGACATGCCGAGGATGTCGGGCTTGTGCTCGTCGAGCGCGGCGAGGTACTCATCGACGTCGGTGTTGATGCCGAGGTCGATCACCTCGAAGCCAGCGCCCTCGAGCATCATTCCCACGAGGTTCTTGCCGATGTCGTGGATGTCGCCCTTCACGGTGCCGATCACGACCTTGCCGATCGGTTCGGCGCCAGTCTCGGCGAGAAGGGGGCGAAGAATCGCCATGCCGGCCTTCATTGCGTTTGCCGCAAGGAGGACCTCGGGAACGAAGAGGATGCCGTCCCGGAAATCGATACCGACGATCCGCATGCCTTCGACGAGGGCGTCGTTCAGGACCCGGTTTGCGTCCCAACCGCGGGCGAGGAGGATGTTGGTGCCCTCCGTGATCTCATCGGCCAGACCGTCGTACAGGTCGTCGTGCATCTGGGCGGTGAGATCCTCGTCGTTGAGTGCGCTGAGGTCGATCTCTTCCTCGTCGGACATGTGCCGCTCCTGGAACTCAAGGGCCCCCACTGTGGGGTGCCCGTGGAACATAGAAAATGCGAAACCCGCCCTGCCTTGAGACAGTGCCTGTTCCGCATTGTGGAATCGTACCGTATCACGGAACAGCCATCGTTCGGAAATGGAAGAGGGAAGTCGAAGAGGGAAAGAGAAGAGACTGCGCAATCCGAACGCAAGGATGGAGGCAATTCCGCACGAGACGACCCGGCCGGCGTTTCGAAGCCCTCCTGCCGACCGGCGAGAGCGTGCCGGTAACCTCTCGACTCATGGCCGATGACATGCCGCAGTTTCGCTACGACGCTCACACAGCTGACGAACTCGAGACCCGATGGCAGGCCCAGTGGCTCGCCGACGGCACGCACCACGCCCCCAACCCGTCCGGCCCACTCGCGGACGATCCGCAGGGTGTCTCGGGCCGCGAGAAGCTGTTCATCATGGACATGTTCCCGTACCCCTCCGGGTCCGGTCTGCATGTCGGTCACCCGCTCGGCTACATCGCCACCGACGTCTACGCTCGTTTCAAGCGGATGACGGGCTTCAACGTGCTGCACACGATGGGCTTCGACGCGTTCGGCCTTCCCGCCGAAGAACATGCTCGTCAAACCGGTGAGCACCCGAGGATTAACACCGAGAACAACATCGCGAACATGACCCGGCAGCTCGACCGTCTCGGGTTGGGTCACGACAAACGTCGATCGATCGCCACCACCGACGAGGCGTACTACCGATGGACCCAGTGGATTTTCACCCAGATCTTCAATGCCTGGTTCGACCCGGATGCCGACGGCGGAGTGGGGAGGGCTCGTCCGATCGGCGAGCTGGAAGCGCAGTTCGCGTCAGGCGAGCGTTCGACGCCCGACGGTCGCGCCTGGGCCGATCTGTCACTGAGCGAGCAGCGCGCTGTACTGCACGACCATCGCTTGGCATACGTGTCTGAGGCACCGGTCAACTGGTGCCCGGGTCTGGGCACGGTACTGGCCAACGAAGAGGTCACCGCTGACGGCCGCAGCGACCGTGGCAACTTTCCCGTGTTCAAGCGCCCGTTGAAGCAATGGATGATGCGGATCACGGCGTATGCCGACCGCTTGCTCGATGATCTCGACCTGCTCGACTGGTCCGACTCGATCAAGACCATGCAGCGCAACTGGATCGGCCGCTCCGAAGGCGCCGAAGTCAGCTTTCCTGCCGGTGATCATGTCATCGACGTGTTCACCACCCGGCCCGACACCTTGTTCGGAGCGACCTACATGGTGCTGGCGCCCGAGCATCCGCTTGTTGACGAGCTGATCGCTGATGTCTACGACGCTGACGTCAACCCCGTATGGAGCGGCGGGTTTGCGACGCCGGCCGACGCCGTGGCTGCGTACCGTGCCCGAGTCGAGCAGATGACCGACGTCGACCGTCAAGAGAACCGAGAGAAGACCGGCGTCTTTCTCGGTACCTATGCCACCAACCCCACCAACGGTGAGTCGATCCCCGTGTTCATCGCCGACTACGTGCTGATGGGCTACGGCACCGGCGCCATCATGGCGGTGCCTGCGCAGGACGAACGCGACTGGGACTTCGCGACCGAGTTCGGGCTGCCGATCATTCGTACGGTGCAGCCGCCACCTGACTTTGACGACGCCATCCCCGGTGACGGCGCCTACACGGGTGACGGCCCTGCCGTGAACTCGTCCTTCCTCGACGGGCTTTCCGTCGCCGAGGCGAAGGCGAAGATCATCGAGTGGCTCGAAGCCGAAGATGCGGGTGTGGGCATGGTCACCACCAAGTTGCGCGACTGGCTGTTCGCCCGTCAGCGCTACTGGGGTGAGCCCATCCCGATCGTGTTCGATGAAGACGGCAACCCAGTCTCGATTCCAGATGATCAACTGCCGGTCAACTTGCCCGAACTGATCGACTGGGCGCCCCGTCAACTCGACGAAGACTCCGAGCCAGAACCTCCGTTGGGCCGAGCCGTCGAGTGGGCGACCGTTGACTTGGACCTTGGCGATGGTACGAAGACCTACCGTCGCGATCTCAATGTCATGCCCCAATGGGCTGGGTCATGCTGGTACTACCTTCGCTACATCGACCCGGTCAGCGATGACGTCATCGCCGATCCAGCCTCGGAGCGGTACTGGATGGGTGGTGACCACCCGACCGATGGCGGTGTCGACTTGTACGTCGGTGGGGTGGAGCACGCCGTGCTGCACCTGTTGTACAGCCGGTTCTGGCACAAGGTCCTGTTCGATCTCGGCTACGTCACCACCGCCGAGCCGTTCAAGCGGTTGATCAACCAGGGCTACATCCAGGCTGCTGCTTTTCAGGACGGTCGGGGGATCTACGTCGATGCCGAAGAGGTCGAGGGTGATCCGCAGTCAGGTTTCACGCACGATGGCGAGCCGGTCACGCGCAGCTTCGGCAAGATGGGCAAGTCGTTGAAGAACTCGGTGACGCCCGATGACATGTATGCAGCGTTCGGCGCCGACACGCTTCGCCTCTACGAGATGTCGATGGGCCCGATCGATCAAGATCGCCCCTGGGAGACCCGTTCGGTCGTCGGCTCGCAGCGGCTGTTGCAGCGCGTGTGGCGAAATATCGTCAACGAAAAGACCGGCGAGTTGCAGATCTCCGACGAGGTGCCCCCTGACGAGCTCCATCGAGTGCTGCACAAGACGATCGAGGGCGTTCGAGCCGACATGGACGCTCTGCGGTTCAATACTGCGATCGCCAAGATCACCGAGCTCAACAACGAACTCACCAAGGCCGACGGAGCAACGCCTCGCATTGTCGCCGATGCGATGATCCGGATGCTGTCACCCTTGGTCCCGCACATGGCCGAGGAGCTTTGGCACAAGTTGGGTGGTGACGGGTCGGTCGTGTGGGCCGACTTCCCCCAAGCCGATCCTGCACTGTTGGTCGACGATCAGATCGAGCTTCCGGTGCAGGTCAACGGCAAGGTCCGGGGCCGGGTGTTGGTCCCGTCGAACGCCGACGAAGCGGCCGTGCTCGCCACCGCGACGGCCGATGTCAACGTTGCCGGTCACATCGGCGGTGCTGAACTCCGCAAGGTCATCTTCGTGCCTGGCCGGATGATCAACCTGATCGTCTGATCGTTGGGGGTCCCGAAAACGACGACGATCCCGCCGAAGCGGGACCGACGTCGAACGAAACTCGTCGAATGGTCAGATCACGCGGACCTGGAGGGCCTCGTCGCCCTTGCGGCCGGCTCCGACCTCGAATTCGACCTTCTGGCCGTCTTCGAGAGTGCGGAAGCCGGACCCTTCGATGTTGCTGAAGTGGACGAAGACGTCTTCGCCGTCGTCTCGTGAGATGAATCCGTAGCCCTTCTCGTTATTGAAGAACTTGACGGTGCCGGTTGCCATGGCGGGGGTGTTCCTTAACTTTCGCTCGACCGTAGTGCCGAGATCCCGGGAATGGGATACCCCTTACGTTAGGCCCTTATCGGCGTCGATGCGCCTTTATCGGTGTCGATACGCCGCAGCGCGCAGGTTGTTTGCCACCTCAACCGCCATCGTCAGATTGTCCGATGGCCGATTGTCTGTGGCCAGATTGTATGCCAACGTACGGGTCCGCTCATGGTCTCGATCGAACAACCCCGCACTGCGCCGTCGTGGCGGCGCGTCGAGATCGCGCTGATCGCAGGCGCTCGGAAGGTCGCGGCAGCCTTCGATCATCGGCTCGCTCAGATCGATCTGAATCTGAACCAGGCATCGCTGCTCGCATTCGTCAATGACTTCGGTGAGAGCAACCAGACCGAACTCGCCGAGATGGTCGGCATCGGCCGGGCCTCGATCGGCTCAATGATCGATCGCCTCGAGGCGCGTGGCCTCGTGACTCGAAACCCTCACCCCAACGATCGTCGCGTGTGGCTCGTAGGCATCACGTCCGAGGGCACCGCATTGGTCGAAAAGTTCTACGAGATCGACGCCGGGTTCCAAAAAGAGGTCCGGCGTGACATCAGTCGAGAGGAACGTCAGCAGCTGGCATCCCTCCTCGAACGGCTCGACTGCAACGTCGATGCCATCTTGTCCTCACCCAACAACAAGCAAGAAAGAGGTGGACCTCATGCATGAGGCCGTCATCGTCGACGTCGTGCGCACGCCTGCAGGCAAGCGCAACGGCAAGCTCAAGGATTGGCACCCCGCCGACCTTGGCGCTCACGTCCTAAAGGCGCTCGAAGAGCGCACCGGTATCGATCCCGCCATCGTCGACGACGTTGTCACCGGCTGTGTCAGCCAAGTCGGGCAGCAAGCCTTCAATCTCGGCCGAAACGCCGTACTCGCCGCAGGCTGGCCCGAATCGGTTCCAGCCACCACCGTCGACCGGCAGTGCGGTTCGAGCCAGCAGGCGATCCATTTCGCGGCCCAGGGAGTCATGGCCGGCGCATACGACGTCGTCGTCGCCCTGGGGGTCGAGGTCATGACGACCACGCCGATGGGAGCCTCCGGCGCCAAAGGTGAGCTCGGCATGCCCTTCGGTCCGAAGGTGTTCGAGCGTTACGCCGAGACCGGCCTGCCCCCGCAGGGCATCGGCGCCGACATGATCGCCGACGAATACGGCATCACCCGCGAAGACCTCGATGCCTTCTCGGCACAGAGCCAGCAGCGGGCAGCTCGGGCCACCGCCGAAGGCCGCTTCGAGAACGAAATCGTGCCGGTCCCCGTCGAGATCGACGGCGAGATCGAGATGTTCACCCAAGATGAGGGAATACGCCCCGACACCACACCCGAGACGTTGGCCAACCTGAAGCCGGCCTTTGACGAGAACGGAAAGATCACCGCCGGTAACTCGTCGCAGATTTCCGACGGCGCCGCCGCCGTGCTGATCATGAGCCGCGAGAAGGCTGACGAACTCGGACTCAAGCCGCGTGCCAGGTTCACCGGCTTCGCCCTCGCCGGTACCGACCCGGTCACCATGCTGAAGGGCCCGATCCCGGTCACCGAGAAGGTCCTGAACAAGACAGGCCTCTCGGTCGACGAGATCGATCTCTTCGAGATCAACGAAGCCTTTGCCTCGGTCGTCCTGGCCTGGCAGAAGGAAACCGGCGCCGACCTCGAGAAGGTCAATGTCAACGGCGGTGCCATTGCCCTCGGGCACCCGCTCGGCTGCTCCGGTGCCAAGCTCATGACCACCCTCGTCAACGAACTCGAGCGCACCGGCGGTCGCTATGGCATGCAAGCCATGTGCGAAGGCGGTGGGCTCGCCAACGGAACCATCATCGAAAGGATCGATTCCTGATGCCACGTATGAACCTGGAGGGCAGCTCCTCCATCGTCACCGGCGGTGCCTCCGGCATCGGCGAGGCGTGCGCTCGTCAACTCGCAGACGCAGGCGCTCGTGTCGTCATCGCCGACCTGAACGAGGAGAAAGGTCAAGCGGTCGCTTCCGATCTCGGCGGGCTTTTCGTGAAGTGTGACGTCAGCTCTGTCGAAGACGCGCAGACTGCGGTCGCAGCAGCATCGGAGATGGGCCCGTTGCGCTCACTCGTGAACTCGGCCGGCCTCGGGTTCGCCGGGCGAACCATCGACCGCAACAACGTGCCGTTCGAGCTCAAGAATTTCGAGTTCGTGATCAAGGTCAATCTGATCGGCTCGTTCAACATGCTCAGCCAGGCAGCCGGTGCAATGGCGCAGACCGATCCGGTTGACGATGACGGCAGCCGAGGCGCCATCGTCAACATGGCATCGGCCGCCGCCTTCGACGGCCAGATCGGCCAATGCGCGTATTCGGCTTCCAAGGGCGGTGTCGTCGGTATGACCCTTCCGATCGCCCGTGACCTCGCCGCCGTCGGCATTCGGGTCAATACGATCGCCCCCGGGCTCATCGACACGCCGATCTATGGCGAGGGCGAGCAAAGCGACGCATTCAAGGCGCATCTCGGCCAGTCGGTTCTCTTCCCGAAACGCCTCGGCTCCGGTGAAGAACTCGCGTTCGGCGTCATGGAGTGCATCACCAATCCGTACATGAACGGCGAGACGATTCGTCTCGACGGCGGCATTCGGATGCCACCGAAGTGAGCGCCGTCCTCACCGAGAAGCGGGACCGTGTGATGATCATCACGCTGAACCGCCCCGACGCGATGAACGCCATCAACGGTGATCTTTCGCACGGGTTGTGGAATGCCGTCCAGGAGCTCAACGACGACGCCGGGCTCACCGCCGGGATCCTCACGGGCGCGGGCAGGGGCTTCAGTTCCGGTATGGACCTCAAGGCGTTCGCGGCGGGCGAGGACATCGGCCCGATGCAGACCTTCATCCAGGCCGGCGCCGAGAAGCCGCTCATTGCCGCAGTCGAGGGGTTCGCAATCGCCGGTGGTCTCGAGTTGGCCTTGTCATGCGACCTCATGGTCGCCGGCAGCGGCGCCAAGTTCGGTATTCGCGAAGTGAAGGTCGGCCTGTTCGCCGCCGGCGGTGGCCTGATGCGTCTGCCGGCCCGAGTCGGATACGCCAAGGCGATGGAGATGGCCGTCACCGGCGACAACATCTCCGCCCAGGACGCGCTCGACTTCGGTCTGCTCTCCCAGGTCACCGATGACGGTGGCGCGCTGGAGGCGGCGATCGCGCTCGCTGAACGCATCGCCAAGAACGCCCCGCTTGCCGTTGTTGCCAGTAAAAAGCTGGTGAAGGCCGCGGCGCAGGGCTACGACGAGGCCGAGTTGTGGGAGATGCAGGCCACGCTGATGGGGGCTGTCTTCGGCAGTAATGATGCCAAGGAAGGTCCGAAAGCATTCGCCGAGAAACGGGAACCCAACTGGACCGGTACCTGATCTGATCCAACCCGGGAACGGCGGCATCTCCCGCAGGGCGGGAGGTGCCGTATTCTCAGGTGGCTTTGGGCACGGCGTAGAAGGCGATCGCTGCGTAGTGGAGTGCGACGCCACCGATCACGAACAGATGGAAGATCTCGTGGTAGCCGAACCAGTGGGGCCACGGGTTCGGACGGCGGAGCGCGTAGAACACTGCGCCGGTGGAGTAGAGGCAGCCGCCGCTCACGATCAGCGCGAAACCGGCTGTGCCGAGCCCGTCGAGGAGCGCAGGTAGCGCCGCCACGGCGACCCAACCGAGCGCCAGGTACGGCGCAGCGATGAGCGGAGAGGGGGCGGCGATCCACACAAGCCTGCTGACGATGCCGAGTGCTGCGCCGATCCATACGGTCGGAAGGATCCAGCGGGTGGTGCCCTGATCGAGAGCGAACACAGCGATCGGGGTGTAGGTCGCAGCGATCGTGACAAAGATCATCGAGTGGTCGAGTCGCCGCATGACTATTCGGCCCCGCTCACCCCAAGAGCGCCGGTGATATAGCGCGCTGATACCGAAGAGACCGACGATCGCGAACACATAGATCGCGAGAACGAACCGTGACGCAACACCGGGCGCTGCCACGATCATCAGTGGTGCCAACGTCAGCGCAGAGACGAAAGCAAGCTGATGGCTGACACCGCGCAGACGCGGTCGGGGGAGTGCAGGTCCGGTCATGTGGCTCGGGCGGATACGGGGCGCTTGCTGAGGGCGAAGACGGCGGCGATCAGCGGTGCCACCGCCCAGAGTGTGGCGGCATTCTGGAAGCTACCGCTCGCGGTCTCGGTCAGCGAGAACGCAATCGGACCAGCCGCCGATGCCAACACACCCAAAAACGTCATGGCACCCTGAATTGACCCGAGATGGCGGGTGCCGAACCACATGGGGATCAGCGCTGCGCCGAGTGTGCGCACGGTTCCGGCTTGGAGCCCGAACCACGTTGCGTAGACGATCACACCGAGTGTCGAATCCACGGTGCCGGCGAGCAACAGCGTGGCCGCGAGGCCGACCAGCGTTGCGGCTGGTGCGTAACGGGTACCGACCTTGTCGATCAGGATCCCCATCCCCGGACTACCGACGAACGTTCCGAGCACCTGCGGCAGGAACATGATGGCGGCTTCGGTCTCGGTGAAGCCGCTCTCGCCGAGCAGCGCGATCTGATGAAAGTTCAGAGCGGTGCTCAACATGCTTGTGAGCGAGGTTGCGAGTGCCAGAATCCAAAAGGCGCGACTGCGAAGCGCCTCGTTGCGTTCGACGCCCCACCCCTCGGCGGTGGGGTGACTGTCGGCCTTTGGAGCCGGGGCTCCGTCGGGAAGCTGGCCGATTGTCGACGGTCGATCGATGATCCCGAACCAGCTGATCGGGATCACCACCACGGCGATGGTTGCTGCCGCCACGAGCCAAGCGTCGCGCCAGCCGACTTGATCGATCACGAACGACAGGGCCACGGGGACGAGCGCCATGATCGATGACGAGAGCGTCATTGCGATACCGAGCGCGAACCCTCGCCGGCGGTCGAACCACAGCGAGATGGCCACGGTCGACACGAGCGACAGCGAACCCTGGCCGAGCATCCGGATGAAGAAGAACCCGATCGTGAGCATGACCAGGCCTTGAACCCCGCTCATGTACACAAGTCCGAGCGCGAAGAGCGTCGCGATGGTGACCATGGCCCGGCGGACGCCGAAACGGTCGATGAGGCGACCGACCGTCGGGAGGGTGAGTGAGCCGCACAACGTGCCGATCGCGTAACCCGCCGAGATCTGGTTCTTCGTCAGACCGAGTGAATCGGCGAAGTGGTCGATGAAAACGCTGACACCGATGGTCTGTCCGGGACCGGTGAGGCCCAAGACCACGGTCGCCAGGGCGAGGACCCGCCACCCGGCGAAACGCTTCGACATCGGATGAGTGTACGGATGGCAGACCCCGCCGACGCGTGCTCTACTCGGTGCATGCGCGGAATGCCGGCAATCTCCGCTGCGGCTGCCCGTCGAATCGCACTTGGCGCCCAGGGCTTCGGCGATCCCAAGCCCAAAGGGGCTGTTGATCGCCGTCATCTTCGTCGGGTCATGGGTCGGCTCGGCCTGTTGCAACTCGACTCGGTCCCGGTGGTGATGCGTACCCAGTACATGCCGCCGTTCTCCCGGCTTGGTCCCTACGACCCTGGCCTTCTCGATCGCATTGCCTACGGCCACGGCGAGTGGTTCGAGGCGTGGAGCCACGAGGCGAGCCTGCTGCCGGTCGGGTCGGAGCCGTTGCTTCGCTGGCATAAGGACCGCTCACGCCGCGGCGAGACGTGGGGGCAGCTGGTTTCGTATGCCGCCGACAACGCGGCGTATATCGACGAGGTGCTCGCCCAGGTGCGGGCGCGGGGCCGGATGGCGCCCGGCGAGCTCGAAGACCCTCGACCCCGCAACGGGGAGTGGTGGGGGAGCCGATCCGAAGGCGCAGTAGCTCTTGACTGGCTCTTCCGGATCGGCGAGGTCGGCATCCGTCGACGACCGGGCTTCGTGAAGGAGTTCGATCTCCTTGACCGGATCGTGCCGGCGGAGATCCTCGCCTTGGCGACCCCCAATGAGGAAGAAGCCCATCGTGAGTTGTTGCGGCGGGCGGCAGAAAGCTTTGGGATCGGGGCTGCGCCCGACCTCGTCGACTACTACCGACTGCCGAAGCGGCCAGCGAAGCAACGTCTCGGCGAACTCGTCGAGAACGGCGAACTGATCGAGGTAGCGGTCGAGGGGTGGCCCTGTCCGGCGTACTTGCACCCCCGTGCTGTGCAACCCCGTTCGATCGACGCGTGCACCTTTGTGTCTCCGTTCGACCCGGTCGTGTGGTTCAGGGAGCGGGGCGAACGGCTCTTCGATTTCGAATACAAGATTGAGATCTATGTGCCAGCCGACAGGCGCCGGTACGGCTACTACGTGCTGCCGTTCCTGCTCGGAGATCGCATCGTCGGCCGTTGCGACCTCAAGACCGATCGAGCCGAAGGTGTCCTCCGAGTCTTGAGCGCTTTCAGCGAAGATCGGGTCGGCAACCGCACCGTCGTCGACGGAATGCGCCGGGCACTCGACGATCTCGCCCGCTTCGTTGGGGTTGGCGGCTGGACCGTCTCGGGTAACCGCGGCGATCTGATCGCTCAGCTCTGATCAGCGTTCTCCGCCGGCGACTGCATCGATGGCGGTTGGAGTACGTTGCTCCTATGAGCATGGAGGTTCCGCTCGAAGATCTGTCGGATGTAGCCCATCTGTACGGCCCCACGGCGTTCGCCGCCGTGTCTGCCCCTGACGGCCCGCCGCGCCTCACGCATGTCGCACCGCACATTGACGGCACCATGATCACGATCGGTCTTGGTCAAAGCTCGATCGCGCTGCTCGGTCAGAACGCAACGCTGGGTCTGCTTTGGCCGGCGAACGAGCGGGAAGCGATGAGCCTCATCGTCGACACAGCGGTCGACGAGATCCTTCCGGACGGTCTGGTTCGGGTCCGTGCCCTGTCCGGCGTGCGCCATCGGCCCGCTCCTTCGGTCTGACCTGACCTTCCGATCGCTCAGCCACCGGTTGCGGGGTATGTCGCCGGGGGACTCGGTTGTGTCGTCGGGTAGTCCGGATCGTCTGGGCTGAGCCGCTCGCTGGTAGTGGTGACCGTGTCGTCGGCTGCGTCGTTCGTAGTGGTTACGGTCTCGTCCTCACCGCCATCGTCGTCGCCGAGCGTGTCGTTGGTGTCGGATGTGGTGTCGTCGGTTGCGGCACCATCGTCACCGGCCTCGGCGGGCGTCGACGAGGTGGTGGATGTCGAACTGGGCGACGCCGGTTCGAGCACAGGATCCTGGGCGTCGTCGCCGCACCCGACCAAAAGTGCGGCGACCCCAATCACGAGAGCGAGAAGCTGGAAGCGCCGCATCGAAGGCAACCTAACGTGCCGAGCGCGTCAGACATCATTGCGCCGGGCATGGGGCGACATGAGTGCGATCGGCACGGACACGCCAAGCTCGCGGGTACGAATCGTGGCGATCCGTCGATCAGCCTGCACGGCGTCCTTGGCCGGCCCGACACCGTCCCCCAGCTTGATGACCGCCGTATCGAGGTCGTCGCACTCGAGTGCAAGCCCCCAAAGTGATGCCGGGCCGTCGTCTGTGACGCCGTCGATGCCCACGAGCTCAAGGATCACATCGCCGAGCCAGAAGAAGTCTTGGCGCCGCATCTGGCCACCGGATGGGAACGTCCGAGTCCGGCGCAGGTCGAGCCCGGCCTCGACGAGTGCATCGCTCGTGCGTTGGATGGAGGGTGACATGACGACGAGGTGATCGAATCTACGAACCAGATTGCGATGATCACGAGGGGGGTCGATCGGGGTCTCGATCGGGCCGATCGGCAGGCCGTCGACGTCGCCACCGAGGCCCTCGACATCGGCTCGACAGATGCCGGACGGCATCTTCGGGTCGAGGACCACCGCGGTCGTGCCGACCATCAACGAGCCCTCCGTCACCGTGAAGCCGGCGGCCTCCCACGCGCTCGGCTCGTCGCCGACGAGGATCGCTCGGAGCTGGTGGGATCGGTCGATCGATGTGGTCACTCGTGGATGGTGCCACGGCCTAGGGTCCGAGACCATGGAAGCTGTCGAGACGTTCCGCGAACTTTTCGAGATTCGCGAGACCGACCCCGATGTCTGGCTGGCGCCGAACATGCACTACCCCTGGGGCCGGGTCTACGGGGGGCAGGTCGCAGCCCAAGGACTGTTCGCCGCGGCGCAGACGGTCGACTCCGCCTACCTTCCTCACTCGATCCACGCCTACTTCATCCGCCAGGGCATCTCTGACGAACCGATCATGTATGAGGTCGATCGGATCCGAAATGGCCGTTCGTTCGTCACCCGTCGGGTGCTCGCCCGTCAGGCAGGCGGGGTGATGCTCAACCTTTCGGTCTCGTTTCAACGGCCCGAGGACGAACCCGAGTTGCTCACCATTGCGATGCCGGATGACTTTGCGCTCGACCCCGACGCATCCGAGAACTCGTTCGTCGCGCCGATGGTTCGCAAAGAGGACCCTGGACCGCGGGCGCGTGCCTGGGTTCGTATCGGTGACGACTACGAACCGTCCCCCTTGATGGAGGCGGTCGCCCACACCTTTGCGTCCGATGATCTCCCCACCGAGGCCGTCATGTACGCCCATCCTCTTGGCCGGCCCGACTTCAGTGCTCCTGACAGCGAACGGGCGTACTTCGGCGCGTCGCTCGACCACGCCGTTTGGTTCCACGACCTCACGCCGGCCTCCGAGTGGACGTTGCACGACTTTCGTTCGAGCGGGGTTCGGGGTGGTCGCGGGGTCGCCCAAGGTGATCTGTGGAGTAGCGACGGTCGGCACGTCGCCACGGTCGCCCAAGAGGTCGTGCTGCGCGTCGCCCGCTAAGTTCCGCAAGCGTGACGTTCACCCTTCGCCGTCCAGCGGCTCGAGTCGTACTCCTCGATCGAGAGGGCCATGTCTTCCTGATTCACGCGGAGGACCCGATCGATCCGTACAAGCCCGACTGGTTGGAGATCCCAGGTGGCGGCATCGGATGGAACGAGGACTCTGGTGCCGCTGCGCTTCGCGAGCTCCACGAGGAGACCGGTATCCCGAACGTCGAGATGGGCCCCTGCGTGTGGGTCCAGCAAACCGAGTACGACTTCGCCGGGTACCACTTTGAGTCTGACGATCGGATTCACGTGGCGTGGTGCGACGGCGGAACCTACGATCCGAAGGGTCTCGAGGCGCTCGAGGCAGCAGCGTTCATGGGGGCGCGATGGTGGAGCGTTGACGAACTCCTCGCTGACGAGGCACCCACTGTGCCCGCCCGTTTACGCGAGTTCCTGCCTGCCCTGGTCGCAGGTCAGATTCCGGCCCAACCGATCGACATCACCCCACCACCCGAACAAGGCGGCCGCGTCAGTCGATGACTCCTTCGCGGCGGCCGCGCAGACCCCGCCAGGCGAGCTCGGTGACGAGCACGGTCATCGTGTCGAGATCGAGCCCATCGGCACCGAGCGCCCAGTACCGACCGGTCGCCTCAGCGAGTCCGACGATTCCGTGGGCAAGCGTCATCCGGGCGAGAGGCGATGCGCCATCGATCGTGATGAGGTCGGCGATCACCGCAGCAATCTCGCGTTCGAGTTGGTGGACCTCTCGGCTGAAGGTGTCGTCGATGCGGACGCCTTCGCCGAAGAGCAACCGGAACTGGTCCGGGTGCGACGAGACGAAGTCGAAGTAGGCGCGAAATCCGAACTGCACCTGTTCATAGGGGGTGGCGGCCGCCGAGACCGCCTCGACCACGACCGACCGCATGCGATCGGCGACGTCGCTCAGGAGATGAAGGAACAGTTCGTGCTTGGACGGGAAGTGCTGGTAGAGGACCGGCTTGGTGACGCCGGCCTCAGCCGCCACGGCATCCATTGTCGAGGCCTGGTAACCCTCGGCTGCGAAGACCACTATCGCCGCATCGACCAATGCGGCCTTACGTTCGGCGGCGGGCAGGCGGGGCATCAGCCGATCTCCCGGCCGTGTTCGAGGTCGTCGCGCGCTGCGGCCTTGACTGCGTACCCCACCACGATGGCGGGTGCGAGCACGATCGATCCGGTGACGATGCAGGTGATGACGATCTGTGACACGGCCGTTGTGAAGGTGGTGACGAGTCCGACGAAGAACACGATGAGCGCAAGCCCGAACAACGAATAGCCGATGCGCTGGCCGAGTTGGGCGAGCCGGGTTGCCTTCGCCCGCTGGGCGAGCACCGGGTCGGCGGAATCCGCCTGCGGGGTCTTGTCGGCGGTCATCAAGGGTTCACGGTAGCCATCCGGCCTCGGCGAACAATGCCTTGATCGCGCCGGTCATTGCGTCGAGCGACAGTTCTTCGAGCGCAACCCGGCGGTTGTGTTCGATGAGGACGGGGTCTGGATCGGTGAGATAGTTCTGCAACGGACGGTGATCGTCGGTCGGGAACCAGCGAAAGCCGAGAGTGCGTAACTCGTCGGCCACGGGGTACGGCCCGACGGCGACGGGAAGGCCGTGAATGGCTGCTTCGACCGGGGGGTTCCCGAACCCCTCCCAGGTCGACGGGAACAGTACGGCGGTTGCGGCTCGGTAGAGCTCGCTCGGCTCGACGTCGGGGGCGCCATGGACGACGCGGCACCGTGCCGCAGCGAGGATGGCGGCCAGTTCGTCGCCGTAGCCATCTTCAGCAGGTCCCCACAGCCAGTAGGTGCCGCCGATCGCCTCGGTCAGTGCGACGGCGGTGGGGACGTCCTTGCGCGGGATCGCCCGCACCGGGTGCGCAAGGACGATCTCGTCGGTGGCGATGTCGAGAGCAGCGCGAACGTGCGGCGCTGTCCCGACCGGGGTTTGCGGGGGGAACCCGTTGTAGATCCGGGTCGCGTGGAGTCCTCGATCGGCGAACTCGCGACGGGTCAACTCGTTGATGACCACATGTCGCCATGCCGGATCATCGACCGGGAGTTCGGTGATGTGGGCGAAGTGCGCCCGCTGCCACGGCGGGTCGTGGTGGTGCATCACCGTTGGCCGTCCTCGGCACACGTCGGCTACCGCACGGGCTGCGGGGAGGTTCAGCGGAATCGAGCAGAGGTTCTCGACCACGATCAGATCGGCGTCGGCGAGTACCTCCCGTACGGTGTCTGTGTCGGGGGGAACGTCGGCACCGATCTCGAGTCCGGCTACGGTCCGGTCGACCGGCCCCTCACCGGCGACGGTGAACGAGTCGAACCCCAGGGTGGCCACAGCGTCCTGCCAGTGCTTCGCCACGACCGACACACCGTCGGTGAGACCCAACCGAAATGAGATGAAGGCGCACACGGGCATGAAGACCACGATGCCGGATCCGGACGACGTCCCCACAACCGAGCAGGTCAAAGCCCTGGTCGTTCCGATCATGGAGGCGGCCTGGGTCGAGCACGGATACACCGCACCCAACACGGAGGTGTACCCCTGGCTCTGGCTTTGGGACTCCTGTTTTCACGTCTTGATCTGGCAGGCGCTCGACCGTCACGATCGAGCCGCCACGGAGCTTCGCTGCGTGCTCGAGACCCAGGATGGGGCCGGATTCGTGCCCCACATGGGCTACCAAGTCGATCCCGGTGCGGCAAAGGGGTTCTGGGGTCGTGCAGGGGCTTCTTCGATCACACAACCGCCGATGTATGGCCACGCGATTGCTCAGTTGCTCCGAGCGGGTGTCGATGTCGACGATGATGCGATCGGACGTGCGGAGCGTGGGCTTCGCTTCCTGGTGGAGCGTCGTCGTCGCGACTCCTCCGGATTGATTGAGGTCGTCCATCCCTGGGAGACGGGGTGTGATGACTCTCCCCGCTGGGATCATTACTGCCCCGGAGCCGGCTTTGACCTCGAACGGTGGCGGCAACATAAACGTGAACTGCTCGAGACCATTGAGCGAGGCGCTGCGGGCGAACCACTCGCCAACCCGGCCTTCGGCGCCGCACCGGTCAGTTTCTCGGCACTGACGGCCTGGAACATCCGGGAGTTCGCTTCGGCATCGGGCCGACACGACCTCCTTCCGTTCGCAAGCGAATTGGCCGATGCGGTTGCAGCGCGTTGGAGCACCGAACGTTCGACCTGGGTCGATGCCGGGCCTGGTGCCTCAACGTCGGGGTCCCTCCAGACCGCCGACGCGTTCACGGCGCTGTTGGTGGTCGACGACCCGCAACAGCGAGAAGCGGCGATTGCTGCGCTGGCTGATGTCGACGCGTACGCCGGTCGTTTCGGCCCGAGGGGCGTGCACCCCGACGAGCCGATGTACGACCCTGCGAGCTACTGGCGCGGACCCGTTTGGCCGCAGATCGCCTATCTGCTCTGGCTCGGTGTGCTGGGCGATCCGGCCGCGCGCCACGTTGCTGATCGCCTGCGCGATCGCACGATCGTCGGCGCCGTTCTGTCGGGCTTCGCCGAGTACTGGGACGGAGACACCGCCGTTGGTAGGGGGGCGGTTCCTCAGTCGTGGACAGCGTTGGCGCTTGTACTCGCAAACACGCGAACGATCTCGCCTTCGTCTTCGGGGTAGAGCGGGCGGAGGTCGGTCCGGAGTTCGATGACCGAACCTTCGCGCTCGTCGGTCTCGTGCCACCCGAATGCTTCGAGACTGGCGAGACAGCTCGCAGGAAGGAACCGCCGCCGCCGCTGCACCATCGCGTTGCCCACGACGCTGACGATCCCGACCAGCACGATCAGGTCGCCGAACGACAAGACCTGATCGAACAGGGCGATGGGGATGGTGTCGCCGAGCCAGCTGAACGGCGTGTCTGCGGTGGCGAGTTCGCGAGGACCGGTGAGGATCACCCGGTCGAGGTCGGCCTCGGCCACCATCCCAGCTTCGACGAGCGCCATCGGCCGGACCGGTGTCGCTCCGGTCACGATGAGTGGTGCGAGGTTGACGAGGATTCCGATCCCGACGACCGGCATGCCAGCCAGGTGGAGGTTGCGAAGGGCAAAAACCAGCCCGGCGACGAGCCCGCCGATCGCCAGCGCCTCGGATGCAGGCAGTTCAACTCGGTCGACACCGAAACCGATGATGAGCGCGGCGACCAGCAGCGGCAGGCTGTGGAGCCGCGTATCGGCGATGCTCGTGATGCGGCCACCACGGGCAGTGCCAAGTGCGAGGGCGACAACGATGGTCAAGATGAGGGGCGCGAAGGTCACTGGAGGATTCCTCCCAGTCGTGCCCGCCGACCAACGGGAACTGTAGAGCAGGCCACCATCGAGGTGGTGGAGGCTGACCGGAGATCAAAGACCGCTGCCGCGGGCGTCACCCACCAACGGTTCACCGTCGGCGCGCTCGACGTAGCACTGGATGAAGCGGTAGCCCTGCTCCTCGAAGTTGTTGCGATTGGGCGTGATGGCCCCGATGTTGAGCGCCGATGTTTCGTACACCGAGTCGACCCACGGCTCGAAATAGACGTAACAGGCGGCGAGGGCGTAGTCCTCCATGATGTCGTCGCCCGGGTAGAAGCTGGGGTGGTCGGCCGGATACGCGAAACGGCTGAACACCTGGGCCTGATGGGGAAAATCGCACGGCAGTCGGGTTGTGACGGTGCTCACCACACCCCGGTTGAGGCGCTCGACCCGGTCGAAACACTCGTTCACGGCGAGCAGGTATTCGTTGATGACGATGCCAGGAATCGTCAGAGGTGTGGTGTCGTTCGGCTGGTTCTGCTGAGCGACGGTGCTGGTGGTGCCGTCACCGGTCACCGACCCGTCGAACTCGGCGGCGGCCGCATCGAGCGCCGCAGCTGCCGCCGCGGCCGGATCGCGGACGAAATCGTCGCTGCCGTCTCCGCCTCCGCAGGCGACCGCAGTCAAACCCGTCGTCATCATCACGGCAACAACGGCGAGTACACGACGGGGCACTGGACACGGAACAGACACGATAGGCAGAGGCTATTGCAGGTACGAGCGACGTCGACAGGCCCTGGCACGAGGGAGGCCCGGTAGCCTCGAGCGGTGTCCATCATCGCCCTCGATGGCGTCGTCGCCCTGCTGGGCCGGTTTCCTGCTCTCGCCGGAGTCGATCTCGACGTCGGTGCGGGAGAGATCGTCTTGCTGCAAGGCCCGAACGGAGCCGGCAAGTCGACACTGCTGCGGGTTTGCGCCGGGCTCCAGCGGATTGAGTCGGGCCGTGCACTCGTCCTCGAGCACGACGTCGTCAGCGATCGCGCCGCGGTTCGCCGCTCGGTCGGACTGCTCGGTCACGACACCGCGCTCTACGACGACCTGAGTGTCGAGGAAAACCTCCGGTTCTGGGCGAGGGCGTCGCGCGTCGACGTCGATGCAGTCGACGGAGCCCTCGATCGACTCGGCGTGGCCGACCGTCTCCGAGACGTGCCCGTGCGCCACCTGTCGGCCGGTCAGCGTCGCCGCACCGCTCTTGCTGCGGTGGTTGTTCGCCGGCCTCGGTTGTGGCTTCTCGACGAGCCGCACGCCGGCCTCGATCAGCAGGGCCGCGATCTGATCGACGGTTTGGTCCGCCAAGCTGCCACGGCCGGAGCCACCGTTTTGCTGGCGTCGCACGAACTCGACCGCACGATGGGTCTCGCCTCACGTCATGTGACCGTCGCCGGCGGCACCATCACCGAGGATCGGACCATCTGATGTGGCGCGACGTCGTGCTGGTTGCCGGAAAGGATCTGCGTATCGAATGGCGGTCGCGGGTCACCTTCAGCCAGGTCGTTCCGTTCGCCGGCCTCGTCCTCGTTCTGTTCGGCTTCGCCCTTGATGCGAATCGACCCGTTCTCGAACGAGCCACGTCCGGGTTGTTCTGGATCACGATCATGTTCGTCACCACGCTCGCCGTGCAACGCTCGACGTCGATCGAGACGACAGACGGAGCACGTCGTGCCCTCCTGCTCGCCGGTGTCGAACCGGTGGCCGTCTTCGCAGGAAAGGCCGCTGCCGTCGCCGTGCAGTTGCTTGCGGTCGAACTCGTGTTGGTCGGAGGCATCGTCGTGCTCTACGGAGCCGAGATCGACTCGTTTTTGCTCGTTGTCGCTACCTGTCTGGTCGCGACCGTTGGTATCGCTGCGGCGGGTACTCTGCTTGGTGCATTGGTGGCCGGTGTCCGGGCACGCGAGACGGTGCTCCCGATCTTGCTGCTCCCGGTCTTGGCCCCAGTGCTCATCGGTGCGACTCGAGCGTTTGACGACGCTCTCGGATCGGTGGCCGTCGATGGATGGGCATGGATCGGCATGCTCGCCGGGTTCGGCCTGATCAACCTGGTGCTGGGAGCATTGTCCTACGGCGTGCTCTTGGAGGAGACATGACCACCCCCGCAAGCAGCGAAGTCCCGGTGCATACCGGCTCGACCACAACGCGACTCCTCGGTATCGCCGTACTCGTGGGCCTTGTGGCGCTTATCTTGCTCGGCTTCTTCGGAGCGCCGAAGGACGACGAACAAGCTGACGCCGTGCGTCTGATCTTCGTCCACGTACCGTCGGCCTTCCTCACATACGCCGCATTCTCGGTCACTGCCGTCGGCTCGGTGATGTGGCTCTGGAAGCGCTCCGTGTGGTGGGACCTCGTTGCGCACGGGTCCGCCGAGATTGGGGTCGTCTTCTGCAGCCTCACGCTCTTCACCGGTTCGGTCTGGGGCCGCCCAACCTGGAACACCTACTGGGACTGGGGCGATGTTCGTCTGGTCACCACCTTGATCCTCCTGCTCCTGATGGTCGGCTATCTCGCAGTGCGATCGATGGGTGGCGACGACTCGGCCGTCGCAACGCGCTCAGCGATCGTTGCGCTTATCGCTGCCGTCAACCTCCCGATCGTTAATCGCTCCGTCGAATGGTGGTTTGACCGCACTCTCCATCAGAAGTCTTCGCTCACCGATGGCAATCTTGAGGATCTCACCCTGTTCACACTGCTGCTCGGGGTGGTGGTCTGGTCGCTCTTTTACGTGTGGGTGATGATCCACCGTTTCCGAGTCGGTTGGCTCGAACGCGAGCTCCGGTTCGGTGATCTCGACCTCGCGCTAGCGCAACGCCGGGCCGAAGCGCACACGATCAACGACGGGGGCGACCGATGACGCATCTTGGCTATCTCCTGGTTGGTTGGGGTGTGTCGTTGGGAGCGCTCGGGCTCTACGCCGTCCGGGTGATGCAACGGGGCCGTCGAGCCGCCGCCCGGGTACCCGCCGACCGTCGCCGATGGCTCGCAGCCGAGGAGACATCGTGACGGGCGACCTCACGCCCCAAGAGCCGCGGCCGGCCCGATCGCGTGGCGGCAAGATCGTGCCCGCAGTAATCGCGATCGGTGTGGCGACCGTCGTCGTCGGGCTCCTCTGGAACCTGGCGAGTGGTTCGCTGTTCTTCTACAACGCCGACGAGGCCGTCGGCCGTCGAGCCGAGCTCGGCGACGAGCGCTTCACGCTGCAGGGCTCGCCTATTGGCTGTTCGATCACTGAAGGTTTCCGAGGAGACGACCCGGTCGTGGCGTTCTCGGTGAGCTTCGGTGGTGAAGCGGTCGACATCGTCCATTTCGGTGATCCTGCCGATCTGTTCCAAGCCGACGTGCCGGTGGTTCTCGACGGGCAGTGGGTACGAGGTGACCCGGGCGTCGGAGGTCGCAACCCGATCGCCGACGATGGCTGGTACTTCGCCTCGGACCGCATGCGCGTCAAGCACGACAACGACTACATCAACGACGATGAGTACGACCAACGGTTGGCCGAGAGCGAAGCTGCAACCAAGTTCGCTGCTGAGGCATGCTCGGCGTGAGCAACTCCTCGCTCGGCGCGGCCTCCGTGGCGTTGGGCCTCGCCGCTGCTGCGTGTGCCGTCGTCGTCGTTGTGATGGGCCTCGCTGGACGACGCCCCGGTTGGTTTCGTGAGGCCCGACTGTTGACGTGGGTGATGATGTTCGCAGCCACGGCGGCGGTCGTGGTGATGGAGCGAGCCCTTATCACCCGAGATTTCACGGTGGCGTTCGTTGCCGAGCACGGTTCGAGCCAGACGCCTGCACTGTTCAACGTCGCCACCCTCTGGTCGGCGCTCGAGGGCTCGATTCTGCTTTGGACACTCGTGCTCTGCGGGTATGTCGTTGCGGTGGTGCTGAAGTTCAGGACGCAGGGCGACGACCCGATGCTGGCGTGGGCGCTGCTCACGTTGTTCTTGGTCGCCGGCTTCTTCTTCGCCCTGATGGTCGGCCCGTCGGCGCCTTTCGACCGGTTTGCCCCTCCGCTTGGCTACGACGGTCCGGGTCCCAACCCACTCCTGCAGAACCACATTCTCATGGCGTTCCATCCGCCGATCCTGTATCTCGGCTACGTCGGATTCACGGTGCCGTTTGCATTCGCGATCGGTGCGCTGTGCACGGGTCGGGTGGGGGAGGGCTGGTTGCTCGCCACTCGTCGATGGACGGTTATGGCGTGGGGCTACCTCACGCTCGGCATCGTCCTTGGTGCCTGGTGGAGCTACGAAACGCTGGGGTGGGGTGGCTACTGGGCCTGGGATCCCGTCGAAAACGCCTCGTTTCTGCCATGGCTCACCGGTACCGCCTTCATCCATTCGGTCATGGTGCAGGAGCGGCGCGGCATGCTCCGGGTCTGGAATCTCTCGCTCGTCATCTCGACGTTCGCGCTGACGATCCTCGGGACGTTCATCACCCGGTCCGGTGTTCTTCAGTCGGTGCACGCATTCGTCGAGTCGGGCATCGGGCCGTGGCTCTTGACCTTCTTGGCAGTCATCGTGATCGTGTCGCTGGGTCTGATCGGGTGGCGAGGTGACGAACTGCGGGCGCCCGGCAAGATCGACTCTCCGGTGTCTCGTGAAGGCGCGTTCCTCGCCAACAACGTGCTGTTCGCTGCATTCGCGTTCGTTGTGCTGCTCGGCACGATTTTCCCGCTGATCGTGGAAGCGATCGACGGGCGCACGATCTCGGTCGGTAATCCCTATTTCGAGCGCATGACGATGCCGATCGGGTTCGTTCTCCTCTTCCTGATGGCAATCGCGCCCGTGTTGCCGTGGCGTAAGACGACCGGCGAGGTCCTGTCGGATCGGCTTCACTGGCCGGCGTGGATCGGTGCCGGTTCGATGGTCGCTGCCGCCCTCCTCGGCGCTCGCGGCTGGTCGCCGACGCTCGCCTTCGGGCTCGGCGGATTCGCTGGCGGTTCCGCACTTCGCCAGGTCGTACTCGCCACTCGGCGTCAGGGTTGGCGTGGGTTGGTCGGGCGAACCAACGGCGGAATGGTCGTGCATCTCGGTGTGGTGCTGATCGCCATTGCGTTTGCGGCAAGCAACGCGTACGTCCGACAGGGCGAGTTCACGATGGCGGTGGGCGACACGGCGCAGATTTCGGGCCACACCCTCACCTACGAGGGGTCGCGGCTGACCGAGTACTCCAACCGGACCGAGAAGAGCGCTCGCGTTCTGGTCGACGAGGCCAAGGTCTACGAGCCTGCGATTGCCCAATATCCGTTTGCCGGCCGAACGATCGGCATTCCCAGTGTCCGCTCGACCTGGACCGATGACATCGCCTTGTCGGTCCTCACCTTCCCAGAGGGTTCCGGCGACACGGTCGTACTCCGAGCCACGGTGCAACCCCTGATCGTCTGGCTATGGATCGGCGGACTCGTCATGGCGGCCGGCACCGTCCTCGCCGTGGTGCCGGGTAAACGCCGGCGCCCCACCGCTCCGACATCGGCCCCGCCAACCTCGCACGAGGTCCTCCTGTGACGGCTCCGGCGGGCGGCTCGACACGAACAGCCGTGTGGATCGTGGTCCCGATCGCAGTCGTCCTCTCGCTGCTCATTCTTTTGCTCGCGACCCGAGAACCGGCCACCGAGCGCGCGATCAATTTCGAGCTCCGCGGCGAAATCGCACCGCTGATCGAGGGAGAAGGCCTCGATGGCGTTTGGTTCGACATCGACGATCACAGCAACCAGTGGGTCGTCGTCAACTTCTTCTCGACCACGTGCGTACCGTGCGTCCGCGAGCACCCTGAGCTGGTCGAATTCGAGGCACGGCACGCGCCGCTCAACGACGTCGTAGTGGTGTCGGTCGCCTTCGACGACGCCGCTGCCAACATCCGCGCCTTCTTCGACGACTTCGGGGGCGACTGGCCCGTCATCTCCCGAGACACCGGCAGCATCGCGGTGGCGTACGGCGTCGTCGCCGTGCCCGAGACCTATCTGGTCGGACCCGGAGGTGTGATCGTCGAGAAACTCGTCGGCGGTGTGACTGCCGACCAACTCGACGGCCTGATCCTGTCGGCAGGTGGCGCATGAGGCCGCGGGTGCTCTCCTGGCTCACGCTGGTGGTGGTGTCACTTTCGGTGCTCGTCTTCGTCGCCGTCGACGAAAGGTCGCCGGCGACCAACGCCGACAAGGCGTACGCATTGGCGACAGAATTCGCGTGTCCGGTGTGTCAGGGCCAGTCGGTCGCCGAGTCCGACGTCCCTGTCGCCCGAACCATCCGACGCGAGATCAGGGTCTGGGTCGACGAGGGCCGTACCGACGAGTTCATCCGAGCCCAACTCGTCGCCAACTTCGGTGAAGACATCGACTACACCCCAGCAGCATCAGGCGTGACGAGCCTCGTTTGGATCCTGCCGGTGGTCGTAGGGGCAGTCGCCCTCGGCGGTCTCGCCGTTGTCTTCCGGCGTTGGCGGGACGAACCGGATCGAACGGCGAACGCCGACGACGAGGCGATCGTCGCCGCTGCCCGCCGACGCCGATGACCGACCCTGCACTCGGCGAGGAGCGCGACTTCCTGCTCAAGTCGCTCGACGACCTCGATGCCGAATACGCAGTCGGCGACCTCGAAGCCGACGACTACCGCACGCTCACGGCCGACTACACCGCTCGGGCGGCATCCGTCATCCGGCAGATCGAAGGTGAACGGACGGCGCAAGCGGTGGGGAATGACAAAGCCGGCCGTGGCGGCTGGTGGTGGATGCTCGCTGTTGCCCTGCTCGCAACCTTGGCCGGTGTGTTCGTCGCCCAGTTCTCAGGCAGTCGAGGCTCGAACGACACGATCACCGGTGAGATCAGGGTGACCGCACGTGAACTCGTGCTCGAGGCCCAAGCTGCGTTCGGGCAAGGCGATCTCGACGGAGCGATCTCGATCTACGACGAGGTGCTCGTGATTCAACCATCGAATGTTGAAGCCCTCACCTACAAGGCATGGTTCACCCGCCTCCAGGGAGACGCCGACGCAGCGTCACCCATTATTGAGGATGCCGTTGCGATCGACCCCGAGTATCCCGATGCTCGGGTCTTCGCGACGGTGATCGCCCTCGATACCGGTGATGTTGTCGCTGCTCAGGGCCACCTCGACGCGTTCGATCTGCTCGCAGCACCACCCTTCCTCGAGGAACTCGTCGTGCAGCAAGGCTTGCGGGCGCGTCTCGGAGCGATCGCCCAGGCCGAAGCGCTCGCCCGGGTCGAGGCTCAGTGGCTCAGCGTCGATGGTGGATCGTTCGCCGAGTCGGGCCTGACCGCAAGCGACGTGCTCCTCGCAGCCGAGGCCGTCGCAGCCGGTGGCGACGTGTTCGGCGCCGTCGGTGTAACGCAGGCAGCACTTGACGAGGTACCGGACAATACCGATCTGCTCGCCGGATATGCCTGGATTCTGGCCCGAAGCGCATCGGTAGAGGAGCCGGCTCCAGCCGACCTGGGGCTCTCGTTTCTCGACCGAGCGCTCGTCCTCGACTCGACTCATCCCGAGGCGTTGGTCTACCGGTCGTTCACCAGGGCGTTTCTCGGCGATCGGGCCGGTGCAACCGCAGATCTCGCTGCATTCGACGCGCTGCCGGTGCGTCCGGCCGATCTCCGCCAGATCATCACCGAGTTCGGTCTCCGAGCAATGGTCGCCGGTGGCTGAGTTCTCGCAATGAGGAAGAAGATGGCCAATACTGACCCGGTGGCTGTACTCCGTCGACTCGATCTGGGCCGAATCCTCATCGCAGCGGTTCTCGTCGTCGGCACTGCTGCGATCGTCACGCAGGATCGCTGGGGGTGGGTTTTCGGTGCTGAAGAGGCTCAGACCCAGGATGTCGACGCGCCGACGATCGATATCGCCGAGATTGACGCTGTCACCGATCGACTGTTCCGCATCACTCCGGGGAACGGCTCTGAGGCCCGGTACGTCGTAGGCGAACGACTCGTGGGTACGCAGCAGACCACCGTCGGTACCACCTCGGTGGTTGGGGGCGACATCGTCGTCGACACCGTCGATGCGTCGCGTTCGTCGGTGGGTGAGATCGTCGTCAACGTCGAGATGTTCACCTCTGGCTCGGATCTTCGCGACAAGCGACTTCGCCACGACTTCCTCGAGTCGACCCACTACCCGTTCGTCCGGTTTCGGCCGACGGCGATGAGTGGTCTCCCGGTTGAACTTGCGCAGGGTGAACCGATCCCCATCACGATAACTGGCGACCTGACGGTCAAGGAGACCACGTCCTCGGTTGTGTTCAAAGGTTCGGTCGTGCTCCACGTCGACCACCTGACGGCGGAAATGTCGGCGGTGATTCGCGGTTCTGAGTTCGGTGTCGGCCCCATCAACATCGCACGGCTTGCGCACACCGACGACGAGATCACACTCGAATTCGATCTCGTGGCCAACGAGGTCGACCTCGGCAGTGAGTTCCCCGGCTCACTCGACACCGAACTGCGCACAGACGAGTTCGCAGGCGGGGCGTTCGCAGCCGAGGTTCAACCCGTGCTCGAGGCGAACTGCGTCGGCTGTCACATCAGCGGCGGGCCGGGATGGAACACGGTCGCGTTCGACACGGCCGGCGATGTCGCGGCGATCGCCGACGACATCGCCCTCGTCACCGGTGCCGGCTACATGCCACCGTGGCTACCCTCGGAGCTGAGCGTCGACTTCCATGATGACTGGTCGCTGACCGACGAAGAACTCGCAACACTGCAGGTGTGGGCGGCGGAGGGTGGCGGGCTCGACGTCGCCCCTGACACGGCATTGACGGCAACCGCCGAGCTGCTCAACCCGATCCGTCGCGACATCGTGACCAGGCCATCGCAGCCCTATGTCGGGTCGCTGGCCAAAACGGACGACTACCGGTGTCAAGTCTACGAGATCCCCGACCTTGAAGGGGATGGTACGTGGATCACCGGCATGGCATTCGAGCCCGACCAGAAAAGTATCGTCCACCACGCCATCATCAGTCGCGTTCCCGCCTCTGCGCTTCCCGAGATCGAGCGCCGTTCCGCCGAGGACGACCAGCCGGGCTACGAGTGCTTCGTTGGGGAGGGGCTCACCAGCAACGGCGTCTACAGCATCTCGGGTTGGGCACCGGGTGCACAGCCGTCCCACTACCCCGAGGGTGTCGGCATCTATCTCGGGCCGGGTGACGTGATCGTCAACCAGATCCACTACCACTTCGACCACGAAACGCCGCCGGACCGATCGACGATCGTGCTCCAGACTGCGACCCCCGAGGAGATCGCTGCCGGGATGCGGCAACTCCAGGGCGGGGCCTACACCACGCCCGCCGAGATGCCCTGTACACCCGAGGAGATCGCAACGGGAGCACCACTGTGCGAACGGCGTGCGCTGCTGGTGGAGCTTGCCGAACGATACGGGCCGACCGCCGCCGTCCTCCCTGATGTCATGATCCGGGCCTGCGGTGGCCAACTGTCCGACTATGACCAACTCGACGGCACGGTGGCTCACAGCGCGTGTGATCTCAATGCCCGCCACACCGGAACGATCTTCTCGGTGCTCGGCCACATGCACGAGTTTGGTAAGGCGTATCGAATGACACTTCACCCGGACACGCCCGATGAGATCGTGCTCCTCGACATTCCGGTGTGGAGCTTCGAGTGGCAGCTCAACTACATGCCGGTTGACGACATCCGGATCGAGCGGGGCGACATCGTCCGATTCGAGTGTTGGTGGGATCGCTCGCTCGTCCATTTGGACGAGCCCCGGTACGTGACATGGAACGAGGGCACGGTTGACGAGATGTGTTACTCGTCGATCCGGGTCATTCCCGATCCCTAGCCCGCGGAACTCGGCGGCTATGGGGCCGCCGTGTACGTGCCACTCACGATGTCGCGACCCCGTGTTTCGAGGCTCCAGACCGAACCCTTTTCGCACCCACGGCTGCCGATGACACTCATCCCCTCGCGGAGGAGACGGTTGAGGACCTCCGGGATGAGGTCGCCGTGGCTACACATGACGACATCGCCATCGAGCAGGGTCTCCTTGCGAAGCATTTCGAGCAGGAGGACCGATCGGGCACCCTCGGTGAGTTCGTGGCGCTCCTCGACGACCAGGTGTCGATCCGTGGCCAGTGGGGTGACGGTCTGAACACATCGGGTCGCCATCGATGACCAGATCGCCCGCAGCGGCACATCGGTGAAGAATTTCACCAGCGCCTCGGCCTGAGCCCGGCCTCGCTCGTCAAGTGGACGCGCGAGGTCGTCGCCATCTTCCGCGACACTGCGGTGTCCGGCACTCGCATGCCGCACGAGATGGAAGGTCACCGGCAAGACCGTAGTCGCAGGCGGCTTCGACAGCCGGAGGTACGGTCCGGCTAGAGCGTGACGTGCGTGACACAGATGTCGTCGCCCTGGGCCAGCGACGACGCCGTATCGGCACCGCTCGGTCCGACGAGCTGGTTGAGCATGCCCTTCACGATGCCGCGGTCGACCGCGCAGATGACGGGGTGCTCGACGACAGCGTCGCCGAACGGGCAGTGCTCGGCGACGATGCGGAGCTGGTCGCCATCGACCTGTTCGGCGCGGGCTGCGAACCCGTGCGCGGACAAGGCGTCGGCGACAGCATGAAGGGCTCCTTGGAACGATCGATGGGTGGCGGCGGGTTCGAGTGACTCAGCCATCGCCTTCCCGTACTCCTGGCCCACTTCCTCAGCCATCTGCTCTGCGACATCGGCAGGCAAAAGTGCCAACGCTCGGCCGAGCAACGCCACCAGGATGTCGTCTTGGCGGACGTTGACGGCCAGATGCACAGCATCTTCGGTGGCTCGGTATCGCTTGGACGGCCGGCCTACGCCTCCGGCGGACTTCGCGATCGCGACCTCGAGGTAGCCACCTGACGCAAGCTTGTCGAGGTGGTGACGAGCCACGTTCGCATGCAGGTCGAATTGCGTTGCACAGTCCGCTGCCGTGACGCCAGCATCGTGTTCGTGTGCGAACAGGAAGATGTCGCGTCGAGTTGGATCGCCAAACGCAGCGGTGATCGCCGTGACCGTCGACGCGAACTCCGTCGGACTCAGCTCCCGTATGGGTGACGCTCGATCCACCCCGGTATTCTACCTATGGCCGTAGGAGAAATACCGGAAGGCGACCCCCTGCCCATGTCTGTCACTGAAGCCGTTGTCATCGATGCCTTGCGTCCGGTTCAGGATCCCGAACTCCACCGCAGCATCGTCGACCTCGGCATGGTGCGATCCACCACGATTGACGGTGGTCATGTCGAGGTCGGTATCGACCTCACCATCGCCGGTTGCCCATTGCGAAATCAGATCCAGACCGAGGTCTCCGACGCCGTGCAAGCGCTCGATGGCGTCAATCTTGTCACCATTGACTTTGGGGTGATGACCGACGAGCAGCGGGCGAACGTTCGAGAGCTTGTCCACGGCAATCCGGCGGGCACCGCAGGCTCCCAGCCCGCTCACGGCCACGCCGAAGGTCGGGCCATCCCTTTCGCTGAGGCGGGTAACCGCACCCGCACTCTGCTCATCGCATCGGGCAAGGGTGGTGTCGGCAAGTCATCCGTCACCGCCAACCTCGGCATCGCACTTGCCCAGCAGGGCAAGTCGGTCGCAGTGATCGATGCCGACGTCTGGGGGTTCTCCATCCCGCGGATGTTGGGGGTCGAACATCCGCCCACCGTCATCGACGACATGATCCTGCCGCCCGAAACGCATGGGGTTCGTTGCATCTCGATGGGTTTCTTCGCGCAAGAAGACCAGCCGGTCATCTGGCGGGGCCCCATGCTTCACAAGGCTCTCGAACAGTTCCTCACCGATGTCTACTGGGATGATCCCGACTACTTGCTGGTCGATCTTCCGCCCGGCACCGGCGATATCTCCTTGTCGCTCGCCCAGTTCCTGCCGCGCAGCGAGGCGTACATCGTCACGACGCCCAACCCGGCCGCACAAAAGGTCGCACAGCGCTCAGCATTCATGTTCCAGCAGGTCAATATCGAGGTGAAGGGCGTCATCGAGAACATGTCTTGGTTCACCGGTGACGACGGGAAGCACTACCAGTTGTTCGGTGCCGGTGGCGGCAAGGATCTCGCCGACCGTCTCGAAGTCGACCTCATCGGTCGGGTCCCAATGACCATCCCGATGCGGGAAGGGTCCGATCAGGGTCGACCGATCATGGCGGTTGATCCGGCCAACGAGGCGTCGCAGGTCTTCGCTCAAATGGCAGAGTGGGTGCTCGCTCACGCGCCCAGCAAACGCACACATCCTGAACTCAAGATCAACTGATCAAACCTGACCCCTGGAGACACCAACCGTGGATATCCGCATCGGAGTGACCGACACGCCCCGTGAGGTCCAACTCAAGCTCGACGACGACACCGATCGAGACGGACTGAAGGCGTCGATTGAGGCTGCGCTCTCGGGCGACTCGTCGGTGCTTTGGCTCACCGACGACAAGGGGCTCGAGGTTGCCGTCTCGGCAGCGCGCATCTCTTACGTCGAACTTGGCCCCGAGGGGAACAAGCCGATCGGCTTCGGCTGATCGGCTGGGCTCATGGCGAGCCTCGCCGAACTGGCGGCGGCACACACGGCGCTCAGCCCGAAATCGGTCGCGCATCTGCAACGCCTGCTGGGCTCGTGGGCGCTGCCGGCCGACCTCTCCTTCGCTGACCTGCTGCTCTACGCGCCCACCGATGCCGACGCGTCGCAGTTTGTCGTTCTGGGGCATGTCCGATCGACCACCAGTGGCACCGTTCATGGCGGCGATCCTGTCGGCACCTTCGTCTCGTCGGACGCCCGTAGGATGCTCGGCCGCACGTTCGCCGACGGTGTCCGGACCGAGGTCCCGATCACCATCGTCGGTCCGGGTGGATTCACGGATCCAACCGTCGAGGAAGGGATCGCCGCGCCGGTTGGTACCCGCCAAATCCTTGTCGATCATGTGCCGGTGCGCCACGACGGCGAGACGATTGCCGTCCTCACCCGCGAAGGTGAAGCCGGGCTGGCTGGCAACCGATCCGGCCTCGAGCGTGAGTACCGGACACTTTGGCGCCGCTTCGCCACGATGGTCGAGGAGGGGACGTTCCCCCTTGAGCAACAAGAGCGCGCCGGTGAGTTTCGCGAGCCGCGGGTGGGTGATGGTGTGCTGGTGCTCGACCGTGAGCGTCGAGTGGCGTTTGCGTCACCGAATGCCGTCTCGGCACTTCATCGACTCGGCGTTTGGGCCGATCCCACCGGGCGAACCCTCGACGAGGTTGGCGTTGACGATGCTGTTGTTCGACGCGCACTGGAAACCAGGCACAGCACGATCACCGAGATCGAGCACAGCAACGATCTCAGTGTGGTCATCCGGTGTCACCCGTTGGTCGAGAGTGGGCGGGCAACGGGTGTGCTGGCAGTACTTCGTGACGTCAGCGAGCTTCGAAGCCGCGACCGGTTACTCATGTCGAAAGACACGACGATCCGCGAGATTCATCACCGGGTGAAGAACAACTTGCAAACGATTCAGTCGCTATTGCACCTTCAGGCTCGGCGCCTCACGTCTGATGAAGCTCGCCTTGCCGTAGCCCAAAGTGCCCGCAGAATCGGTGCTATCGCTGTCGTTCACGAGACGCTTGCCACCGATGCCACCGATGAGGTCGATTTCGACACCGTTGTGCGTCGAGTCGTCCGGCTCGTTACCGAAGGCTTGAGTTCACCGGACCGACCGCTACGCGTCGATGTCACCGGCGAAGTCGGCGAACTGCCTGGCGAGGTCGCGATGCCACTCGCGGTCGCCGTCGCTGAACTCGTCCAGAACGCAATCGATCACTCCGGCGCGGAAGCCACCGACATCGGCGTCGAACTCGATGCCGACCGTCGTTCGGTAGTGATTCGGGTTCGTAACGGTGGAGTGGGGATTCCAGACGGATTCTCACTCGATCGCGACGCAGGCCTCGGTCTCACGATCGTTCGGACGTTCGTTGTTTCGGATCTCGGGGGCACGCTCACGATGCGCCCGAGTTCCGATGCCGCCCCGAAAGGTGCCGTCGTCGAACTTCGTGTACCGCGAGGCGGATCGGCGGTGGGTTAGCCGCTTGCTCAGCCAGTGGCGTTCGTCGTCGCTCGCTCCTGGCGCCGGCGACGGCGGATTACGCGACGCTCCTCCTCAGAGGTACCTCCCCACACACCGGTGTCTTGGTTCGTGGAGAGTGCGAACTCGAGGCACGCCTCCCGCGCGGTGCACTCGAGACAAACGGCCTTGGCGATGTCGATTTGCTCGATCGCCATGCCGGTGGTTCCCACCGGGAAAAACAGCCCTGGATCCGTGTCGCGGCAGCGAGCGTCCTTGCGCCAATCGATGGTCGACTGGAAAGCGTCAGCGGTGAGCGCCACGGAAAGTCCCCCTGGGTTGTGAGCAATCCGGGAGACTCGTCCCAGACCGGGACAACAATAGAAACCGGTTCTACTTTTCGCAAGGGTTGATTGAAACAGGTTCTCTTTGGGCTTTTTTGGGGCGGGGGTATTCCCGTTGTTGATGCTGGCCTGCTTGAATCTCCGTATGGCAACCGCTCCCATGGTCATTGCGCACCGAGGTGCGCGTCAGGCGGCGCAGGAGAACACGCTCCCCGCCTTCCGCATGGCCCGCAAGCTCGGAGCCGACTGGGTCGAACTCGATGTCCGTCGCACTGCCGACGGCGTGGTCGTGGTTCATCACGACGCGCATCTTGCAGATGGCCGCATGCTGGGCCAGCTCAACTCCGACGAACTGCCAGAGTTCGTGCCGAGCCTGGCCGAAGCCCTTGAGGAGTGCCACGGCATGGGAGTGAACATCGAGATCAAGAACCTCCCCTCCGACCCCGACTACGACGCCGACCATCTCGTGTCCGATGCCGTCGCTGGCCTCGTTCTCGCCTATCTCGGCCCCGACCGGGCGCTCGTCTCCTCGTTCAATATCGACACCCTCGACCGCTTGCGTGCAGTTGATCCGACGATCCCACTTGCGTACCTTTACGCCATCGGTGAGCCGGCTTCGGCGATCGCGCGGGCCTGTGCGCACGAGATGGCGGCGATCCACCCCTACGATCCGCTCGTCACGGCGTCTCTGGTTGAACGAGCGCAAGACGAGGGGCTCCAAGTCAACGTCTGGACCGTGAACGACCCCGAACGCATGGAGGCACTCGTCGGCTATGGCGTCGATGGCATCTGCACCGACGTGCCCGACGTCGCCCGGCAGGTCATCGATCGCCGGAACCCACCGACGACGTGATCAGCAGGAGGCGTTCTCAGCCCTCGGTGTCGAGTGGCGTCAGGAGCGAGAGGTGGTTCGGTGTCCAGGCGAACCGGAGCCGTTTCGACGCGCCGAGGTGATCGCCGTCGACTTGGTAGGGGATCGGTGGGTCGGCTTCGATCACGAGTGATCGGAGATCGGTCCGGATGTCGAGGTTGAGGCAACCATCAAGGGGCTTGTGCGCGAGGGCCTTTCCGGCCACCGAGCCGAGCGTTCGCAGGTCGAGTTTCTCGAGCGTGATCGCTGCGAGTGGGTCGGAAAGACCAAGGCCTGGGATGAGTTCGAGAGATCGGTTGCCGAGGTACGTGTAGGGATTCGCGTTCATGACCACCGTGAAGAATCCGGTTGTGACCTCCGCCCGGTCCGGCCCGAGGATCCGTAGCGGTGGGTTGGTGCGATCGACGCGACGGAGCCATGTGTCGATCGCGGCGTACACGAAGAGTGGGTGACCGGCCCAACGTTTCCACGGCCCGCGTCGCTCCACCTGCTCGACGACTGCTGCATCGAACCCGATCCCGCAGTGGAAGAGGAAATAACGGCCCTCGACAGAACCCAGACCAACTCGGTTGATGTTGTTCGCACCGAGAGCGTCCAGGAGAACACCGGCGGCCTCGACCGACTCGTCGGGAAGCCCGAGGATTCGGGCGAACACATTCGTGGAGCCACCGGGTAAAACGCCGAGAGCGGTCTCGGTGCCGGCGAGGCCGTTTGCCGCCTCGTTGACGGTCCCATCACCGCCGAGCACGACTACGAGGTCGTAGTTTTCGCGTGCAGCCGATTGGGCGAGGCGGGTGGCGTGACCGCGACGACTTGTCTCGGTGATCGTCACGTCGTGCTCGGTCGACAACGCTTTGTGGATCATGACGCGCTGGCGGCGAGTGACCGACGAAGCAACTGCATTGACGATGAGCAAGATCCGCAAGATCGCTCAAACTATCTGGTTCGCCCGACGAGGCATTCTCGCCCCTGCCTGGCAGACTCCTCGGCTATGAAAGTTGTTGTCTGTGTGAAGCAGATCCCGGATCCAGCTGACCCGGGTGCGCTCGACCCTGAGACCAAGACGCTCAAGCGGGATTCGAAGCTCATCCTCGACGAGTCGGATTCCTACGGGGTCGAAATGGCGCTGCAGCTTGTCGATGCCGCTGGTGAGGGCGAAGTCCACCTGGTTTCGATGGCTCCGAACAACGAGGTCAGCGGCCTGCGGACGGCACTCGCAATGGGTGCGGCCAGCGCCACCATCGTGAGTGACGACGCGCTCCAGGGTTCCGATGCGCTCGGTACCGCAAAAGTGCTCGCCGCTGCGATCGCCCGTCAAGAGCCGGATCTCGTCCTCGCCGCCACCGAGTCCTCTGACGGCTACACGGGAACCGTCCCCGCCCAGATCGCCGAACTTCTCGGTCTCCCGTCGGTCACGTTCGCGAAATCGGTCGCCGTCGACGGTGGCGCCGCTCAGGTGAAGCGCCAAACCGAAGCGGGCTACGACGAGGTCGAGTGTCCGCTGCCCGCCCTCGTCTCTGTGACTGCCGGCGTGGTCGAGCCTCGCTATCCGTCTTTCAAGGGAATCATGGCGGCGAAGAGCAAGCCGGTCGATGAACTCGACCTCGGAGCGCTCGGTATCGATGCGGGCCAGGTCGGTTGGGCCGGTGCTGGGCAAGAAATCGTGTCGATCGAAGTAGCTCCTGCCCGTGAAGCGGGTGAAGTCATCGAAGATGAAGGCGATGCGCACGAACGCATCGTTGCCTTCCTGGACGATTTGAAGGTGCTCTGATGGGACTCGACAAGATCTGGGTTTTCGGTGAAGTTGCGGGCGACGAGGTCGCTTCGATCACCCTCGAGATGCTGGCTGCCGCTCGCAGCCTCGCCGATACGGTCGAGGTCTTCATGGCTGGCGATGGCGGCGAATACGCCGAGCAGCTTGGCGAGCATGGTGCCGAGACCGTTTATAGCACCGGCGATCTTGCCGGCGGACTCCAGGGCGTTGCCATTGCTTCCGCCGTGGCCGCTGCCATCGAGGCCGGAGATGTCGAGGCCCCCGATGCGTTTTTGCTCGGCACCACTCAGGACGGCCGTGATGTCGCCGGGCGCCTGTCGGTGAAGCTCGACACGCCGGTGATCACCAACGTCGTCGCACTTGAGGTGGACGAGACCTTGATCGGCTCCGAACCGGTTTTCGGCGGTACCGTTGACGTCAAGACGAAGAACACGTCTGGGAAGCCGGGCATCTTCCTCGTGCGGCCCAAGTCGTACGAGGCTGTAGGTGTTGGCGGGTCCGAGGCCGACACTGAAGATCTCGACGTGCCTGACTTGGGTGCAGTGGGTGCGGCCAAGGTCGTGAACAGTCATGCCGAGGAGGCCGATGGCCCCAAGCTTGATGAGGCCGCAATCGTGGTCTCTGGCGGCCGTGGTCTCGGTTCGCCCGAGGCCTATGTCATGGTCGATGATCTCGCCAAGGCGGTCGGTGGTGCTCCTGGTGCAAGTCGTGCCATCGTCGACGCCGGATGGGTTCCCTACAGCTACCAGGTCGGCCAGACTGGCAAGGTCGTGAAGCCGACGGTGTACATCGCCGCCGGTATTTCCGGAGCGACACAACACCTAGTCGGCATGAAGGGGTCAAAGAACATCATCGCGATCAACAAGGACCCAGAGGCGCCGATTTTCGCCGTTGCGGACCTCGGCATCGTGGGTGACGTTCACAAGGTCATGCCCAAGTTGATCGAGGCGCTGCAGAGCCGCTGATCGATCGTTACGCTGACGCAAGCCCCCGGCCTTGGCCGGGGGTTTCGTCGTTTTTGGGGTCTCCCCGGGTGCGGCACCCCTCCAAAACCAACCATCGTCCAAAACCAAACATCGCTTCTCCGGAAGAACCGAAGAAGCGATGTGATGTCACTACCATAGCACAGGGGATTTTTCCGTGCTGGCTTGGGCGGCGTTTTTTTCAAAAATTCCTGGTCACAAACGAAAAAACCCTTGATCTTTGCTCCCCGTCCGCCGTCTGCCTGCTGGATTTGGGTTGCGATGGGTCAGACGAGGGGCCAGGGGTACCGACGGCCGCCGGTATCGTCGTGCGGAAACCGGCGAGCCGTGCTCAGCGCGGTCGTTCGTGTCTTGACAGCGTCCTGCTCGAAAGGACTCAGAAGATCGTCGTACTCGGCGGGCATGTCGTTGAGGAAGCGCCACAAGTCGTCGCACAGGTCGTCGTCGATCGTCTCGCCAGCGAAATCCCAAATCACGGTCCGGAGCTTGAACTCGTGATGGAACGCCACGCCGTGATCGATCGCCCAGATCTTTCCCTCGGTTCCGAGGACGCAGTGACCAGCTTTACGATCGGTGTTATTGATCACGATGTCGAGCGCTGCGATCCGGCGGAACTCATCGTCGTACTGGTCGGTGTCTTCACGAAGCGTGTAGTAGTGCTCCTCGAAGATGCACGGCATGAAGAGTTGGAGCGACCCAACGCCGTGGGTGAGGTCGTTGCGAACCACCGTCGGGGGCACGACTTCCCACCCGAGTGCTTCGCTCGTAACGAACGCTGCCACCTCGCGCTGGTAGAGCCCACCGGGAAAGTCCCAGAGGGGCCGCTCACCTGCGAGTGGTTTGTAGATCCCTTGCGCGCGGAGGGCACTGTCGTTGATCTCGACGAGGAAGGTGTGGTTCGACGAGTACGGCATTCGGCCGATGAGTTCTACTTCACCGTGCTGAAGGAGTTCGAGTGCTGCTTCCGTCGGAATTGGCTCTCGTTCGAGGAATGGTGATTCCTCGCTACCGTCGCTCGGAGAGGAGTCGGCCATGGGTGTCTAGTTACTGCAGGCACACCAGCCGCCATTGCGGGGCTGGAGCGGACTACCGCAGTATTCGCAGGGTGCGCGGCCAGCAGACACGACGTCTCTGGCGCGATGGATCAGGCCGATCACCTGCTCTCGCCGCAGAACGAAGCGGGCGTGGTTTGGTTCGTTCACGTCGTCATCGTCGTCCACGAACTCTTCCGCCAACACGATCAGGCGGTCCTCGTCATCTGCGTATGCGACCCCCAACGCGCCGATGGTCCACGCCGAGACGACCGGTTCTCGGAGACTGAGGTCGGCCGGTGGTGGGCCGAGCGCAGTCTCGGGAAGATCGTCGAGGACTTGGTCGAGATAGTCGGCGAGCGCCATCACCTGCTGCTTCTCGAGCTTGAACGACACCAGTTTCCCGTCGCCTCGGCCCTGCAAGTAGAAGGTGCGCTCACCGCGGGGACCGAGCGTTCCCACGGTGAAGAACTCGACGGCATCGAACGAGTACGACTCGGTCACGACGGCGCCAGTGTTGTGAGGTCGTCGCCGGTGGAGTTCACGGTGAGAACGACTGGGCCTTCCGGGGTGTAGAGGATCGCGGTGATTGAGCACGGCGACACCACGATTCGCTGGAAGAGGTCAAGGTGTGTGCCGGTGGCCGCTGCGACGACGGCCTTGATGATGTCGGCATGCGAAACGGCCACGATCGTTTCGCCCGGGTGGGCTGCAACGAGTTCGTGTGTCGCATCGACCGCCCGCGACTGCATCTCGGCAAACGACTCGCCGCCCGGGAATCGGAAGCCGCTCGGGTAACGCTGCACGGTCCTCCAGGCGTCGAGTTTGCGGAGGTCGGCGAGCTTCTTGCCCGTCCAGTCGCCGAAGTCGCATTCGATGAGGCCCTTCGCCTGTCGTACGCGGAGTTTTCGAGCCTTTGCGATCGGCGCGGCGGTCTCGCGAGTTCGTTCCATCGGCGACGCATACACGGCTGCGACATCGGTCAGTCCTGCGATCCGCTGAGCAGCGGCTTCGGCCTGGACGACGCCCTTCTCGGCGAGGTGCAGGTTCGGCGCCCGTCCGGGTAGCGACGCCCCAGTGGTCGGAGTCTGGCCATGCCGGACGAAGAGAACGAGGGTGGGTTTTGGAGTGGTCGAGCGTCGTGCCATCGCCCGCTCAACGTAGCCTGCGGCCCGTGGATTCCCGAGATCGGAAGCGAACACTCGATGCGCTGGCGATCGACGTCGTCGAGTGCCGGGCGTGTCCCCGCCTCGTCGAGTGGCGCGAGCAGGTCGGACGAGACAAGCGCGCGGCCTACGCCGATCAGGAATATTGGGCCCGCGGTGTACCTGGCTTCGGTGATCCGGACGCACACCTCCTCGTCGTCGGGCTCGCGCCGGCGGCACACGGTGCCAACCGAACCGGACGGATGTTCACCGGTGACCGGAGCGGCGATTGGTTGTACCGGGCGCTCTTCCGGGCGGGCTATGCCAACCAGCCAGACTCGACCGCTACCGGCGATGGGCTGACGGTCAGGGGAGCGTGGATCACCTCACCGGTCAAGTGCGCTCCACCCGAGAACAAGCCGACCACCGTCGAACGCGACACGTGCCGCCCGTTCTTTCGGCGAGAGCTTGAAACCCTTGAGAAACTGAAGGTGATTGTCGTGCTCGGTGGGTTCGGCTACCAGGTGGCCTGTCAAGAATTGGGCGTCAAACCCCGACCGAGATTCGGTCACGGCGTCGAGGTACCGCTCGCCGACGGAAAGACCCTGCTTTGCAGCTTTCACGTGAGCCAGCAAAACACCTTCACCGGCCGGTTGACCGAGCCCATGCTCGACGCAGTGTTCGCCCGCGCCCGAGAGTTGGGTACCAGATAGCTCGCATCCGGTTGGCAACGACGGAGCGTTCGGTGCTGGTTCGGAACCCCGAACTTCGTCATTCGCGTCCTTCGCCGCCTTGACCGTTCGATCGGCTCTGCCCGATCCGTTATCTCGGACGAACAGACGTGGGCCCACACCGAACCGCCGCTAACCTCTCGCCTGTCATGGCTTCCAAGAAACCCTTCCTTTCCCTCGTCGTTGCGGTGCTTGCCCTCGTGGTCTTCGCTGCGGGTTGCGGCTCGAGCAACGACCCGGAGACATGGGGTGAGGCCGATGCTGACGGCAACCTCCAGACCAATTTCGTTCGCGCCTGCTCCGAGGCCAACGAGGACGGCGGCGATCTCCAGTTCGACGAGGTCCAGGCAGCGGCCTACTGCGAGTGCGCGTTCGAGGAGATTGTCGAGATCTTCGGCGGTGTCTTCGTCGAAGGCACCAGAATCGTCGATGTGGCCGATGCGGTCGAAGGCCAGGATTTCCAGGCGTTCAAGGACTTCGAGGCAGGTCTTCGAAGCGATCCGGAAGATATTCCTGCCGAGGTAGAGGCTGTTCTCAATCTCTGCGTCTCTCAGGCTGCTCCCTGATCCCGACCGGGTACTAGCGTGCCCGACATGACGACCCTTGATCTCGACATCGTTCGCGCGCAATTCCCGTCGTTCGCGAATCCTGACACCGCCTCGTGGGCGCATCTCGAGAACGCCGGGGGCAGCTACTGCCCGGTGCAGGTGGTCGACCTCGTCACCGACCTGTTCGCCCATGCCAAGTGCCAACCCCGCTGGGGGTTCGGCCCCTCGGTCGCCGCTACCGAAGCGATGGATCGTGCGCGCCTCGTTATGGCCGAACTGTTCAACTGTCGTGAACACGAGATCCACTTCGGTCCCTCGACCAGCCAGAACACCTACGTCCTTGCCAAGGCGATGCGTCCGCTGTGGGACGAGGGTGACGAGATCGTTGTCACCGATCAGGACCACGAGGCCAACCAGGGCGCGTGGCGTCGCCTTGCCGACAGCGGCATCACGGTCAAGGAATGGCAGGTCGATCCTGCGACGGGGCTGCTCGACGAATCGGCGCTCGACGAGCTGATCAGCGAGCGCACTCGGCTCGTGGCGGTCTGTCATGCGTCGAACATCGCAGCGACGATCAATCCGGTTCGGTCGATCGCCGATCGCATCCATGCAGTTGGTGGTCACATCGTGGTCGACGGCGTGTCGTATGCCCCACACAGTGCGGTGGATGTCGCTGAACTCGACTGCGACATTTACCTGTACTCGATGTACAAGACGTACGGTCCGCACGTCGGCTTGATGTACACGCGCGCATCCGTGCTCGAGCAGATGACAAACCAGGGCCATTACTTCAAGGAAGGCCATCCAGAGGGCTACCTGACCCCGGCCGGGCCTGATCACGCCATGATCGGAGCGGCTGCCGGGGTGGCCGACTACTACGACGTTGTCGCAGCGGCCCACGGGATCGATGCGCCCGTTCGTCTCGACCGAGCAAAGGCGCTGTTCGAACTCTTCGGGGAGCACGAAGAGACGCTGATGGCCCCCGTGCTCGATCTGTTGGAGACGAAGGACGACGTGACGCTTGTGGGGGCCCGCAGCGCCGACCACTCGGTCCGCGCCCCGACCATCTCGTTCCACACGACCAAGCGCTCATCGGCATCGGTATACGAGGCCCTGATCGCCGCTCGCATCTCGTGTGGGCACGGCAACTTCTACGCCCACCGGCTGCTCGGGGCTCTCGGACTCGACCTAGACGACGGCGTGGTTCGTCTGTCGGCGGTGCACTACAACACCGCCGAAGAGATGGCACGGGCCTGTCAGGTCCTCGACGAGGTCCTCTAGCCGCAGGCCGGGTCGGGTACTCGGATCGAACGACTGACCGACAAGTCAGCCCAGACGCCGGTCTCCCCAGACGAGAACGGTCTTGCCGGTCGTGCGGCCGGCGGCCACATCATCCACTCGGCGCAGTGCGCTCTCCATGTGGTCGACGACCGTCACGCACGCGTCAAGCGCATCGCCACGGTGGAGATCGAAGATCTTCCTCGCAGCACGGTCGACGACATCGCGACGTTGCTCGGCGTACGGCTCCCAGAACACGCCCATCAGTGAGAGGTTCTTTACCAACGCATAGTTCGCGGGCATCGACGAAAGGACGCCCGATGTGAACCCGACCGACACCAGACGGCCCTCGAATCGCAGAAGCTTGAGTGACCGTTCAAACACGTCGCCCCCTACAGGATCGATCACGACATCGACTCCGTCAGGGGCGGCTTCGGCGAGGATCTTGTGCCAGTCGTCGGACCGGTTATCGACCACGACCTCGGCACCGAGTCGCTGTGGGGTGGCCATCTTTGTCGCCGAGCAGGTAGCGAACACCCGGGCACCTGCGGCCACTGCGAGTTGCACGGCCATCGTGCCGACCCCTCCGGCGGCGGCGTGAACGACGACGATTTCGCCGGGCTCGACTCGCGCACGGTGGTGCAGGCTGATCCACGCTGTCTGGGCGTTGAGGTTGATCGCAACGACATCGACCAGGTCGAGGGCGGGTGGAACCGCGATGACGCCTCGGGGTGAGCAACGGCAGCGTTCGGCCCAGCTTCCGGAGCCTGGCTCGACGAGCCCGGCCACCAGCGAGCCGACGGGATGATCAACGGCATCGGATTCGACGACGATGCCAGCGACCTCGAGCCCGGCGACAAAGGGCCGTCGGGGCCGGATCTGATGTTTGCCGTCGATCAGGAGCCGATCGGCGAAGTTCGCTGCAGCAGCCTCGACCTGCACGATCATCTCACCGGCTCTGAGGGCCGGGTCAGACAGGTCCGAAGTGAATCGCGCCGCACCCTTCTCCTCGACGAACCACCCTCGCATCAGTCGTAGGGAACTGCTGTCTGCGTGCCTCGAGCGACCAAGCGACCCGCTTCGTCGTGCAGTTCGCCGCTGGCGAAGAGCAAGCGGCGACCGCGCTTGTCGACGACGCCGGTCGAGGTGACGGGTCCGATCGCCGGACGCAGGATCTCGACGGTGATCGAGGCCGTCGAAAGACCATTTGCCGCCATCGCCATCGCCATGTCGAGCATTGCGACAACGATGCCGCCCTGCACGACGCCGCCGCCGATAGTCCACTCGGGCTGCGGGTCAAACCGCAGAACACAGCGATCGTCGGCGTCCTCGATGACCTTCGGTTCGAGGAGGTCCTTGATGGAGCGATCCAGTCCATCCCAGACGGTGGGGGCTTCACTCACGAAGGACGGTCGCCGAACTCGGGCCGCTCGGTGCGGGTACGTTTGAGTTCCCAGAAGCCGTCAACGCCCATGATCGCAACCATGGCATCCCATAGCGTGAGGCTGTCTTCCTTGCTGGGCACGCGGGTGATGACCGGGCCGAAGATGCCCTGACGAGTGCCGTCGGCGCCGTCCAGCGCGATGATGGGCGTGCCGACGTCGTCACCGACGAGTTCGAGACCTGCGTCGTGCCGACGACGGATCTCGGCATCGAACGACTCGTCGTCGAATGCCGCAGCGTGCGATACCGGCAAGCCCGCGGACACGAGGGCATCGACGATGTCGAAGTCGCGTTCACCGTCGTGATGGATGCGCGTGCCGAGCTCCCAGTACAGCGCGAACACGCCGTCGTTTCCCTCGGTCGCGCGCACCGACTCCATAACGCGCAGCATCTTGAAGGTCGCCAACACTCCGGTGTGGTACCGACTGCCCTCTGGCGGTTCGTTTTTCAGTAACAGGCTGATCGGTTGCCACGTGACGTCGACGTCACGCTCGCTCTGCACTTCATCGACGACCCAACGGGCCGTCACCCAGCACCACGGTCAAGCCGGGTCGACCCAAAATTCGATGTCCATCTGATGACCATAGCGAAGCCGCCGGGCACTCCCCGCCGCAGCGAGCCAACCGTCGTCGGCTACGAGAGGCCGACTCGGGCTTCACCTGCCGCCCACTCGGGCCAGCGCCTGCGACTGTTCTCGGCGAGTCGGTGCATGAGCGCAATTGCTCCAGGGTCGTCGTCACCGGGGCGGGTGTCGAGGACGCCGTCTTTCACCATGGCATCGATGACCGCCCGACCGAGTTCGGTGCGCACGATCGTCAGCGTCCAGTCGGTCTCGTTTCCGATACCACCGGTGGAGATGTCGGCGTGCTCGGCTGCAAAGTCGGGGCACAGGGTGCAGCCCTCACGGGTCCAGGCGTGGCACTCCTTGAGGTTGATCTCGTGGTACTCCCCGTCCTTGGTCCAGATCTGGAACACGCCCTTGATGTTCATTTTCGCGATGTTCTCCTTCTTGAGGCCGTACTTGACCTCGAAGAGCTCGTCGAAGAGTGCGTCGTCGAACGACTTGGAGCAGAGCAGTCCGATATTGAGCTTGAACGGTTTCGACACCTTGCCGATCTTGCGGTGCCACATGACCGGGGCGACCGAGGTCTGGCAGCTCATACCGACGAGCGCAAGGCGTTCGAGACCCCTCTCTTTGGCCTCGCCAAACGCCATTGTGTTGGCCGAGTACGTGTAGCGGCTGCCGGCACCACGAAGCACCTCGTCCCGGTTGGTGGCAACCATCGGGAACGCCTTCCAGCCTGGCTCGCCGTTGGGCAGGTTTTCGACGCCGGAGGTGAGCGCTCCATCGATGATGTCGTTCTCGAGCAGCCAGATGAGCATCGCTGACACGAGGCCACCGTCCTGGCCCGTCTCGTAGACGAAGTCGTCGCTCGCTCGGGCCAAAAGGATGTCGGAGTAGATGCCCGACACCTCACCGGGTTCTCGCTCGCGACCGTGGAGGTGCTTGTCGGCCTCGGGCTCCCACATGCGGAACCGAGGGCAGGCCCGGGTGCAGGAGGTGCAACCCTTCTGGCCGTGAATGCAGTCTGATTCACCGAGTTCGTCTTCGAGGTGGAACGGCTTGTAGGCGCCGGGCTCGTGTTCGTAGCCGATCACATCGTGCGGGCAACTGATGACACAGCCAGCACAACCGGTGCAGAGTCCGCTGGTGATTACCTCGTCGTGGAGTTCTTTCCACTGGTAGGTCCAACGCTCTTTCTTGGCAGGGGGAGCAGCTTCGGTGACGGCCATAGGGCGAACCTAGCGCCCTCGGAACTCGTCGTAGGCAACAACCGGGAGCCCGTCGGATTCCCACCCGGCGAAGCCGGTCTCGATGTGGCTGATCCGAGGCACGCCCATGTCGAGAAGGGTCTTGGCTGCGAGCGCGGATCGCCAACCCGCCGCACAGCACAAGATGAACTCGCGGTCTTCTTGGAAGACGGCCTTTGCATACGGCGAGGATGGGTCGAACCAGAACTCGAGCATGCCGCGGGGTGAGTGGTTCGACCCGGCCATCGCTCCCGTGCGCTGGACCTCGCGAACGTCGCGGATGTCGATGATGAGTGCACCTTCGTCGTCAACGCGGCGCTTGGCCTCGGTGGGAGAGAGGTTGTCGAGGTGCTGCTTGGCTTCCTCGACCATCTCGTTCACGGGTCTGATCGACATCGTCATTGCTCCTGGGCCTTGGGCTTCGTTGCAGCATCGTGGCCGGAGGAGCGGCCCGAGCGCCAGCTCGTCGACATTTCGGCCCGCCGTTGCCTTCGCGATGTCGTTGTGAGAACGGGGACTGAGCGGCTCGCAGGGCCAGACAGCAAGCTCAGGATCGTTGCGATCCGTTTGCGATCAGATTCTCCAGCACCTCGTCTTGTCCGATCGGTGCAGGGGTTTTCGCAGCGAGATCACGGTGCAGGTAGGCGTCGAGGGGGGCGTCCCAGGACGGGATGGTGTTCGCCTCCTCGTCGTAGGCCGCGAGCCAGAGCGGCATCCACGACGGGTTGGCCTGTTTCCTGGGATCGTGCGAGCGCAAGAGGGTGACCGCCATGGTCGGCACGACCTCGGAGGCGAAGCCAAGGCCCCACTTCCAGAGACGGAACCACGCCACGGGGCTGAGTACCCGACGCCAGGCGGTCAGCTGCACCATCACCCCGCAAAAGATGAACCAGACGAGCATCACGAAGCACACTGCCATTGCCGTGGCATAGCGAAGGCGACTGCCGTCTACCGCGGCCCAGACGTCGTGGGCGACCGTCTTGTGTTCGACCTCCTCGGCGAGGTGCCAGAGCACCAAAGTGGCTGGTTCGGGATCGGCCCCGCGGAACAGCTCGTGGCGGTTGCTGTCCATCCACCGAGCTGCTGCGAATGCTGTGGCTTCGAAACCCGCAGCGTAAGAGATTGCGAACTTGCGGCCCATACGGCGGGTGAGAAAGCCGTAGCTCCACTTCAGCCACCGTTCGACGTGGCGAAGCGCCGGATGTTGGGCGACGAGGAGTTCGTTGAAGCGTCGATGCTGCTTGCTGTGTTCTCGTTCCTGCTCCAGGTAGGCCTGTACCTCACGCTCGAGTACGTCGTCGTGGATCTCAGGGAGCGCGTCGCGCACGGCCTTCATCACGTACGGCTCGCCGTAGGGCATCCCGAGTGACAACGCATTGACCGCCGCTGCGAACTCCGGTTTGAGCGGTTGCCAGCGTGCTCGGGTGTCGTCTCGCCATTCCAGGCGGATCGGTCGATGGGGAACGGTCGTCACAGTCTTCTCCTGTCGCCGTACCCGTCGGCCGACTTGAGGCGAACTGGAGCGGGCCGAGGAGGCCAGGTGGGCGAAACGCGCATTTCAGCGCCCTCGGCAGGACTCGAACCTGCGCACACGGCTCCGGAGGCCGATGCTCTATCCGCTGAGCTACGAGGGCGTGCCCCAAGGGTGGGGGCGGCGTCACCCTACCCCCAAACCTCACTCGGACAACGAGGGCGCGGCGGTAGCATCGAGCCTCCATGGACGTACGAGATCACCTTCGTGATGCATTACGGAACGCGCTTGTCCGAGCCGGTGTCGATCCGGTTCCCGACGAGATAGCGCTCGAGCGTCCTGCGAACCTCGATCACGGCGACTGGTCCTCGAACGTGGCGCTCGCCACCGCCAAGACGACAGGAAAGAGTCCTCGCGAACTCGGGCAGGCTCTCGTCGACGCACTCAGCACCGACCTGCCGGCTCACGTAACCGGCGTAGAGATCGCAGGGCCCGGTTTCGTCAACTTCCGCCTTGCCGACTCTTGGCTCCACGACACCTTGGTCGACGTGATCGACCAAGGTGTCGACGGCTACGCGCGCCCCGATCTCGGTAATGGGGTGCACGTGAATGTGGAGTTCGTCAGCGCAAACCCGAACAAGCCGTTGCACGCAGGGCATGGTCGCGGTGCCTGCTACGGCGACTCGATTGCTCGCCTGAAGGAGCGCTGCGGTTTCAGGGTCACTCGGGAGACGTACATCAACGACCGTGGTGTGCAGATGACCAACTATGCCAACTCCCTCGCCGCGTCCAAGGCGGGTGAGCCGATTCCCGAGGACGGGTATCAGGGCGAGTACGTCCATGAGTGGGCAGCCGAGATGCCCGCCGACGCCGACCCGCTCGAGTGGGGACTCGAACGTGGCAAGACGAGCCACGCAGCCACGCTCGAGACGCTCGGTATCCATCACGAGATCTGGTTCAGCGAGCGCTCCCTCGTCGCGAGCGGTGCGATCGACGCAGCGATGGACGACCTGCGTGAACGCAACGCCGTTTTCGAACAGGACGGTGCAGTGTGGCTGCGCTCGACCGACTTCGGTGATGACAAGGATCGGGTTCTCGTCAAGAGCGACGGCGACCTCACCTACCTCACGCCGGACATCGCCTATCACCGCAACAAGTTCGAACGATCCGACGCGCTGTTCAACGTGTGGGGCGCCGATCACCACGGCTACGTCGCTCGTATGAAGGCGGCGATGCAGTTGCTCGGCCACGACCCTGACGAACTGGAGATCGCCATCACCCAGATGGTCGATTTCGTGAAGGACGGCGAGCCGATGAAAATGTCGGGCCGGTCCGGCAACCAGATCGATCTTGACGACATCATCGCCGAGGTCGGGCCTGACGCAGCCCGGTTCACCTACCTGATGCAATCCGTCGACTCCCGGCAGACCTTCGATCTCGACGAGGTTGCAAACCAAGGGATGGAGAATCCGGTCTTCTACGTGCAGTACGCCCACGCTCGGATCTGTTCGATTCTCGCCAAGGCAGAGGAGGCTGGGGTCGAGCGAGCGCCCTTGGCGGCGGTCGACCGGGCGTTGCTGGTGAACGAACGCGAGCTCGCTCTGCTTCGGAGCCTTCAGGAGCTTCCCGACATCGTGCGGATCGCCTGCATCGACAATGCCCCCCACCGGGTGGCCGCATGGGCTCGGGAGCAGGCCGCTGCGCTGCACGGCTTCTACCACGACTGCTATGTGATGGGCGACGGTGTGTCGGCTGCGCTCACCCAGGCTCGTCTCGCCCTCGTTGCGGCCTCGCAGGTCGGTCTCCAAATTGCGCTCGACCTGCTAGGCGTTTCGGCTCCGGAGTCGATGTAGGACGTGCGGCCGCTTCCCACCCGTCTGCTGCCTGATTCGGCCGAGGTCCTCAGCGGAGTCCTCCACATCGGTGGCTGCAATGTCCTCGATCTTGCAGCCGAGTTCGGTACGCCCGCATTCGTCTACGACGAACAGCACCTTCGCGACCGGTGTCGCGAAGCGGTCGATGCCTTCGGCCCGGGCGTTGCCTATGCCACCAAGGCGTTCTTGTGTGAAGCGATGGCTCAGCTCGCCTACGAGGAGGGGATGCACCTATGTCGCCACCGGCGGCGAACTTCACGTTGCGCTTGTCGCCGGGGTGCCGGCCGACAAACTCGTCCTGCACGGCAACAACAAGTCATATGCCGAGCTTCGGATGGGGGTCGAGGCGGGGGTACATCGAATCGTGGTCGACAGCTTTGATGAGCTCGATCGGCTCGATCAGCTCCACGCCGAAACCGGTGTTACCCCGAAGGTGCTGCTGCGGCTCACCCCGGGAATCAAGGCCGAGACTCACGACTACATCTCGACGGGACAGGACGACTCGAAGTTCGGTTTTGGCGTTTCGTCGGGGGCTGCAGAAGTTGCCATCGAACGGGCTCGCTCGGCGGCATCGGTCGATCTCGTTGGGATCCATGCGCACATCGGGAGCCAGGTGTTCGCAGTTGGTTCACTCGGCAAGGCCGCCGGTGTCATTGGTGAGATCGCCCTCAACCACGAGTTCGAGGAACTGTCGGTCGGGGGCGGACTCGGCGTGCCCTACGTCGAGGACGAACGGGCACCGACGATCGCTGAGTGGGGCAGGGTCGTTCGCGATGCCTGTGTTGAGGCGGGGGTCAGCGCTCGCATCACCGCCGAGCCGGGTCGTTCGATCGCAGCTGCCGCAGCGATCACGCTCTACACAGTCGGCACCATCAAGGACCTGCCCGGTATTCGCACCTATGTCGCGGTCGACGGCGGTATGAGCGACAATCCGCGCCCAGTCCTCTACGGGTCGGGTTACGAGACCTTCCTTCCTCGCGATGTCGGTGCCGACCGGACGAAGCGCGTCACGGTCGTCGGCAAGCATTGTGAGTCGGGTGACATTCTCGTTCGGGAAGGACTGGTGCCGGCCGACATCGTCGTCGGCGATGTCCTCGCCACCCCGGTCACCGGTGCCTACGGTCATTCCATGGGCTCGAACTACAACATGGTGCTGCGTCCTCCCGTCGTGTTCGTCCGCAATGGTGAGGCCCGACTCGTTGTTCGGCGCCAAACCTTTGACGATCTCACACGGTTCGACACCTGACCTGGCCACCGCCCTGTGGCTGTTCGGGTGACGAAAGCTGATCGGCCACCGGCCGTCGGCCGCTACGCTCCTCGCCGTGACCCAACTCACGATCGGACTGCTCGGATGCGGCAACGTCGGCGGTGCCTTCGCCGACCTGCTTGAGAAGCGGCGTGACGCCATAGCGGCCCGCACGGGGATCGACCTGCGGGTTGGTGCGATCGCTGTGCGCTCCGTGGCAAAGCACCGTGACCATGTTTCGAACCCCGATCTGCTCACGACGGACACGCGTGCAGTCATCGAGAACCCTGAGGTGGATCTCGTCGTCGAGTTGATCGGCGGAATCGAACCGGCTCGTGAACTCATCACACTCGCCCTCGGGGCGGGGAAGCCGGTCGTGACAGGCAACAAAGAACTGCTGGCCAACCATGGTGCTGAGCTCTACGCCGCCGCCGCAGCCAATGGGGTCGACTTGTTGTTCGAAGCGGCTGTTGCCGGCGGTATCCCCCTGATCCGCCCGTTGCGTGAGTCACTCGTGGGAGAGGATGTCGCTCGGGTGATGGGCATCGTCAACGGCACCACCAATTACATCCTCACCCAGATGGCACAGCACGGTGCTGCCTACGCCGATGCCCTTGCTGGTGCGCAGCAGCTCGGCTACGCCGAAGCGGACCCGACCGCCGATGTCGAGGGGTACGACGCCGGGGCCAAGGCTGCGATCATCGCGTCGATCGCGTTTGGTGTGAGTGTCGTAGCCGGCGACGTCTACCACGAAGGGATCTCGTCGATCACCTCGACCGACATCGAGATGGCGAAGCGACTCGACTATGTCATCAAGGCGGTCGCTGTGGTCGAGGGTGACACCAGCGGTGACACCCCGGAGGTTGCTGTCCGGGTCCACCCGGCGATGATCCCGGCCGACCATCCGCTGGCGAGTGTGAACGACAGCTTCAACGCAGTGTTCATCGAAGGCAACGCTGTCGGCGACCTCATGTTCTACGGGCGAGGTGCAGGCGGTGATCCAACTGCCTCCGCCGTTCTCGGCGATGTCATCGATGCCGCACTGAACAAGGTTGCGGGTACGTCGGCGAAGATTGGTGAACTCGTCAAGGCGCGTATCCGACCCATCGATGACCTCACCTGCGCGTACTACCTGTCGATCGAGGTTGCCGACCGCCCCGGTGTGCTTGCCCAGGTGGCCGCCGTTTTCGGCGATCACGCCGTCTCGATCCAATCGATGGAGCAGCGCGGTCTCGGCGACGACGCAGAGTTGATCTTCATCACCCACAGCTGCCGCGAAGCCGATGTGCGTGCCACGCTCCACGCGCTTCGGAGCCTTGATTCGGTGAACCACATCAACTCATTGATCCGCGTCGTCGGCGCCTGATCGCAAGCCCGTGCGCTACCTCAGCTCCCGCGGTAAGGCTCCGGCAATCGACTTCAGCGAGGCACTGCTTGGTGGCCTCGCCCCCGACGGGGGCCTCTACGTTCCCGAGTCGTGGCCCGTTCTCCCCGATGGCTCTTTCGAGTCCTATGCCGAACTCGCAGCGGCGGTGATGGCGCCGTTCGTGGCGCCGGTCATCGACCAAGCCGATTTCTCTGTGATGGTCGCTGATTCGTACGCCGCGTTCTCGCACCCCGACGTGTGTCCGCTGGTCGAACTCGAACCGGGCCATTACCTGCTCGAGCTGTTCCATGGACCAACGCTCGCATTCAAGGATGTGGCCCTGCAGCTCGTCGGTCACCTTTTCGACTACGAGCTTCGCCGACGCGACGAACGCGTCACGATTGTCGGCGCCACCTCTGGTGACACCGGATCGGCTGCGATGGAGGCGGTTCGAGACAGCGACCGTGTCGACATGGTCATCCTTTTCCCTGCGGGCCGCACCAGTGAGGTCCAGCGGCGGCAGATGACAACGCTGGGTTCGCCCACGGTGCATGCCGTCGCAATCGATGGCACCTTCGACGACTGTCAAGACCTCGTGAAGGCGATGTTCGCCGATGAAGACTTCCGTGCTCGATCTCGTCTGTCGGCGGTGAACTCCATCAACTGGGCTCGTGTGATGGCACAGATCGTCTACTACGTCTGGGCCGTCCGGCAGCTCGATCGCCAAGAGGTCCGCACCACGTTTTCCGTGCCCACCGGCAACTTCGGCAACGTCTTTGCCGGCCACGTCGCCCGTCGTATGGGTCTACCCATCGAGCGGTTCTTCGTGGCGTCGAACACCAACGACATCCTGACCCGCCTGATCGAGACGTCGGAGATGGTCGCCGAAGCGGTCGTTCCGACCCTTTCTCCGAGCATGGACATCCAGATCTCGTCGAACCTCGAGCGGCTGCTGTTCGAACTCCTCGACGGCAATGGACCGGCCACTGCCGAACTCATCGGCGGATTCCGGGAGCACGGTCACGTCAGGCTCACTCCTGCGCAGCACGAGCGCTTGGTCGCCGAGTTTGGTGGCGACCGGTTGACCGATGCCGAGACGCTCGAGGTGATGGCGGATGTCCACGCCTCCACCGGAATGGTCATCGACCCTCATACGGCAGTCGGTGTAGGGGCTACTCGGCGGCTCCGTCGGCCTGACGAAACGGTGGTCACCTTGGCGACCGCCCACCCGGCCAAGTTTCCGGCCGCGGTCGAGCAGGCAATCGGAATCCGACCCGAGCTACCTGAACATCTCGCTGATCTGTTCGACCGCGACGAGGTCGTTACTCCGCTCCCGAACGATCTCGGAACCGTAGAAGATTTTGTGGATTCGGTGCGTCGGGCCTAAGCGCCGGTACGCTCCTCGGTGTCGATCGCTCGGCCCGTCGGATCCGACGGGTGGGGCCGGAACTCCGGTCGGTCGTCAAGCCCCACACATGCGGACCGGGTGGGAAATCCGGATCGCCGAGCCTCTGACCTGAGGAGAGTGCCGTGGAAGTCACGGAGATGCGTCGTTCGACGCTGCAGCGCAAAGACCGCGACGAGTTGACTCAGATCGCCGAAGCTCTCGGAAAGCGGCCGGGTTCTCGCGCCCGGAAGGGCGAGATCATTGATCTCATTCTCGACTTGGCGGCTGGCGGTGACGGTGCTTCTGCCGGCGCCGATGACACCGAGCACGACGGCAGCGACGATCTCGCAGAAGCCTCCGAGCACGAGAAAGCAGCCGACACCGATGAGGTTGCTTCATCGAAGGCACCGAAGGACGACGACGCCAGATCCGCCGACGGCGGCACTCGCACCGGGTCGACCGAGGGTAGTGACGCCGATCGACCCGACCCCGGCAACCGCCGCCGCCGTCGGCGGGGGCGAGACCGCGACGAACGCAGCGACGGCAACGAACAATGGGATGGCGAACCGATCCCGGTGCAGGGGCACCTCGATCTCCGCAGTGAGGGCTACGGCTTCCTGCGAGTGAACGGCTATCTGCCGAGCCGCGACGACGCCTACGTGCCGGTGAAACTCGTTCGCCAGCACAACCTCCGCAAGGGTGACGTGATTGCCGGCCCGTCTCGACCGGCAAACCGCAACGAGAAGAACCCAGCCCTGCTCTCGGTCGAGACCGTCAACGGCGGAGACCCCGACGAGGCCACCAAGCGACCGAACTTCGACAGCCTCACGCCGGTGCATCCCACCGATCGTCTCGTCATGGAGATCGCGGACGATCCCGACAACCTCGTTGCTCGCATCGTCGATCTCGTCGCCCCAATCGGCAAAGGACAGCGCGGGCTCATCGCGGCACCACCTCGAGCCGGCAAGACAAACGTGATGAAGCAGGTCATCCGTTCCATCGAAGCCAACAATCCCGAGGTCACCCTCATCGTCGCCATGATCGACGAGCGTCCCGAAGAGGTCACCGACATGAAGCGGTGGCTTTCAAGCGACACCGCCGAGGTGGTCGCATCGACATTCGACAAGCCGACCGACGAGCACGTTGCCATCGCTGAACTCACCATCGAGCGGGCGAAGCGTCTTGTCGAAGAAGGCAGAGACGTCTGTGTCGTGCTCGACGGGCTGACTCGCCTCTGTCGGGCCTACAACCTCGAGACCCCCCAGTCGGGCAAGACCCTTCCAGGAGGTGTCGATGCCGCTGCGCTTCTCGGATCGAAGAAGTTGCTTGGCGCAGCGCGAAAGGTCGAAGAGGGCGGTTCGCTCACCATCATCGCCACTGCGCTGATCGACTCGGGTTCGCAAGCCGATGATGTCATCTTCGAAGAACTCATGGGCACAGCCAACATGGAGCTGCGACTCGACCGCAGCCTGGCCGAGCGACGTGTCTATCCCGCAATCGATGTCGAGGTGTCGTCGACTCGCCACGACGATCTGCTTTTTGCCGAACCACAACTCGGCCAGGTTGCCGTGTTGCGCCGACTCCTCGGCGAACTCAACGACCAGAAGGGTCCGGCTGCCGGTCTGGGCATGTTGCTCGAGCAACTGGCTGCGACGAAGTCCAACGATGAATTCCTTGCCGAGGTCGCCAAGACGGCCTCTGGCTCCTAGCCTGGGAGACCGCTATGAAGTCTGACATCCACCCCGAGTATCGCCCAGTCGTGTTCCAGGACATGTCCGCCGGAACGTCCTTCCTCACCCGCTCGACCATCTCCACCAGCGAGACCGTCAAGTGGGAAGACGGCAACGAGTACCCGCTCGCCAAGGTGGAGATCTCGAGTGAGAGCCACCCCTTCTTCACCGGCCAGATGAAGATCGTCGACACGGCTGGCCGTGTCGAGCGCTTCGAGAAGCGGTACGGCCGTCGCAAGAAGACCGAGGCCGCTCCTGCCGAGGACGAGGGCGAAGAGAGCTGAGACTTTCGTGAGCCTCGATCCCGCCCGCCGGGCGGGGCTCGAGCGGGCTCGCGGGCTCGCAATCGTTCGAGACCACTTTCACCTCGATATCAAGGCGGCGTCAGTCGACGTCGCCCCGTTCGGCGTGACCGTGCGTGTCGGCGATCCCACCGCTGCAACTGCGGTCATCGTGTCGTCGGTTGACGACTTGTCGGTGCTCGGCGGCGCTCTCGTGTGGCTCGACCGGAACCCGATGGCAACCGTGCATCTGGTCGTCGAACACCACTCCGGTATCCACGCTCGGCGTGCGGCCGTGCTCGCTCCCGAATTGGTCGTCCACCAACTCGTTGGATCCGAGGTTCGGCCTGCCGAACCAGCACTGGTCGAGGACCCGCACCCCGTGCCCGACGATAGTGCGCCGCTTGTTGCAATGATCGAGCGAAGCGGTGCGGAGATGGTGGTGGAGGACGGCATTGTGCGCGCCGAGGTCGCCGGGCTTGAGGTCGGTCGGGTCGTGACGGGCCCGACTGGCTCGACCTTCGAGGTCGGCGTCGGCCGCTTCGACCGTGAGGCGGGGGCGCTGCTGCACGGCGGCCGTCCCGTCGAACCGGCGCTTGTCGACACGATCGAGATGGTGCGCGCCCACCGTGTTGTCGGTGCCGTCGCACACCCGGTCAATCGCATCGGTCGTGAGCGCTGGCTGCGCGACATGGTTCGTCGCAACCCTGCGATCGCAGGTGTGAGCGATCCGGTGCTGGTCGAGCCGATCCCACCTCGCACGAGCCTTCTTCGACCGGCGGCGGCCGCACTGCTTGCGTTTTCAGGCGAGCGGCGGACCCTGGTTGTCTGCGCAGTCGGGGTGGAACTCAGCCTGGTGCCCGATACTGCTGATTTGTTGCTGGTACACCGGCCCGACGAGGTCCGTTTCGTGCTCCCGGCCCGTGACCGGCTCCCGTTCCTTGACAGGCTCTCGGCCCGGCTCCCGGTCCCCGTCTCCTTTGCCGACATCGCCGTCCCTTGGGTCGACTGACGCACATGCCTTTGGTGCTGTCGCGACCCCTTGTCGGGGAGTTGTCACTGTGGGGTTCATTCGGTAGCTTGTGCACTGATTCACGAGCGCGGCGGGGCATCGTCGGCCGTGGTGGAGAGGCGACAGTGGACGACGAGAAGCAACGCAAATTGCGCGAAGGCGCGGGCGACGCCTTTTCCTCGGCGTTCGAACTGATCGTCACTCCCTTCCTTTTCGGCATGTTGGGATGGTTCATCGACTCTCAGGTCGGCACGTTCCCGATTTTCACCCTCGGGCTCACCCTGATCGTGCTCGGCTACGAGGTCTGGAGACTGTTCTCGCGCTATGCGGCCGACATGGATGCCGAGCTCGAGGCTCGCCGAGCGACCTACGGCCGCTCGGGATCCACCGGCGAGGTAGGCGTATGAACGACCGGCCCGTCACCTTTCCCGAGGGAGTTGCCGACCTCGCTCCCGAGCGGGCGATCGCTCGCGACCTCGCCCTGCGAACCGTGCTCGTTGCACCGCTGATGGTGACGATGGGCGCCGTGTTCTGGGGCGGTGCAGGGGCCTGGTCGGCCGGCTACGCCCTCGTTCTGGTCGCCGTCAATTTCTTGCTCGGGGCTGCGACGATCACCTGGGGAGCCAGGATCTCTCCCGGGGCCCTCTTCGGAGCGGTGATGTTTGGATTCATCGCCCGTCTTGGTGTTATCACTGCGGCTGTGCTACCCATTCGCAACAGCGGGTGGTTCGAAGTCGCACCGTTCGCGATCAGCTTGCTGGTCACCCACCTCGGGCTCCTTGCCTGGGAAACGCGCCACGTTTCTGCGTCGCTCGCTTTCCCCGGCCTGAAGCCCGGCCACGATCTCTTGTCCATCACCGATCCCGCCGCGGAGCGCTCAGCATGAACGTCCTCGCTCTTGAGTTCCCCCCCGTCAACCATCTGTTCGACTGGCCGTCGATCGCGTTCGAAGGCACGCCCTTCGCACTGAACAAGGTGGGGCTCACGTACCTCTTCGCCATGGTGGCCACCATGGCGATCTTCTCGCTGGCAGGTGCCCGTCGCGGGCGTCTCGTCCCGGCTGGTGTGCAGCACGTGGCCGAGTCCGGCATCAACTTCGTTGAAGAGTCGGTGGTGATGCAGACCATCGGCCCCGACGGCAAGAAGTTCATGCCCTTCCTCACCACGATGTTCTTCTTCATCCTTTTCTCGAACATCACCGAGGTCATTCCCGGGTGGCAGTTTCCGGCCAACTCCCGCATGGCAATGCCGATCACGCTCGCCCTGCTGGTCTGGGTGATCTACAACTTCCAAGGCGTGAAGCACCAGGGTGCCTTCGGATATCTGAAGAACTCTCTGTTCCCGCCTGGTGTCCCGGTCTTCCTCTACATCATCGTGACGCCCATCGAACTGGTCTCGACCTTCGTCGTCCGTCCCTTCTCCCTCGCGATCCGGCTCTGGGCCAACATGGTCGCCGGCCACCTCCTGCTGGTCACGTTTGCCGTGTTGTCAGCGGCCTTGTGGGACTCGTTCGCACCTGCGGCGGCTCTTCCGTTCGTCATGCTGATCCTCATGACCGGCTTCGAGATCTTGGTCTCGTTCCTCCAGGCCTTCATCTTCACGATTCTCACCGCCGTGTACATCGGTGGGTCTATGCACCCCGAGCACTGACCGAGCGGTCAGCGTTCATCCCATCCCCGAAATCTCATTCAAAAACAGGAGAAACCCAAGTGCTCAACGTTCTTGCGCAAACCGGAGCGGGCGAGATGCTCGAAGGCCTCAAGGCCATCGGCGCTGGTCTGGGCTACGGCCTCGCGGCAATCGGTCCCGGTATCGGCATCGGTACCGTCGTCGGTAACGCCATCTCATCGATGGCCCGGCAGCCCGAGTCGGCCGGCATGGTCCGCACCACGATGTTCCTGGGCATCGCTTTCACCGAGGCGCTCGCCCTAATCGGCTTCGTCGTTTTCATCCTCCTGCTCCCCTGAGCAGAGGAAGGACAGAGCAATGACTCACACCATCCGGCGTACCGCCGGGGCGTTCGGTATCGCGATCGCTGCGTTCGTCACCCTCGCTGCTCCTGCCGGGGCAGCAGGTGAGACGATCGGCGGCTGCGCCATCGAAGCTGCGGTATACGCAGAAGAAGCTTACGGCAGCCTCCACGCAGTGGAGGAGGACGAAGAGCTGTTCAAGAAGCTCGAAAAGGAGATGGAGTCGTGCCTCGAGGCACCGAGCCCCATCATCCCCGAGGTCGACGAAATCATCTGGGGTGGCGCGGCGTTCGCCGTGCTGTTCGGCTTCATGGCTTGGAAGGGTTTCCCTGCCGTGAAGGGCGCCATGGACGATCGCGCAGCGAAGATCGCCTCCGATCTCGATGCTGCCGAGCAGGCCAAAGTTGACGCCTCGCAGGTGAAGGCCGATCACGAGGCCGCGCTTGCGGGGGCCAAGGCGGAGGCCAATCAGATCATCGAAGATGCGCGCCAACAGGCCGACCAGCTGCGGACCGACCTCCAAGCTCGGGCCAGCGAGGAGATCGCCGAGATGCGTTCCCGCGCGAGCGCCGACATCGAGTCGGCGCGATCGCAGGCCATCAGCGATCTCCGCAGCGAGGTCGCCTCGATCGCGGTTGGTGCTGCCGAACGGGTGATCCAGGGCAATCTCGATGCTGCGGCTCAGCAGGCGCTCGTCGATGCCTACATCGAAGAGGTGGCCCGTGGCTGACGACCGGATCGGCGGGTACGCCGACGCGCTGTTGGCCGTTGCTGCGGCCGAGGGTACGTCCGAGGTCGTCGAAGACGAACTGTTCCGCGTGGCTGAGGCCGCCAGGGCCAGCGAATCGCTGCTCACAGCTCTGGGCGACCGGCAGCTGCCGATCGAGCGCCGCATCGGCGTCGTGGAGGATCTCCTCGGCCCGAAGGTTTCTCCAACCACAACCGCCCTCGTCTCGATGGTGGTTGCCAACGGACGAGGCGCCGATCTGCCGGCGATCGTCGATGAGGCGATGATCCGCAGTGCTGCGGGTCGCAACCGTCAACTTGCGCGTGTTCGCTCCGCCGTCGAACTCGGCGACGATCAAGTGCAGCGTCTGGCCCAAGCCATCAAGACCCGGACCGGTTCCGATGTCGAGATCCGCGTCGTTATCGACGAGAGCGTCATGGGCGGTCTCATTACCGAGATCGGTGATGATGTGATCGACGGGTCCGTGCGTCGCCGGATGTCACAGCTCCGCGAATCGTTCAACTAACTCACTCACACACGTACGACCACTAGAGAGACAACATGTCGGATCTCACGATCAACACGGCGGACATCGCGGCCGCCATCCAGAGCAATCTCGATGACTTCAAGCCCAGCCTCGAACAGACAACGGTCGGGCGCGTGCTCGAGGTCGGCGACGGTATCGCCCGGGTTTCAGGCCTGCCTGACGCCGCAGTGAACGAGATGCTTCGCTTCGAGAACGGCCTCATCGGCCTGGCGCTGAACTTGGACGAAGCTTCCATCGGTGCCGTGGTGCTCGGCGACGTCGAGGGGATCGAGGAGGGGCAGACCGTGGTCGCCACCGGTGACATCTTGTCGGTGCCGGTCGGTGACGGCCTGCTCGGCCGGGTCGTCAACCCCCTTGGTGAGCCGATCGACGGCAAGGGTGCGCTGACCAACGTCCAGCCCCGGCGCATGGAGATCCAAGCGCCCGGCATCACTGGTCGTAAACCCGTCCACGAGCCGATGCAGACGGGGATCAAGGCGATCGACTCGCTGATCCCAGTCGGTCGCGGGCAGCGCGAGTTGATCATCGGCGACCGCAAGACCGGCAAGACCACCATCGCCCTCGACACGATCCTCAATCAGAAGGGTCTGGGTGTGAAGTGCATTTATGTGGCGATCGGGCAGAAGGCCTCCACCGTCGCACAATCGGTCGCCACGCTCGAAGAACTGGGTGCAATGGACTACACGACCGTCGTGGTCGCACCGGCTTCCGACCCGGCTCCCTTCAAGTTCCTTGCGCCTTATGGCGGATGCGCCATGGGTCAGCACTGGATGGAGAACGGTGAGCACGCCCTGATCGTGTACGACGATCTCTCCAAGCAGGCGGAGGCCTACCGTCAGGTGTCCTTGCTGCTGCGTCGTCCTCCGGGGCGTGAAGCGTTCCCGGGCGACGTCTTCTACCTCCACTCTCGGCTGCTCGAGCGGGCTGCGAAGCTCTCTGATGAACTCGGTGCAGGCTCCTTGACCGCTCTGCCGATTATCGAAACCAAGGCTGGCGACGTGTCGGCCTTCATCCCGACCAACGTGATCTCGATCACCGACGGCCAGGTCTTCCTCCAGGACAACCTGTTCAAGTCGGGCATCCGTCCTGCCGTCGACGTCGGCATCTCGGTCTCCCGCGTCGGTGGCGCCGCCCAGATCAAGTCGATGAAGTCGGTGGCGGGCACCCTGAAGCTGGACCTGGCGCAGTTCCGTGAGCTCGAGGCGTTCGCCACGTTCGGCTCCGAGCTCGA
>CAJQPN010000030.1 GCA_905480195.1 uncultured Acidimicrobiales bacterium
GCGAGGTGGGCCGGGGCGACACCTTGCTCCTCGGCCGCCACGACGTACAGAGCGAGAATCGGCAACACGGCACCGTTCATGGTCATCGACACGGTCATCTGATCAAGCGGGATGCCGTTGAACAGTTGCCGCATGTCGAGGATCGAGTCGATCGCCACCCCTGCCATACCGACGTCACCGGTCACCCGCGGATTGTCGGAGTCGTATCCCCGGTGGGTTGCGAGGTCGAATGCGATCGAGAGGCCTTTCTGGCCGGCTGCGAGGTTGCGGCGATAGAAGGCGTTGGATTCCTCGGCCGTCGAGAACCCGGCGTACTGACGGATCGTCCACGGCTGGTTGACGTACATCGTCGGATATGGACCGCGAACAAAGGGCGACAACCCGGGAAAGGTCGCTGGGAAGCCGAGGTCGGCGATGGCCGCAGCGTCGAGCGAGACAGGAATGTCAATGCCTTCAGGCGTGGACCACGCAGCAGCCGAATCGGCGGCGGGTGGGGCAGCCGCCTTCGGCAGCGCCAGACTCGAGAAGTCGGGGATCGAACTCATGCGTCACTCCGTTGCGCTGCACCGTTCAAAAGCGCAGCACATCCGACCAAGTACAGGGCCCCACCGAACGCAAGCCACCAGTCGCCGGTAGCGATGCCGACGACGGTGAAGACGAATGATCCACCGACGAAAAATATCCAGCCGATCTTCTCGCTTGCGCCCATCAGTCGAGCCCCAGTCGCTCATGAAGATCGCCGAGTGCACGCAAGACGTCGACACCGAGGTAAAGGAAGGCATCAACGCCGGCCGATTCGAGATCGGCCCGCAGGTCAGCAGGATTCCCGGCGAGGGCCACGAACGACGCGCCGGCGTCCTTGAGTGCTGTGACGGTGGCGGCGGCGCGTTCGGCGTACACGGCATCGGACGAACAAACGACGGCAATGGAGGACCCCGATGCCTCGAATCGCGCCGCAGCCTCGATCGGTGAGGCGGCGCCGTCGCCGTCACCGCCGTCGACCGAGAGCCCACCCACGGCCAAGAAGTTGGAGATCCACGCCGAGCGTGCGGTGTGCTCGGCCATGGGACCGAGGGTGGCCAAATGCACGATCGGATCGACTCCAGCCGACCGAGATCGATCAGCTGCGTCGCGCAGCGCCTCAAAGGGAGCAGCGGGACGTCGCATTGGGAACTCGCCGTGACCTCCGCCCTTTACCGTGGGCGCCACCGGGCCGGTGTCGGGGAACTCCGACACACCAGTGACCGGTTCGCGTCGGGTCGCGAGCTGGCCGAGACGCAACTCCCACGATGCCCGTGTTGCGTTGGCGACGACACCCGATTCGAGCACTGCCGGCATGCCGCCAGCGACCTCGACATCCTGGAATGCCGCCCAACCCGCCTCGAGTAGCCGCTGCGTGAGCGACTCGACGAAAGCGGACCCCGCAGCCGGGTCGACCAAGCGGTTGATGCCGGATTCGTCGATCAGCAGGTGATGGATGTTGCGGGCGTTGCGGCGAGCGAGTGCAGAATCCGAGCCGTCGAACGGCAGAACGGTCACTGCGTCAGCTCCACCGACCCCCGCAGCGAAAGCGGCGGTGGTCGACCGCAGGATGTTCACGGCCGTATCACGCTGCGAAAACATCGACGCCGACGTGACCGCATGGAACCTTGACGCCGCACCAGGGGCTCCGGATGCGGCGAGTACCGCCGACCACAACGTGCGGGCGGCGCGCAGGCGGGCGATCGTCAGGAACTGATCGGCGTCGGCCGCAACCCGAAAGCCGATTGTGGCGGCGGCACGTTCGACCGTGAGTCCGGCATCCTCCAGGGCTCGGAGCATGGCAACACCCGTCGCCAACATCCAGCCGAGTTCCTGCACTTCGTCAGCCCCTGCATCGACGTAGCGGGTCGTGTCGACGGTGCAGGCGACGACCTGCGGGTGCGACGTGGCGATCGATGCCGCATAGGCAGCGCACGCCGCGATGTCGGCCATCGATCCGCTGCGCGCGAACGCGCCGATCGGGTCGAGTCCGAGCCAACTGCGGCAGGCCGTCGCGTTGCCGCCCTCGTCGAGCAATGCAACCAGTGCCTTCGCTGCATCGAGATCGGCATGCGGGGCGAGTACGACCGGCGCGATGTCGAGGAGAACACCCTCGAGTGCCTGACGCAACGTGTCGAGCGTCCACGAGGTGGCCGAGCGACCGAGCTCGATCGACGTGACGCCGTGTTCAAGGTCGTCCAGCACTTTCGCTGCGCACGCAGCTGGGTGGGTCGCTTCGTGATGCTGGCGGATGTCCCACCCGTACGCCACGCGATGTGGATCGGCAGGAAGCAATGCGACTGCCGACCCCGGTTCGTAAAGCGGTTGGATGTCAAGACCGCCACGCGTCCGGCCCACCAGTACCTTCTCGAACAACGCTCCTTGGAGCACCCCGTCGACTGCGTTGCGCCACTCGGCAGCGGTGGCCGCCACGTCGTCGAGTCGGAAACGGTCGTCACTCGTCATCGCCATCAATCTAGGGGGCTCGCTGTCGGTCCCGAAGTCAGAACGGCGCGAGCTGTCGACGGGCTCAGAAGTCCGAGCGCCATTCGCAAGGCCGATAAACAGCCCAGTACCGTCACCGCTATGGCTCTACCCACCGGAATCGGTGTCATCGACACGATGATCGGCTTTCCCGACCGAGACTTCGCCGTCTACGACTTCATCCGTGACCAACTCAAGGACCAGGAGTCGACCAACTTCGAGTTTCCGGTTGAGTACATGTTCAAGAACGTGCCGAAGGAGCTGTACGGCACAGAGACGGATCCAATCGAGGTCACCCTGGGCGAGATGGACCGGTTTGGGATCGAGATCGGGCTCATCGGCTGCGAAAGCGAGCAATCGCAGCGTGCGCTGACCGAGCATCCCGAGCGGTTCGTTGCGATGGCCAACGCCGACCCCAATGACGTGATGGGCGAGGTCCGCAAGATCCGCCGACTCAAGGACGAATGGGACATTCGAGCGGTTGGCACCTTTCCAGTCGGTTGTACCCCGCAGGTCGACATCGGCGACGCGAAGTACTACCCGATTTACGCAACCTGCTGTGAGCTCGACGTCCCGATCTTCGTCTGCGCCGGTGTGCCGGGTCCGCGCTTACCAATGAAGCCTCAACTGGTCGAGCAGATCGATCAGGTGATGTATGACTTCCCCGAACTGGTCTTCGTGACGCGGCACGGCTGCGAGCCGTGGGACGACCTGATGGTCAAACTCATGCTCAAATGGCCGGGCCTGCACTACTCGACCTCAGCGTTTGCTCCCAAGTACTACCCGCAATCGATCATCGACTACGCCAACACCCGAGGTGCCGACAAAATCATCTACGCCGGCTACTTCCCGATGGGTCTGTCGCTCGAACGCATCATGAGTGACATGGAGCAGGTGCCGTTCAACGACGACGTCTGGCCGAAGTTTCTCCGCGACAACGCTGCTCGAATCCTTCGTCTGAACTGAACCCGGTCAGATCGAACGCCCAGCAGCTGCCCAGTACTCGTCTTTCAGCAGCCGCTTGTACAGCTTGCCCGTCGGATGGCGCGGCAGTTCCTCGCGGAAGTCAACCGACCGGGGGCATTTCACATCGGCCAGATGTTCCTTGGTGTAGGCAATGAGCTCGCGAGCGAGCGCCGCAGCTGCCGCGTCGTCTGCCGGCATCTCGGCCGGCTGGACCACCGCCTTCACTTCCTCCCCGAAATCGTCGTTCGGCACGCCGAACACTGCGACATCGATGACTTTGGGGTGCATGGTGAGCACGTCTTCGGTCTCCTGGGGGTACACGTTCACCCCGCCGGTGATGATCATGTACGCCTTGCGATCGGTCAGATACAGGAACCCGTCGTCGTCGACCCGACCGACGTCACCAAGGGTCGACCAGCCGTTCGCAAGGCGTGACGATGCCGTCTTCTCCGGATCGCCGTGGTATTCGAATTGGGCGTCGGACTCGAAGTAGATCGTCCCTTCCTCCCCGACGGGGAGCTCCTGACCTTCTTCGCTCATGATGTGGATGATGCCGGTGACCGCCACGCCCACGGTGCCGGGGTGGGCGAGCCACTGTTCGCTGTTGCAATAGACGAACCCGTTGCCTTCGGTGCCTGCGTAGTACTCGTGGATGATCGGGCCCCACCAGTCGATCATCTTGTGCTTCACGTCGACGGGGCAAGGCGCAGCGGCGTGGATACACGCCTGCAGCGACGAGACGTCGTACTGCTCGCGGACCGCATCGTCGAGCTTGAGCATGCGGACGAACATCGTGGGAACGACTTGCGAAACCGTGATCTGATAGTCCTGGAGAAAACGGAGGTACGCCTCGGGGTCGAACTTTTCCATCACGTAGCTCGTGCCGCCCGTGGTTTGGATGCCGAGATTGAAGCGGAGCGGAGCAGCGTGGTACAGCGGCGCCGGCGACAGGTAGCGACTGTCTTCGCTGAAGCCGAACAGCAGCGCGCCGAGCGTGGCGACACTGCTGTCACCCTGCTCGAGCGGTGCTGGTTCGGTCGACGGGAGTACCCCTTTCGGACGGCCGGTCGTGCCAGAGCTGTAGAGCATGTCGCGCCCGGCAACCCGGTTCTTGAGCGGCTCAGGCGATGCGTTGGCGATCGCCTCCTCGTAGCTGTCGTAGCCTTCTAGCGGCCCACCCATCGAAAGGCGTAGCTCGACGTTCGGCATTTGCTCGAGGAGTTCTGCAGCCTGAGCGGCCTTGTGCGGGCTGGTGATGAAGACCTTCGCGCCACAGTTGTCGATGATGTAGGCCATCTCCTCGGTGGTGAGTCGACTGCTCATGGCGGTGTAGATCACGCCGGCGTAGATGGCCCCCCAGCACAACGCGAGGAAATTGACGTTGTTCTCGAGACAGAACGCGATGTGGTCACCCGGCTGCAAGCCGATGTCGCGGAAGACGTTCGACGCTCGGTTCGCGTGTTCGTCGAGTTGGGCATAGGTGAGGGTCTCACCCGTCTCCGCCATCACGATGGCGGGATGGTCGGGGCGAGCGGCGGCGTGTGCTCCGGGATACATGGCGAGCAACGTACTCGCCGCGACGTCACACCGTGAAGCCACCGTCGACGTCGAGGTGTTGGCCGGTTATGAACCGAGCCCGCTCGGAGGCGAGGAAGCAGACCGCTTCGGCGATGTCGGTCGCCGACCCGAACCGCCGCAGCGCGATGTTGGCTCGAGCCGCGTCGAGCGCTGTGTCGTCGAGGTCGCCGTTGGCGATGAGCCGCTCGGCCATCCCATCGAGCAACATCCCTGGCCCGACGATGTTGGCCCGAACGCCAAACCGGCCTTCCTCGGCAGCGATACCGCGCACTGCAGCCTCGACAGCCGCCTTCGGGACAGATGACAGGCCGTCACGAACGGGATAGCGGCGGTTGGCTGCAGTGGTGACAGCCACGATCGATCCTTCGCTCTGGCGGAGGTGAGGCAGGGCCGGGGCGGCGACGGCGAAGAAACCCGCTGCGTCGATGTCGAGCTGCTCGCGCATCTCCGATGCCGTCACCTTTGACAGGTGCTTTTGGGGAACATGCGGACCGGCTGCGTACACGAGGGTGTGAATCCCTCCGGCAGCCTCAGCGATCGCGTCAATCGCCTGCTCGCAACCCTCATGGTTGCGAAGATCGAGGCCAATCGTCCACGCCTGCCTGCCGAACTCGGAAACCGAAACGGCCAGATCGACGGCCGCTTCCTCGTTGTGCAGATAGGTGAACGCAACATCACTCCCTCTAGCTGCAAACGAGTGGACGATCGCAGCTCCGAGTCCGCCGCTGCCGCCTACAACGAAGGCGGCACCTCGGCGGCTCGTGAAATCGTCGGAGAGGTCGAGGCCGTGCTCGGTCATGGCGTAAGCGTGGCGCAAACGACCGACCCATGCGAGTCGCCACGTTGCGAATCCGGCGATCGTCACGGATCTATCGGGTGACCAAGGGTGGCGACGAGGTCAGCTGTGAGCTGGCCTGACGACTTGGGTGATCACCTCAATCCCGATCTCACCGGGATTGTCGATCTCGACGTCGCGACGCTCGATCTCGGTCGCACCAACCTTCTCGGCGACGCGGGCGCTGGCGACGTTGGCGGCGTCGAAGCGGATCTCGACCCGCCCGATATCGGGCAGCGTCCATGCCGCCTCGACGCAGGCACGCGCGGCCTCGGTGGCGTACCCGCGCCCAGTTCGATCGCTGCGGATCCAGTAGCCAATTTCGATCGCGCCTGGTCCGACCCGTCGAACCAGCGCACAACCACCGACCAATTCGTCGGTTGCCCTCTCGATCACATGAAACGTGTGGCTCTTGTCGGTCTCCCACTCCTGCAACGAGCGAGCGACGAACTCGTGGAAATGGGCTGCGGTCGAGATCTCGGGACGAGCCCAGTCCATGAACTGCTCGAGTTCGGGCAGGCTGGCAATGACCGCCTCGGAGAGGGCGGTGACACGACCGGTGACGACCTTGTCCAGCCGCAACCGCTCGGTGACAAGCCGTTCAGCCGGGCGATGGACGTCAGGCAGGAGCGACCTCGACGGGAATCCCGTTGAGCACGCTTGTGCCCGAAACCGGATCGAGTGCTACTGGGTCGGTGAGCACGTTCGAGTTCACGCCTGCGTTCGCGGCTGCCACCGTCATTCGTGCACCGCTTCGTCCATGCCCCCAGCCGTGCGGCAACGACACGACGCCGGGCATCATGACGTCGGTGACCTCGACATCGACAGTGAGTTCACCGACCCGGCTTCTGATCGCTGCTCGGCCGCCGTCGATGAGTCCGAGGCCGGTGGCGTCGGCAGGGTTGACCTGCAGCGTGCAACGAGGCTTGCCCTTCACCAACACGTTGACGTTGTGCATCCAGGAGTTGTTCGACCGCAGGTGGCGTCGTCCTATGAGGCGAAGCCGGTCATCGGCTGCCCATTCGACGGCGCGCGCTTCGAGGCGAGCGAGCTCGTCAAGGAACGGACCAGCCCACAGATCAATCCGTTTCTCTTCCGTGTCCAAGGCGGCTGGGAGGCGAGGCCCGAGTGGTCCGAGATCGATGCCATGAGGATTGGTGCGGAGCTTTTCGACCGACAAGCCGTCGGGGTTGGCACCGAAGCCGTCCCCGTACGGCCCGGTTCGAATCAGCGCGTCAAGGACCCGTTCGGCTCCGCTCTCACCGGTGATCATGGCAGCCAGCTGGTCTTCGTTGCGTCCTTCGACCGGACTGCCTTCGGCGCGCACGTCGTTGCCAAGGATCTGACGGACGAGCTGATCGTGAACGACGTTCGGATCGCTTTCACCCATGCCCGCCACGATCATCGAGAGACGGGCGATGATGTCGTCCTCACCGGGTTGGTCCGTTTCGAACACCACGGGCGAGAAGTTCGCAACGTTGCGGATCGACAGGTTGTAGAAGCCGATGTCGAAGTGGTCCTTCTCGAGCGGTGAACCCGGCGGAAGGATCACATCGGCATGGCGTGTCGTCTCGTTCAGGTAGATGTCGACGCTGACCATCGCCTCAAGTGACGCGAAGGCCTCGTCCATTCGGTCACCGTCAGGGCAAGACAGGACCGGGTTGCCGGCGACGGTGAACATCATCTTGAGCTGGCCATCGCCAGGTTCGAGGATCTCATCGGGCAGATCACCGACCGGAAGTTCGCCTTGGACTTCAGGGTTGCCGTTGACCCGACTGCTCCACCGGCCGACCCGGTAGGGGCGACCTTTGCGGTTGGGTCGAACCCGCTCCACGGCTGAGTGCGGGAACATCGATCCGCCAGGCTCGTCGAGGTTGCCGGTGAGGATTGCAATGACGTCGATCAGCCAGGTGGTGAGCGTGCCGAACTCGACGGTGGTGGTACCGATCCTGCCGTGTACCGCTGCAGTCGCAGCGGCCGCGATCTCGTCGGCCAATGCTCGGATCGTGTTGGCGTCGATACCGGTGATCGTCGCTGCCGCGTCGGGCGAGAACGGTTCGACCGCGGCGTGGAGCTGATCGAATCCATCGACGAACGCTGCGACCCGACCCATCGAGACCTGGTCGGTAGCGATCAGGTGATGGGCGAGCGCCGCGAGCAGGACCGCATCAGTGCCGGGACGGATACGGATGTGCTGGTCGGCAGCTTCGGCGGTGCGTGTACGAGCAGGGTCGATCACGATCACGCGGCCGCCTCGTGCGCTCACCGCCTCGATGCGATCGGGGTAGCCCGGAGCGGTGCAGATGCTGCCGTTTGACACGAACGGGTTGGTCCCGAGCAGGACCAGAAGATCGGTGCGGTCCATGTCGGGGACCGGCATGCGGAGCCCATTGCCGTACAGGTAGCCCGATGCGACGTGTCTGGGCATCTGGTCGACTGTGCTCGCCGAGAACATCGAACGGCTGCCGATCGACTTGAGGAAGATACGCGAGTGGGTATTCCAGCCGAGATTGTGGGCATTGGGGTTTCCGAGATAGACGCCGACGGCTTCGTTGCCGTGGGCCTCGCGGACGGCGGCGAGTTTTTCTGCAACGACAGCGAACGCCTCGTCCCACTCGACCTCGTCGAAAATCGGTGCCCCGGCGGCATTGAATCCTCGCCGCACGACCGGTTTACGAAGACGATCCGGATCCTCGTAGAGCTGTTTGAGCGTCGATCCCTTCGGGCAGATGAAGCCCTTCGAGAAGACGTCGTCCTGGTCTCCACGGATGCGCTTCACCGCACCGTCCTCGATCTCAATCTGGAGGCCACAGGTGGCCTCGCAGAGCGGACAGGTGCGAAACACGATTCGATCAGGGGGCACGGCGTCGCTCATGGAACCCATCGTTGCAGGTGAAGTACCGTTGCGCCGCATGGAACTGATCCCACTCTGCACGCTCGAAGCGTCCCTCGCTGATGTTCATGTGATCGGGGCCGGACCATCAGGAATTCGTACCGTGGCCGATGTCTCGGGGGGAACCGTTTCGGGCGAACGTGTCAACGGCACGGTGAAAGGGTCCAACGCCGCTGATTGGATGCTCACCGACGCCAGCGGCATCGCCACCCTCGATGTTCGAGTCGTGATCGAGACCGATGACGGAGCGCTGATCTATGTGACCTACGGCGGGCGCGCCGAGTGGTCGTCGGGACCCGGTTCGAACCCGATCTACATCGCGCCGCGGTTCGAGACCGGTGATGAGCGCTACACCTGGCTCAACGCGGTCCAGGCGGTTGGGAAGGGCCAGCTCGGTCGCGGCACCGTCACCTACGAGATCGCCGAGGTCCGCTGACCTCACCTACGCTCACGTTCATGAGTGAACGTGACGTTGTGATCGTCGATGCTGTTCGGAGCCCGGTCGGGCGACGCAACGGCGAGCTGTCGACCGGGCACGCCATCAATGTGCTCGGCGACGTCCAGAAGGCCCTCTTCGATCGCACCGGCATGGACCCGGCCCAGGTCGGCCAGGTGGTCGGCGGCTGCGTCGATCAGGTCGGCATGCAGACCATGAACGTCGCCCGCAACGCATGGCTTGCGGCAGGGCTGCCCCTCGAGGTCGCTGCCACCACCGTCGATGCCCAGTGCGGCTCGTCACAACAGGCCACCAATCTGGCGTTCTCGCTCGTCAAGTCGGGCGTTGTCGACTCAGCTGTTGCGTGTGGCGTCGAACTGATGAGTCGGGTGCCGATGTTCGCCACGACCGCCAACAAGGACTTCGGTCGGCCGGTGAACAAGCGCTACTGGGAGCAGTACGAGTTCACCACCCAGTTCGAGGGCGCCGAGCGCATCGCCGAAAAGTGGGACATCTCCCGCCACGATGCCGACGTCTACGGCGCTCGAAGCCAACAGCTCGCTGCGAAGGCCTGGGACGAGGACGCCTTCGGCACCCAGATCGTGCCCCTCACTGTTCCTGTGCTCGGCGAAGACGGCAAGGAAACCGGCGACACGATCACCGTCACCCGCGACGGCGGCCTCCGTGAGACGACCGTCGAGGGTCTCGCATCCCTGAAGCCTGTTGCTCGCGAAGATGGTGTTCATACGGCTGGCACGTCGAGCCAGATGTCCGACGGTGCGGGCGCGGTCCTCATGATGACTGCCGACAAGGCTGTCGAGCTTGGCCTCACCCCGCTGGCGAAGATCGTCGACGTGTGTTTGGTAGGCACCGACCCAGTGCTCATGCTCACGGGCCCGATCGACGCCACCAAGAAGCTGCTCGCCGACAACGACCTCTCGATCGACGACATTGACGTCTTCGAGATCAACGAGGCGTTCGCCTCGGTGGTACTCGCCTGGGAGAAAGAAGTCGGCGCCGAGCGCGCGAAGGTCAACCCGAACGGCGGCGCAATCGCCCTCGGTCATCCCCTCGGTGGTACCGGCGCGATCCTCACCACCAAAGCCGTGCACGAACTGCGACGCAGCGGCGGTAAGTACGCCATCGTGTCGATGTGCTGTGGCGGCGGACTGGGTACTGGAACCCTGCTCCAACGGGTCTGATCGACCCCGACGGCGTTCCTCGATCAGTCGAAGCTGGTTGCGCCGGCTGGCGCGAGTTCGACCCAGGTTTGCCCCGGAGTCAGCGGAACCGGAATGCCATCCGCCGTCGTCCAGGTCGGAACGGATGCCAGCGATGGCTTGGTCCATGTGACTTCGATGACCTGGCCATCGGTGAACACCCAACCGCGCCCGGAACCGATGAACTGCTGTTCGCCGACACTGCTATTGGCGGTGTCGATCATCCCGGTGCTGATCGATCCGACCTCGGCTACGACGACGTTCACCGGACGCACCTCGACTTCGTCGGCATCGACATGGGGGGTGCCGTTCTGCACGCGTCGGTACACGCTGAGCGCGTCGTCCCAGAAGTACTCGACGTTCGCAGCTGCGTAGCCGATGCGAATGTCACTCGCCGCACGGGCGCTGGCCGGGTGTGCGGTGGTCTGGGTGCGGTACTCGAACTGCACCGGGGGTGCATCGCCGTCTTCGAGCGTCTCGGCGATTTCCCAGAGCACCCCGGGGCTGGTCATCAGGTCGTAGCTCCCGGGGCGGTCGGGGTGACGGCGGTATTCGGCTCGCGTGGCTGCACCGAGGTCGACCATCAGGTAGGGACGGATGATCCGGCCGGTGACGATGTTGGCGCCCGACCATACGAAGATCGGGTTGTTGTACCCGCGGAAGATCGCGATGTCGGTGGTCCGCCCCGAGCGCACCGGACCGATCTCTGCCGGTGTCTGTGAGTGGAACACCGCCACGAGTCGGGTCGTGCCGCCTTCGATCTGGGTGACGTAGACGACATCGGCTTGGGTCAAGGCCCCTTGGGGGCGTCCCTTGTCGGTGTTGTCGATCTTGGCGACGATCGCAGGGCGCTGCGCGATCGACGGATCGCGAAGCGGCAAGCCGGTCAGGGGGGCGATGCCTGGAGCTGCGTCGGCAGGAGGCAGGGCAACGGCCTGCACGATGTTGCGCTGCGGGTCGAGCTGCCCGAGCAGCCCTCGATAGGCGGGCTCGCCATCGATGATCGTGACCGCACCGATCGACGTCACCGGTTCGACGTCGAGAATTGGCGCCGGACCGCGGGTTGTCGGTGGCGCAAGGGGCGCCTCGGTCGTAGTTGTGGTGCTGCCATCGCTGTCGGCGTCAGCACCAGCCGTGACCTCCCCATCGGCGTTGGAAGTGCGAGTTCCGTCGCCCGACGTGTCGTCGGTGGGTTGGTCGCCTCCTCCGCATGACGCAGCGAGCAGGGCGAAGGTGGCGCAGAGGACGAGCAGTAGACGACAGCGCATGGCGCTCTATGTTACGACTTCTTTACGGTCCCACGACCGGTATGGCTGCTGCTCGTTTCCATGCGGCCAGCCCCTGCGGGCCGACTCGTCGACCGTCGCGAACTCAGCCACCTGGCAGCTCGCGGAGTCTGGCTGACATGTCGACGAGAATGCGATCGACCTCGGTCAGCGCTGCGTCGGACGGCACCGGGTCGAACACCAGACCGAAGGCGACGTGGCACTCGGTGCCGTCGTCGCGGATCAAGAACGTGCCCTGAGAGAACTCGAGTTGGGACTCGGTGGTGTCCATCTCGAACGCCAGTCTCCAGGGCGGCTCGACCGACAGCCGCTCCAGTGGCGCCAGGTCGTCGACCAGCGAGACGATCGCAGGCCACGCCTCGGCGCGGGGTACGCAGAGATGGTGCTCGACCGAGCGGGACTGGTGCTTCACCTTCACCGACATCGGGACGAGCATAGAGCTCAGTATTGACGGTCGAACATCACCGCAACGATGTCATCGACGAGTCCGGGCCTGGCGATGACCAGACCCGGCGACCATGGATCGGACTTGTTGAACTCGAGCGCGGAGCCGTCGAGGTGGCAACACACAAGACCGGCGGCCCGGGCGACCGCCACCGGTGCACATGAGTCCCACTCGTAGAGGCCGCCTCCGTGGACGTAGGCATCCATCTCGCCGCGCACCACCGACATCGCCTTCACGCCCGCGGAGCCGACGGCGTAGACATCAGCACCGAGACCTTGACTGAGCCGCATGCCGTCGTAGCGGCTTCGCGACCGTGAGACGACGATGCGGGGCGTTACGCCGGATTCAACATCGTGGGGTACCGGTTCGGGCGCAGGATCGGTGGCCCACGTGGTGCCCCAGCCCGGGACTGCGACCGCACCGGCGACCGGTTCGCCGTCCATGACGAGGGCGATGTGGACCGACCAGTTGGCCGAATAGCCGTAGTCGGACGACCCGTCGAGCGGATCGACGATCCAGACCCGCTCAGCCCCCTGACGCCGCGGATCGTCGCTGCCTTCCTCCGAGAGGACGACGTCGTCGGGACGCTCTGCCGCGAGTGCCTCGACAATCTGAAGGTGGGCTCGCCGGTCACCCTCGTACTCAAGGCCACCCCAGCGCCGGTCGGCCACGGAGGAACGAGTCAGGTCGACCAGCATCTCGCCGGTCTCGGTGGCGAGCCGAGCCGCGAGGGCATGGTCGTCGTCAGAGGCTGCGACAGAATCGGTCACGAGCGTTGGTGCACCGAGACGGCGTAGTCGGCGCCAGTCGCAACGAACGGATCCCGGTCCCAGGTCGACCAGCGATCGACGAGCGTAAACCCAGCGCGGTCTGCGAACTGGTCGTAATCGTCGAGTCCAAGTTTGCCAGGTCCCAACTGGAAGCCGGCGACGAGCAGGCCACCTTCGTCGACGTGCCGGACGAGGTTGGCGAGCACGGCAGCCTCGGTTCCAGGAGCGACGAAGATCATCACGTTGCCTGGCATTGCGACGAGGTCGAAGGTTCGGCCGAGATCGACATCGACTAGGTCGCCGAGTACCCACGGGACGACCGGTTCCTTGCGCCGTGCAGCGTCGAGCATGCCGGGGTCGAGGTCGACACCGACGACGTCGAAGCCGCGTCGGTGGAGCTCGATCGCTACCCGCCCCGTGCCACATCCTGCATCGAGGATCGAGCCCGAGGCGAGGAGATGACAGAGAAGGTCGGCCTCGCCGTGGATCGACGCTCCGCTCGCTTCGAGCGCTCGCCACCGAGCGTCGTAGTCATCACCTCGCGGGACGTCGTCGCGTTCGTTCCATCGGCTCATCAACTCAGCCTCGCGTGCGAATCCGGTAGACGCAGCGTTCGCCGTCAGAAAGCAGGTGCTGGGTTCGCTCGACGTCAGAGCCGATCACTTGGCGAAAGAGGTCGAGTTCGTTGTCGCACAGCTCGCGGCACGATCTCGCCGCAGCACTCACCGGACAGTGGTGTTCGATCAGGAGGAGGTCGTCACCATCGGCACGAACCTCGGCCATGAAGCCCTGATCGACGCGAATCGCAGCCAGCTGCTCAACGCGGGCAGCGACATCGGCCTCGGCAGGGAGGCAGGCCTCGATCGAGGTAAGCAGATGGCGGTCGCGTTCGGCGAGAACCCGAGCGAACCCGTCACCGTCGAGCACCGAGCGCATGGCATCGATCAGTTCGACGCTGAGGTCTCCATGTCGATCAGGGAAGAGCTCCATCGCCCCCGGAGCCAGCGCCCACCCGAGTGGCGGTCGCCCACGAACGCCGGTGGTGACCGGCTCGGCGATCACCATCCGGCGCGCTTCGAGCTCGGCGAGCGGTGGCCGAACCGCCTGGGTCGTGACCCCCAGCGCGTCGGCGATGGCGGCGGTGGTGCAGGGGCCCGAACGTTTGAGGTGGTCGACGATTCGACGCTGGGCCGGACCGAGCGGGACTGTTTCTGACGACATCTCGTGGACCGTAGCAAACTTTGACAAGGCCGCTCTTGAAGTAATTACTGCTCCTTGACCAGTTCGGCGATCATTCGCAGTTCGTCGACGGAACGAGGAGCGACGTTGATCATCGTGACGGCACTCTCCTCCCACGCCTGGAGTCGGTCTTTGATGCGTTCGACCGAGCCGACGATCGAGATCTCATCGGCGAACTCGGTCGGGACCTCGATCACGGCCTCTTCGCGGCGCCCGTCCATGAAGAGTTCTTGGATCTTGTACGCCTGCTCCTCGAACCCCATCCGGGCCATGAGCTTGGTGTGGTAGTTCTGCCCCTTGGCCCCCATGCCACCGATGTAGAACGCCAATATCGCCTTCGTGGGCAAGAGCGCTGCTTCGACGTCGTCGTGGATCTTGAAGGTCACGTTGACACCGATCTCGAATCCGAGCTTCCGGTCCTTGATCTGCTCGTGGTACACCTCCGGCCGCCACGGCGAGTAGTACAGCGGCAGCCAACCATCGGCGATCTCGGTGGTCTGCGCCACGTTCTTCGGACCTTCGGCGCCGATCCATATCGGGATCTGGCGGAGCGGGTGCGTCATGATCTTGAGCGGTTTCCCGAGCCCTTCTGCCCCGTCGCCGGTGTAGGGAAGTTGGTAGTGCTCGCCCTGGAACTCAAGCGGTCCCTCACGTTCGAACGCGCGCCGAAGAATCTCGACGTACTCGCGTGTGCGGGCGAGCGGTCGGCGGGAAGGCATCCCGTACCAACCCTCGACCACCTGTGGCCCCGACACGCCAAGCCCAAGGATCACGCGACCGTTGGAGATGTGGTCGAGCGTCACCGCGTGCATTGCCGTCGCCGACGGCGTCCGGGCGCTCAGCTGCACCACACCCGTACCGAGCTTGATGTTTTCGGTGTGGGCCGCAGCGAGCACCAGTGGCGAGAACGCATCAGAGCCCCACGACTCGGCGCTCCACACCGCGTCGTAGCCCAGTTGATCAGCCGCCTTGAACAAGTCGACAAGGTCGGTGGGCATCGCCCGGTTCCAATAGCCCAGTGTGAGTCCGAGGTCCATACGGCGACGGTAGTGGGCACAGATCCGCAAGTCCGAATACCGTCAGCGGACATGACCCGCATCACGACCCGCAGCCGCTCCGTCGAAGGCAAGGTCGTCCTCATCACCGGCGCAGCGTCAGGGATGGGTCGTGCGACCGCGTTCCTGTTCGCTGACGAGGGGGCGAAGGTCGCCGTGACCGACCTCGGCGCCGAGCGCGTGGCGGCGGTGGTCGACCGCATTCGCGCCGCCGGAGGCACGGCGCACGGCGTCGTCCTCGACGTCACCGACGCCGACGCGATCGATGCTGCGGTCGCCGAGATCCGTGCCGAGCTCGGTCCGATCGACATCGTGATCAACAATGCCGGCATCGGCGCGGGTTCCGCCGTGGAAAATCCCGGCTTCGAGGACGAATGGTTCAAGGCCTTCGATGTCATGTTGACCCCTCATCAGCGAATCGTCCGGGCCTGCCTCGACGACCTGAAGGCCAGCGGGGAGGGTCGCATCGTCAACATTGCGTCGACCGAAGGAATCGGTGCGCAGCGCAACATGGCGCCATACACCGCAGCCAAGCATGGGGTGATCGGACTCACGAGAGCGTTGGCGATCGACCTCGGCGTTCACGGCATCACGGTTAACGTCATCTGCCCTGGCCCGATCGTCACCGGCATGACCGAAGGAATACCCGATGATATGCGCGACACCTTTGCGCGTCGCCGCACTGCGCTGCGCCGTTACGGTGAGCCAGAGGAGGTAGCGCACATGACGCTCAGCCTCGCCCTGCCTGCAGCCTCGTTCATCACGGGCGCAGTCATCCCAGTCGACGGCGGCCTCACCGCCAAGAACGACTGATGATCATGCACGCTACGTGGAGCTACCCGACGCGGATCCGCAGCGGCGTCGGCCGTGTCGTCGAGATCGCCGATGCATGCGTCGAAGCCGCCATCGCCAAGCCACTGATCGTCACCGATCCCGGTCTGGTCGATCTCCTACCGGTGCGATCGATCGTTTCACTGCTCAGTGATGCAGGTGTCGAGTACGACGTCTTCAGCGACCTTCGCTCGAACCCGACCGGCCGAGACGTCGAGGCCGGAACCGAGATGATGCGACGAGGCGGCCACGACGGCGTGATCGCGATCGGCGGGGGCAGTGCGCTCGACGTCGGCAAGGTCGTGGCCTTTCACGCCGGACAGAGTCGACCGCTGTGGGACTTCGAAGACGTCGCAGACTGGTGGACTCGCGCCGACACCACCGCGATCGCTCCGATCATCGCCGTTCCAACCACTGCAGGAACCGGAAGCGAGGTCGGTCGAGCCGGGCTGATCATCAACGAGACGAGCCGTCGGAAGGTCGTCGTGTTCCACCCACGGATGCTGCCGACCGTCGTCATCGCCGATCCCGAACTCACGGTCGGCCTGCCGCGAACGCTCACGGTCGGTACCGGGATCGACGCCCTCTCTCACTCGCTCGAAGCGATCTGCTCACCGGCTCATCATCCGATGTCGTACGGGATCGGCATGGAGGGTTGCCGGCTCGTCCTCGAGTACCTGCCGGTCGCGGTCGATTCCCCCGACGATCTTGGGGCCCGGGGCCAGATGCTCACCGCTGCGAGCATGGGAGCCGTCGCATTTCAGAAGGGACTTGGGGCGATGCACGCACTGGCACATCCGATCGGCGCGACGTTCGACACCCATCACGGAATGACCAACGCAACACTGATGCCGTACGTGCTGTTGGCCAATCGCGCCGCGATCGAGTCGACGATCGAACGGCTGGCGGCCTATGCGGGCATCACGGGCGGCTTCGACGGCTTTGTCCATCACATCGTGGCGATGCGGTCGTCGATGGACGTTCCCGACACACTCGTCGAGCTCGGCGTCGACGCGGCCGCCGTCGAAGTAATCGCGGCCGCAGCGATCGACGACCCGTCGGCAACGACCAATCCCATCCCGGTCGATCGGGAGTTCGCAGCCCGGATCTTCGAGGCCGCATGCGCCGGGCGACTCGACTGAGCAAAGATCTCCGGCATGGAACTCGCTGAACTACGCGCCCGCGTCGCCAACCGATCGATCGAATCGGTGGTGGTCGGCTTCACCGACCACTACGGCCGCACGATGGGCAAACGGTTCGATGCCGACTTTTTTCTCGACTCCTGCGCCGACGATGGCACCCACGCCTGCGACTACCTCCTCACCGTCGACATGGAGATGGAGCCGGTCCGGGGGTACGCCTACGCCAATTGGGAGAAGGGGTACGGCGATGTTCATCTCGTCCCCGATCTTGCAACGCTGCGCGAAGCCGCATGGACTACGGGTACCGCCTTCGTCCTCTGCGACGTGATCGACGATGCCTCTCACGAACCGGTTGCGGTCGCGCCCCGCTCGATTCTCAAAGCCCAGATCGAGGCGCTCGCTGCGCATGGCTTCAGTGCGGCCGCAGCGAGCGAGCTCGAATTCTTCCTGTTTCGAGACTCCTATCGTGAGGCTCACACGAAGGGGTACCGCGATCTCGAACCGGCGGGTTGGTATGTGGAGGACTACCACCTGCTGCAGGCGAGCCGGGTTGAAGACTATGTCGGGGCAGCACGCCGAGCACTTCGTGACAGCAGCGTGCCGGTCGAGAACTCCAAAGGTGAGGCTGCCGTAGGGCAGCACGAACTCAACATCCGCTTCGCCGACGCGCTGACCATGGCCGACCGTCATGTCGTGATGAAGCAGGCGATGAAGGAACTCGCCGACTCCATGGGAGTGTCGATCACGTTCATGGCGAAGCCCGACGCAGCCCAGCCCGGCAACAGCTGCCACATCCACCTGTCGCTCTGGGTTGGTGACCGCAACGCGTTTGCTGCGGGCGACGACGCCTCAACTGACGCCGACGGCCGTTCGGACGTCTTTCGCTGGTTCCTCGGTGGGTGGATGCACCATGCCGCCGACCTGATGCCATTCGTGGCCGGCACCATCAACTCCTACAAGCGCTACCAGGACCAGTCCTGGGCGCCGACGAAGATCGCGTGGTCCACCGACAACCGGACTGCCGGATTCCGTGTGGTTGGCTCAGGCGCCAGCCTCCGGATCGAGAACCGCCTTCCGGGTGGCGACACGAACCCGTACCTCGCCTTCAGCGCAGCGATTGCAAGCGGCCTCGACGGCATCCGCAACCAGATCGAACCTCCTGCGGAGTTCTCCGGCGACGTCTACACCGCCACCGGCCTCGAACTGGTTCCGTCCACGTTGCGAGATGCGGTCGATCGGTTCGAGGCGAGCAGCGCGGCTCGCCGATTCTTCGGCGACGCAGTAGTCGATCACTACACCCATCATCTTCGAACCGAGATCGCAGCCGCTGACGCAGCCGTCACCGACTGGGAGATGCGGCGCTACTTCGAACGGATCTGATCCGCCAATGACCGTTGTCGTCGCCGGGGGTGGCATCGCCGGGCTCACCATGGCCCTGACGTGTCACGAGATCGGCGTGCCCGTCCGAGTATTCGAATCGTCACGCCGGATCCTGCCACTCGGTGTCGGGATCAACTTGCAACCCAACGCAGTCCGCGAACTCATCGATCTCGGATTGGCTGACCGTCTGCCCGACATCGGGATCGCCACCCAGGAGTGGGCGCTGGTCGGCCGCGGCGGTAAGGACATCTGGTCCGAACCTCGCGGCCTGCTCGCTGGCTACCGGTGGCCCCAGTGGTCGGTTCATCGGGGCGAACTGCAGCTCGTGTTGTTGGATGAGGTTCGGCGGCGCTGCGGACCCGACGCAGTCGTCGAGGCCCATCGCCTGGTCGGGTACCGAAACACCAGTAGCGGCATCGCTGTGACCTTCGAGGACCGGACCGGGGGCGGCACCGTCGACGTCGAGGCCGATCTTCTGATCGCCGCCGATGGGTTGAACTCAGCGGCGCGGCGCCAACTCTTGCCGGCCGAAGGCGCTCCACGGTGGGGAGGGGCAATGCTCTGGCGCGGAACGGCCGCCGGACCCCCGATCCGATCCGGAGCGTCGTTCACGCTTGTCGGCAATCTCGACCAGCGCTTTGTCCACTATCCGATCGGACCGGTCGACCCGGCCACCGGCCTTCAACAGCAGAACTGGCTGCTCGAGATGACCCTCGACTCGCAGCAGGAATGGGACTCGGTCGCTGGCTGGAACCGCGAGATCGATACGGCGGCATTCCTGCCTCACTTCACCGATTGGGTGTGGGACTGGTTCGACGTGCCGGCCTTCGTCGCTCGTGCCGAAACCGTGTGGGAATTTCCGATGGTCGATCGCGATCCGGCACCGACCTGGCTCGATGGCCGCATGGCGCTCATCGGTGACGCCGCCCACGTGATGTATCCCGTGGGATCCAACGGGGCGAGTCAGGCCATCGTCGATGCCCGCGTGCTCGGCGCGCAGTTCGTGCGACACGGCGTCAACCCTGATGCGCTTTCGGCCTACGAGCACCAACTCCACGACGAGATCTCTTCGCTCGTTCTGCGCAACCGGGGTCACGGTCCGATCGCGATCCTCGGTGAGATCGATGAACGATGCGGTGGCTACTTCGACGACATCGACGACGTCATGCCCCGACGAGAGATCGAGACCTTTATGGGGCGTTACAAGGAGGCAGCCGGCTTCGCCATGGAGGCGCTCAATGCCGCTCCACGAACGATCCCGGAGGGAGCCCGGGTCGATCGGGCCATCTGAATCACCGGGGTGACGCGCAGCAACGGTGGACAGTACCCTCGTGTGCTGACTTGCGGTCTCTCTCCATGCTTCTGTTCCTCGCCTCTGGTTCCTCGAAACGTCGGGTTGTCGTTTTCACCGCGTCGATACTGGCGCTCGCCGGTGTCGCCACGGTCGCGTCCGCCGCCACTCCCGACGAACTCCGAGACGAGCGAAAAACCGTTCAGGAGGAAGCAGCCGCGCTGGCGGTCGAGATCGAGGTGGAGTTGGCCGAAGTCGAAGAACTCGAAGCGGCGCTTGCGGCCGCGCAGGCGAACGTCGATGGGCAACAGGCAGCAGTCGACGCAGCGATGCGGTCGGTCGCAGACGCCGAGGCCGCAGCTGAAGAGGCCGACCGCGCCATCGCTGCACTCGAGGCCCGTCAGGTGCGCACTCGCATCGAACTCCGCGATGCAGCGATCGATTCGTACGTATCGTTCCAGAGCGTCAACCATCTCGACGTTCTCGGCGACGACCCGTGGAAGTCGAGCCGAGCCGAGACACTTGCCGACATCGGGGCGGGGAACAGCTTCGACGTGCTCGACGAGCTGCGCACCATCGTCGCGGAGCTGGAGCTGCAACGGGAGGTTGCTCAGCAAGCTCGGACCGATGCCGCTGCGTACCGCGACGCAATGGAAGACAGACTGAAGGAGCTTGCAGCGGCGAGGGGGCTGGAAGAGACGCTGTTGCTCGCTGCCCTCGCTCGTCAGGAACGACGGCTCGGCGAGGCCGCTGCACTCTCCCAGCTCGAAGCATCACTCGCAGACGAGATCCGAGTCGAGGAGCAGCGCATCGCTGACGCGATTGCAAGCCGGCTACCACCGCGCAGCGGCAGCGTGACGATTCCCGACGGCGTCGATATCGAACTGGTGACGGTCAACGGCATCGTGGTGAACGCACAAGTCGAAGACAACGTTCGCGGCCTGCTCGCCGCCATGTCGGCGCGAGGCTTCGACCTCTCCGGAGGTGGGTATCGCAGCGTCGACAGTCAGATCCGACTCCGCCGGGCCAACTGCGGAACCTCCGACTATGCAATTTGGGAGATGCCCGCCAGCCAGTGTCGGCCGCCCACCGCTCGCCCGGGTCTGAGCCAGCACGAACTCGGCTTGGCGATCGACTTCACGATCGACGGTCGGGTCATCCGTTGTCGCGACTGCGGCGTCTTTCGCGCCCTTTCGGAAGTCGCTCCCGAGTTCGGCTTCCTCAACCTCCCCAGTGAACCCTGGCATTGGTCAACAACCGGCGGCTGATGTTCCTCGACGTCGCAACCAACGACCCTCATCGCCTTGCACTCGTCGACGATCTCGGAACGGTCCAGACATTCGGTGAACTGCACGAACGAGCCACCCGACTCGGGCGTGCGATGCGGGCGGCCGGCGTGCCGGTTGGCGGGCATGTCGGTGTCCTCACCGAGAACCGGGCCGAGTTTTTCGAGCTGTACCTCGCTGCGATCTTGTCAGGGATCTGGCTCGTGCCGATCAACGGGCTGCTGTCACCGACCGAAGTCGGCTCTGTGGTTGCCGATGCCGACCTCATCATCGTGTTCGCAGAAGACGAACTCGCACATCTCGTGCCGGCCGGCCGGCCGGTCGTTCGATTCGGCAACGAGTTCGAGGCGATGGTCGCGGCTGGCAACCCTTTACGCTTCGCCGACAGCCCGCCCGGATCTCGGTTCTCCTACACCTCGGGAACCACCGGCAACCCGAAGGGGGTCAAGCGGGCGATTCCGGCAACGGTGTCGGAGATGCTGCGCGTCCAGTCCAAGGCCGGTGCCGACGTTTCGCTCGACGGCGACGGCGTTCACCTGGTCACCGGACCCGCCTACCACGCAGCGGTCGGCGGGTTTGCGCTCTTCGACTTGTGCAACGGCGCGACGCTTCGGATCATGCGCCGCTTCGATGCGGCTCGCACGTTGGCGTTGATCGAAGCAGAACAGGTCCGCCGAACCCATCTCGTTCCGACGATGATGGTCCGAATGCTGCGCCTCGATGGCGAGGAGCGCGCCCGCGACCTCTCGTCCCTCGACGTGGTCCTTCACGGCGCCGCACCGATCGCACCGGCGGTGAAGCGGCGCATGATCGACTGGCTCGGTCCGATTCTGATCGAATACTGGGGGACGTCGGAGGCCGGTGTGTTCACGCGGGTCGACAGCCCTGACTGGCTGATGCGTCCCGGTACCGTCGGCCGTCCCGTGCCGGGTTTCGAAGTCTTCGCGGTCGACGACACCGGCGCCCAGTTGCCTCCCGGCGAGATCGGTCGCCTGTTTTGCCACACACCCGGTCGCGACCGACCGTTCTCGTATTGGAATGCGCCCGAGAAAACCGCAGCCGCCTACCTACGACCCGGAGTGTTCACGATGGGCGACATGGGTCGAGTCGACGACGACGGCTGGATTTTCCTCGCCGACCGTGCAACCAACATGATCATCACGGGTGGGGTCAACGTGTATCCAGCCGAAGTCGAACAGGTGTTGCTCGAACACCCAGCGGTCGTCGACGTCGCCGTCTTCGGCATCCCCGACGAGGAGTGGGGCGAGCAGGTCAAGGCTGCAGTCGAGTTCGCCGATGGCCAGAGCGCCACCACCGGCGAGCTGCTCGCGTTCGCCCGCGAGCGCCTCGGCCGCCACAAGGTGCCGCGGTCGATCGACCTCCACGAACGACTCCCCCGCCAACCGAACGGCAAGCTTTACCTCGACACGCTCAAGGACCCGTACTGGGACGGGCACGACCGCCGCATCTGACCGGCGTGCCGAGCAGGTGCTGGGGCCGTGATCACAGATGAGAGGTAGCGTCTCACCATCACGCCGACCCGCAGCCCGCCGGCGTTGACCCAACGAGGAGCGTTCATGCCGACGTCGATCTACGACGAAAACCACGATCTGTTCCGCAACGCTGTTCGCAACTTCATCGCCGACGAGATGACGCCCCATTTCGACGAGTGGGAAAAGGCCGGGATCATGGACCGTGAGGTCTACGCCAAGGCCGGGCGGCACGGTTTCGTCGGGTTCAACATGCCGGAATCTCACGGCGGGGGCGGGAGCAGCGACTTCCGATTCAACGCAGTTGTCAGCGAGGAACTCGCCTACGCCGGGATGGGAGGCGCAGGCAACGGCATCGGCCTGCAGAACGACATCGTGTCGCCGTACTTCGTTGCCTATTGCACCGACGAGCAAAAGGATCGCTGGTGGCCCGGAATCGCGTCCGGCGAGAAGATCCTGGCGATCGCGATGACCGAACCAGGCACCGGATCTGACCTTGCCTCCATCGCTACCACCGCAGTGGCTGACGGTGACGAATACGTCGTCAACGGCGCCAAGACCTTCATCACGAACGGGATCAACTCCGATCTCATCGTCACCGTTGTGCGCACGGGCGAGGGACGCGACGGGCTCTCGTTGCTGGTCATCGAACGTGGCATGGCCGGTTTCGAGCGGGGTCGCAACCTCGACAAGATCGGCCAGAAATCGGCCGACACCGCCGAGCTGTTCTTCACCGACGTGCGGGTGCCGAAGAGCAACCTGCTTGGGCAGGAGGGCAAGGCGATGGAGTACCTCAGCTTCAACCTCGCCCAGGAACGGCTTTCGCTCGCGCTCAACGGAGTCGCAGTTGCCGAGGCGGCGGTGCAGTGGACCGTTGACTACGTGAAGGAACGCACTGCCTTCGGTCAGCCGATCGCAGCCTTTCAGAATACGAAGTTCGTGCTCGCCGAGTGTGCCACAGAGGTCACCGTCGCTCGTGCCTTCATGGACCGGTGCATCGTCGACCATGTTGAGGATGGACTCTCGGCTGCCGATGCGGCCAAGGCCAAGCTCTTCGCCACCGAACTGCAGAACCGCATCACCGACAAGTGCCTCCAGCTCTTCGGCGGGTACGGCTACATGTCGGAGTATCCGATCGGCGTCGCCTACGCCGACGCTCGTGTGGCCACGATCTACGGCGGCACGAGCGAGATCATGAAGACGATCATTTCCCAGGACGTTCTGTCATGAGCGTCCGCGCCGCCGTGTTCGGCGGTGACGGTACCTGGCAGATCCTCGACTTTCCCGATCCCGTTCCCCCGGCGGGGGGCGCAGTGCTTCGCGTCGATGCCGTCGGACTTTGCCACAGTGATGTGAGCCAGCTCCACGGTCACCATCACGTTCCCGGCGAGGTGTCGCCGGTGGTACCCGGCCACGAGATCGTCGGAACGGTTCACGAACTGGCGGCCGATGCTGACCTCGGTGTCGAAATCGGCGATCGAGTTGCGGTCGATCTGGTGCGGTTCGGTGAGCCGAGTGAACACAACCCGCTCGGCCTCCACATCTACGGCTACACCCGCTCACCTGACGATGAGGGTGGGCTGTGGGGCGGCTACGCCGAATACATGAGCATTGCCGCTGGCACCCACCTGGCTCGGCTCGATACCAACGCCACACCGGAGGAGCAGACGATTTTTGAAGCACTGTCGAGCTGCATCAACTGGCTCGATCAATGCAGCTTTGGCGCCGGTCAGCGCATCGTGATCCAGGGCCCTGGCCACATGGGACTGGCGTGCACTGCGGCCGCAGCAGCTCGGGGCGCAGAGCTGATCGTGGTGACCGGCACCGATTCCGATGCGCTGCGCCTCGACACCGCACGGCGAGTCGGCGCGCACGTCGTCATCAACATCGACGAAACCGATCCCGTGGCAGCCGTTCACGAGATCACCGGGGGTGCAATGGCCGATCTGGCCGTCGATCTTGCCAATGCCTCCACCACACCGGGTCTGTGTTTCGATCTGGTTCGATTCGGCGGCACGGTGCTGTGGGCCGGGCTAAAGGATCGCGCTGCCGTTCCGGTGATCAGCGATGACGTGGTGACCCGATCACTCACGATCCGCGGCGGCAGTGGTGGCACCGCAACATCGGTCGATGCAGCGGTACGGCTGCTCAACAGCGGTGACTTTCCGATGCGGGAACTCCTCGGCGAAATCATCACCCTCGACCAGATCGACCATGCGATGGCCATCCTCGAGCGCCGCGCCGACCACGATGCGGTCCGGGTCGTGTTGCGCCACGACCACGGCTGAGAACGTCGCGCCTGCGGTCGGGGATCTAGGTCGGCCTCGGCCCACGCACCGCCGGCATCCAGCGCGGTCCAGCCGTGGCGTCGATGCGCTCGACGAAGGCCTCGTGAAACGGCTCGACGAGTTCGAGAAAACGGGCCGTGGTCGACTCGCCGATCTCCTGCCACACCGGAGAGGTCACCTCGTCTGTGCGGCGCTCGATGTCGACTCGAAAGGCTCGGCCGGTGTCGGTGAGGTGTCGGCCGGAAGCGAGCCCTCTGGCCTCGAGCCCAGCCCAGGCGCGCTCGATGGCAGCATCGTCGCCCCCACGACTGCGCGCGATCCACTCCTCGCTTGCATACTCGTCGACATCGATCATCGCCGAGTGCAACAGTCCTGCCTCTACGTCGTCAATGCCCTCTGATGCCAGGATCGCCCAGTGGTTGTCCCCACGGAACTCACGGATGCAATTCGCTGCATGCCAGGCCGAGAGCCCCCCGTCGCGGTCGCGACGCGCGAGGGCCCGGAAAGCGGCGAACATCGGTCGGGCCCCGGCGAACATTGCGTCGACTCCCCGCCACAGATCGTCGGCCAAGCCTGCCAACGCTTTGGCGAGGCCTGGGGCGACTGATTCGAGTCCGGGAACGACGGCATCGTCGAGTGCATCGAGAACCTGTTGGTGGGTCATGCACGATCGAACCGTTCCCGACACCATCTCGATGATCAACGGGTTGATCGAATACGTCATCGACGCGATCACGGAAGGTGGGGTGTCGCCCAAGGCTGCGAGCCGCCACGCAACGATCCAGGCTTCCGGGTTGGGCATGCCGCGCGCAGCGAACGTGGCCTTTGCGCGCTCGTCCCACATCATCCAGCCGACGAGGTCATGACAGGCGAGGCCGCCGCGAGCGCTGAGGGACGCCCAGTCGGTCATGCGTCGGGCTGCAACACCGAATCGGCTGCGAGTTCGGCGCAGCGCCACGCCACATCGATGGGCATGCCGCCGCAGAGTGGATGCATCGACAGTGACCCTTTTTCGCGGGCGTGCTCGACCGCTTGGTCGGGTGTGTAGAACCGGTAGATGCCTTCGTCTCGCAGTTCGTCGACGGTGGAAGCGTGGGAGTGAACAACCGATTTCTGATGCGGCTGCTGCCACCCGTGATAGGTCTGCGCTTCGAGCAAGAAGTGCTGCCCGTGCTCGGCCCACGCCCTGTCGGGGTCGTCGACGATCACGATCTGGGGAGCCTCTTCAGGGCAGATGACGAACGGAGCGACACCTGCTTCGGCGCACAGCTCTTCGTAATAGTTCTTGACCTCCGGCTTGTTGCCGCCCATCGAGAATGGCAACCCGAGCCGCACAGCCCGCCGGGCCGAGACCTTCGCCGAACCGCCGATCATCAGGTTGGGATGTGGCTGACTGTACGGCTTGGGCAGCACCTGCACCGTCTCACCGTTGTGCTCGAACGGCTCGCCGGTCCACGCCTTGAGCAAGACGTCGAGGCTCTCGTCGAGGATGCGGCCCCGTTCGTCCCACTGCTTGCCCATTGCGGCGTACTCGAGAGGCCGGTAACCGAGCCCTACCGTGACAACGATACGTCCCTTGCTCACGAGGTCGAGAACGGCCAAGTCCTCCGCAACCCGAATCGGGTCGTGCAGCGGAAGCAGCAGGGCACCGATCATGCAGAGCACGTTGTTGGTGCGCGACAGAATCATGCCGGCAGTCATCATCGGTGTCGGTGACCAGCCGGTGCTGCTGACATGGTGTTCGTCGAGCTGCACGGCGTTGAGGCCTCGCTCGTCGAGAAAGTCGGTGATGTCGAGGGCGGCGCGGTACCGGTCACTCATCTCCGCCCCGTTGGCGGGGTCGGGGTGGACGTGATTGATCCGGATCAGCGTGAAGGCCATGGCCTCTACCCTGCCCTACCGACTCGTCGTCGAGCGAGTCGACTCAGTCGGCGAACAGCTCTCCGAGGTCGCAAGTATCGAAAAGTTGCAGCAGGCTGATCATGACTTCGGGGGGTAGCTCCTCGCTCTCCTCCGCCAGCAGGATGACCAGAGTCTCGGTGTCAAGGTTGTCGAGCAAGCAGGTGGCTTGCTCGGCGGTGAGCTCACCCTCTTCGACAATGCCGTCGATGAGCATGACTCGACCGGTTTCGCTTGCGAGCATCGCCTCAATGAACTCGGTATCGACGGCGTCTTCGGCGTCCTGCATCTCATCGAACCCGAACATTTCGAGCTCGCAGACCATGGCGACTTCGAAAAACATGCCAAGGACCTCTGGGCTGGATTCGTCGCCAGTGGCGAGGGCCGCCAGCGCGACAACATCGAGGTTGTCGAGCAAGCACCCAGCCTGGTCGGCGCTGACTTCACCATCTGCGATCATGATCTCGATCATGAACGCCCGGCCCGCGTCGGTCGACAGTATCGCCTCGAGCGCTTCCGGGTCTGCAAAGGGATCTTCTTCGAAGGCGTCTTCCTCGTCGACGTCGTCGTCGTCGACGAAGCCACAGTTTGCGTCCTCCCAGGCCTCGAGCCGTTCTTCGGCAGCCTCGCGGACGGGTCGATCGTCAAGTGTCTCGATGACGAGCGCCGAGGCGAAGAAGTCCCAGTCGTTCTCTTCCAGCACAACGACGTACTCGTCGTAGCTCTCTCGGAGCATGCGGATGTCGTCCCGGATCTCCGGTGGGGCGATGTCGATGGCTGCATCGATGAGCTCGATGTTTTTCCGAATCGCCGTCTCGACCGACATCGGGTCGAAGGGGTCGATTGCGTCGAGAAGGGCCTCGGCCGCGGCTTTGGTGCTGCAGTACGCCTCGGCTGAGGCATCGGTTTTCGCAGCTTCGCCGTCTACGTCCTCGTCTTCTTGGTCGGAGTCCTCGTCTTCTTGGTCGGACTCGGCCACTGACGCAGCCGTGTCGTCGGCTCCAGCGGCAGCTGCGTCACCTGACGATGCCGCCCCCCCGGTCGTCGTGTCATCGGAGCTGCTGCACGAGACGGCTAACAAACCGATCAGAGAGAGCAGGATCAACGCGAGCGAATGACGGGACGAGGTCCACATGTTCACGACTGTATCTGGAGGCAAAGGCCCGGGTTGTCAGCGATGGAGATTGTTGATTGCCGAAACGATCGCTCGAAGCGAGGCCGACACAATCGACTCGTGAAGACCGACCCCCCAGGTCGTGTCTCGGGCGCCGGTGTCGATCTCGACGTAAGCGACAGCGGTGGCGTCGGAGCCGGTGCCCATGGTGTGTTCGGTGTAGTCGACGATCTTGCCGTCGAAGAGCTCTGCAGCCTGCAGTGCGTGGACGAACGCATCGATCGGCCCGTTCCCTTCGCCAGTCACCATCTGCTCGGCACCGTCGATTATCAGCTTGGCCTCGAGGGTTGTGGTGCCCGACTCGAGTGTGTCGCTCGAGGAGCGATGACCGATGATCTCTACCTTTGGGCTTGCGGGTTCGACGTATTCGGACATGAACCGTCGCTGGATCTCGTACGACGTGATCTCGGTGCCGGTGTCTTCGGTGATCGCCTGGATCTTTTTCGCAAAGTCCACCTGGAGCTGGCGTGGAAGATCAAGGCCGTATTCGTGGAGCAGGACATAGGCGACACCGCCCTTGCCTGACTGACTGTTGACCCGGATCACCGCCTCGTAGCTCCGTCCGAGATGCCGGGGGTCGATCGGCAGGTACGGCACATCCCATACGTCGTACTCGCCTGTGAGCGATTCCCCTGGCTGCACGTCGTAGATGTCGGCCATGCCCTTTTTGATGGCATCTTGGTGCGAGCCGGAGAAGGCGGTGAAGACAAGGTCACCGACGTACGGCTGGCGGTCGGGAACCGTCATGCGGTTAGAGAACTCGAACACCCGTCGCGCTTCTTCGATGTCGGAGAAGTCGAGTTCGGGGTCGACGCCTTGGGTGAACATGTTGAGCGCAATCGTGACGACGTCGACGTTGCCGGTGCGTTCACCGTTGCCGAACAGGGTGCCCTCGACACGGTCGGCGCCCGCCATCATCCCGAGCTCTGCCGCTGCGACACCCGTTCCGCGATCGTTGTGCGGGTGCAGCGAGAGGATGAGCGACTCCCGGTTCTTTACGTCGCGCAGGAAGCGTTCGATCATGTCGGCGTAGAGGTTGGGGGTCGACATCTCCACCGTTGCCGGCAGGTTGAAGATCAGGGGAGTTTCGGTTGTGGGCTCGATGACGTCCATGACCGCTTCACACACCTCGACAGCGAAGTCGGGCTCGGTGCCCGTGTAGGACTCCGGTGAGTACTCGAAGCGGATACGTTCCGGATTCGGGTCGGCGTCGCGCAGTTCCCGGCACAACGTTGCACCACCGACTGCGATGTCGATGATCCCGGCACGATCGGTGCGGAACACGACGCGACGCTGGGTGGTTGAGGTCGAGTTGTAGAAGTGCACAATGGCGCTCTTGGCCCCCGCGATCGACTCGAAGGTGCGCGTGATCAGATCTTCACGACACTGGGTGAGAACCTGAATCGTGACGTCATCGGGGATGAGATCGTCCTCGATCAGTTGACGGACAAAGTCAAAATCAGTTTGGGAGGCGGCCGGGAAGCCGACCTCGATCTCTTTGAAGCCAATCGCCACGAGTCGGTCCCACATGCGGCGCTTGCGGGTGCTGTCCATCGGGTCGACGAGCGCCTGATTGCCGTCCCGAAGATCGACCGAGCACCAGATCGGTGCCGTCTCGAGTCGATTGTCTGGCCAGGTGCGATCGTGAAGCTCGACGGCCGGGTAGGGCCGGTACTTCTCGAAAGGCATGGTCGTCATGGTCTCTCCCTCACGGGTTCGCTGGCGAAATAGGTACTGAAAAGCGCAGAACCCCCCGAGCCACGAGGGCACGAGGGGTTTGGCGAGCGCCGGTATGGGGCGCTCGCCTACACGAGAAGAAGCAGGGACAAGGATGGGTGCTTCACGGCTGTAGAGGCTAACGCCGGCGCAGCGATTGTCAACAGCAGAGGAAACTGCGGCGCTCTCGTGAACATCTCGTCGCTCACGGTTCGACAACGAGTCCGTCGGCGAGCACGGCTGAGGTTCCATCGGGATTGGTCACCACCACGTCCCAGCGCCGGATCTTGCCGGGGCCGCCAGCCTTGATTCGGATGGTGGCGGTAATCGTGTCACCGGCGACCACGACCACCCCGGAGGCGGTGGGAGCCGGCCCACTCCCCCCGACGAAGGAGAGGGTTGCGCCGTCGGCAAATCCGGTCCCAGTGATCGTCACATCGGTCGTCGTGTTCTGGGCGAGACGGCCCGGCGTCATCGAGACGACGGTCAGTTCGACCGCGACGGAACCGACGGTGACGGTCTGGCTCGTGCTCGCTGATGAGCCGGTGTCGTCGACCACGGTCAACACGACCAGGTAACTCCCACTGAACCCGTAGCCGTGGGACGGGTTTATCGCCGATGAGGTGGCTCCGTCGCCGAAGTCCCACGACCACGACGCAATCGCACCATCGATGTCGCCGCTCGCATCGGTAAAGGTCACGTCGAGGTCGGTCACCGTGGCGGTGAAGGCTGCGACGGGAGGCGCGATCGAGCTACTGGCCGGACTCTCGTTGCCGGAGGAGTCGACGGCGATCACCGCATAGGTGACGGAACTGCCGTTGGATGCGCCGAAGTCGATCCACACCGTGGCCGCTACCGGCGTTGTCGTCATACGCTCCGGTTCAGAGGCCCCGTTCGACCAACGAAGCACGTGGTAGCCGACAAGATCGGATGCGGTGACCGCATCCCATGAGAGCAACACCTGGTCGCGGCCGGCTGCTGCTGTCAGCCCGGTGGGGGTCGACGGTGGTGTCGTGTCATCGCCGCCGCCCCCGTTGGAGAACGTCTGGCCGGCATTGGGCGCGCCCGGGCTGTCGATCGCCGGTGACTGCCACGAGAAGTCGGCACCTCGTTGGCCGGTGCCGACACGTTGGAGCGAGCGACCCTTGGGATTCGATCCCGATTCGGATACGCCGATGTCGGTGGCGGTCTGGCCTGCAGCCGGCCCGGTCATCGCCAGCAGGTCACCCTCGTAGGAGAGGAACTCGACCACTCGCCCTTCGCTGTCGACGAGCGCCAGCCCGTCTGGCGAGCCGTTCTGGATCGCTCCGAGGTCGACCGTTGCGGTTCCGAACCCGTTCTGCTGATCCGCCAGCACACCCTGCAACGCAACGGTGCGGTAGACCTCGCCGTTGGCGCCGTTGTAGCCGACCAGTGTCCATCCGTTCAGGTCGGTTCCGGCGGGGCCGGCGATCTCGACGAACTCGCCGGTGTCCTTGCCCTTGTTGTCGTAGTGGAACTCGTTGATCCACGGCTGGGGTCCGCTGTCGGTGCCGCTCGGCGTCGCACTGATGGGTGTGGTCCACGGTGATTCGTTGCCGCTGTGGTCGATCGCCGAGACGGCGTAGGTGTAGGTCGTGTTGTTGTTGACGGTGTCGTCGGTGAAGGTCGTCACGCCTGGCGGGGTCGACGCCAGTGCGACCCAGGTCACGCCGTCGTCGGACCGATGAACGGTGTAGGTCGCAAGGTCGGCAGACGGACTCGGCGCCCACGAGAGTGCCACGAGCTGGTCACCGGGATCGGCGCTCAGGGCGTCGGGAAGCGCCGGAGCTTCGGTGTCGACGCCGCCGCAAGACGCTTCGAAGACACAAGCGACCCACGCCGGATGGTCAATGAATGGGTTCCGGTTGCCTTGGGCAGCGAACACCACGTCGTTTCGGACCCGCTCACGGTCGTCGACGGGATCTTCGGCGTGCCACTGCAGCAACACGCTGAGGAGGCCCATGTAGGCGACACCGGTGGTGTTCGCCTCGAAGACGGTGATCAGGCTGCGATCGTCGGTAAGCACGAGGTCGGGTTCGTCGATGCCGGTGCTGTGCTGGTCACCCTCGTAGCGCACGTCGAGATAGAGCAATGCCCGTGCCACGTCGCCGCGTCGCTCGCCCCACGTTTCCCAGGTGCCGCTCGCCCCCGAGCCCGTCGTCCAGTTCGAGTTGCCAGGGTAGAGGCCCGATCCACCGCCGATGCCCGCGTTCGCCTCGGTGACCAGCTCGGCGCAGTCTGCGGTGCAGGTGGCGTAGGGCTTGTTGCTGCGCGTCGAGTTGTAGCTCGAGTTCGACAGGAAGAGGGCGTGCGCGTCGCTGTAGGGATAGCTGCTCACCAGGTTGTCTGGGAACCCGTAGGAACGGGGCCAGGCGTGTTCTCGGTTGTAGACGTTGTTTCCGGCGCCGAACTTCGGGTACGACGCATTGCGGTAGACATCGAGGATCTGTCCGGCGTCGGTCGGATCCTGATCAGCTATCTCGAGCACGTCCCAGGTGTCGGTCCGACTCGAGCTCGTGTACGGGATGCGATCATGGTCATCGATCACCTCGTGAAGGGTGGCACGCAACTCCGTCGCCGACGAGGCATCAACAGTGTCGTAGTAGCCGATCGGGGCGCCAGATGCCGCGGCCGCCGTCGCAGCGGAGACACCGACGGCAAGGTGGGTCGCAACGATGGCGGCGACGAGGAACGGGCGCGCAACACGAGTCCGCATGTCCGAACCCTACCTCGGCTGTCATCGGCAGCGTCAGCCCCGTTCCCCGCTCGTTGCCTCCATGACAGACAAGGCTCGGCGTACGACCGAGTTCGGAACCGTTCAGCTGAGGCCGGCAAGAAACTCGATCACGGCGTTGCGGAAGACGTCGTTCTTGTCGCCAGCCACCATGTGTGCGGCATCGGCGACGTCGACGTAACCGACCTCGGGAACCTCGGCGAGAAACCGGCGCGCGCCCTCCTCGGACACGACGTCACTCATGCGGCCTCGCACCAGGAGCTTGGGTACTGCGATCCGGCGCACACAGTCGGTCAACATCGCTGGGTCGAAGATCTCGGCTGGGTCACGGTCGGAGTCCGACATGAGAAAGGCTGGGTCCCAGTGCCAGTACCAGCGGCCGTCGCGCTCCCGCAGGTTCTTGCGGAGCCCGGCAGGATCGATCGAGCGCTCAGCGCGTGGGGCGTACGCCGCCACCGCCTCAGCAGCCTCTTCCAGGGATCCGAAACCGGTCTGGACGTGAGCCCGGAGAAAGTCACCGATTCGCTCGGTCCCGGCACGCTCCATCGCAGGAACGATGTCGACCAGCACCAATCCTCGACCGCTGCCCGGTCGAAGGCCTCCCATGGCGCGAATGGCGGCGAGGCCGCCAAGCGATGCGCCAACCACTACCGGTTCGCACTCGAGTTGGTCGAACACGGCGACAAGATCACCGGCGTAGTCGTCGAGGCCGTAGGCGCCCGTCGGGTCCCAGGTGCTCTCACCGTGCCCTCGCAGGTCGATGGTGATCGCACACCATCCTGCTTCAGCGACCACCGTGGCGGCGCGACCCCACGAGTGCCGAGTCTGACCACCGCCGTGTAGGAACACCACCGGCGGGTCTGTCGAGTCTCCGTACCGGTCGGCCACCAGCGCGACCGCTCCCGAGGCGAAGATGATCCTCTCCGGTTTCATTCGGGTCGACCGTACCGGTGACAGTATGGTCAGCCACAACTCGGCTCCAGGGAGGATCCATGGCGTTTCCCGAAGACATCGGCGTCATCGACACGATGATGGGTACGACTGCGGGAACCACCGGAACGAACCGCTACGCCTTCCTCGATCGAGCGCTCAAAGACGCAGAGTCTGCGAACATGAACTTCCCTGCGCAGTACATGTTTAAGGACGTCCCGTTCTCTGATCAGGCGCGCGACGCTGACGGAACCCTCGAGGAACCGCCTCAGGGCCCCGATCTGCTGCTGCCGTTCATGGACCGGTGCAACGTCGAGATCGCCATGGTGGGCCTTCGGGCCGACGGCACAGGAGAAGGAGTTCGCTGCGTCACCGAGCACCCCGACCGTTTCGTTCCGTGTTTCGAACCCGACCCCAACGCCGGCGTTGAGGCGATCCGTCAGGTCCGCCGCCTTCACGACGAGTTCGGGCTGAAGGCCGTCACTGCGTTTCCCTCCGGGCGGCTGCCACAGGTCCCGATCGATGCGCCGCTGATGTACCCCCTGTACGCCCTCTGCTGCGAACTCGACATTCCGATCTTCTGTTGCGCAGGTATCCCCGGACCTCGAGTACCGGCAGCACCCCAACACGTCGAACGCATCGACCAAGTGATGTACGACTTTCCCGAACTCACCTTTGTGACCCGCCACGGCTGCGAGCCCTGAAGACCTGGCGGTGAAGCTGATGCTCAAGTGGCCGGGCCTCCACTATTCGACGTCCGCGTTCGCACCAAAGCACTATCCGCAGGCGATCATCGACTATGCCAACACGCGGGGGGCCGACAAGATCATCTACGCCGGGTACTTTCCGATGGGGCTCTCCCTCGACCGCATCTTCGAGCAGCTTCGCGACCTACCGCTGCGAGACGACGTGTGGCCAAAATTCTTGCGCGACAACGCCCGACGGGTCCTGCGCCTCGACTGAGCCGGGGTCGGCACTCGCGCCTGCGGGCGGGCATGCTTGGGGTGTGGACCCTCTGCGCTGGACCGACGAGCTACCGCCGCTGCGAGCACCCTTACTCGTCACAGCATTTGAGGGCCTGTTCGACGTCGGGGGCGCCGCTACCGGCGCGCTTGCGTCGCTGCGCAGCAGCGAGGCGATACCTGTCGGCGAGATCGATGCCGATCCGTTCTTCGACTTCACCGAGCGCCGGCCGGTCGTGCGTATCGATGACGATGGCCGACGGGTGATCGACTGGCCGACCAACCGCATCCACATCCTGACAAAAGCTTCCGACAACCGGGATCTCGTTCTGATCGACGGGGTCGAGCCGCATCTGTTGTGGCGAACGTTCAGCGAAACGATCCACGAAGTAGCGGTGGCTGTCGACGCCGCAATGGTGATCACGCTCGGCGCGATGGTCGCAGAAATCCCCCACACGCGACCGCCGACCATCACTGGATCGACCACCGATCCCGAACTCGCCGCCCTGATGCGTCTCGATCAGCCCTCCTATCAAGGACCGACCGGGGTGATCGGAGTGCTGCACCAACATCTGGAGGCACAGGGTGTACCTGCAGTGTCGCTGCGGGTCGCTGTGCCGCACTACGTCACAGGAACCCCAAACCCCAAGGCCTCGCGAGCTTTGCTCGAACGCTTCGAACGGGTCACCGGGGTGCGTACACCGTGGGCGGGGCTCGACCAAGATGCCCGCGACTGGGAGACCCGGGTCGATGCAGCAATGCGAGACGACGATGATGTCGCCCGCTATGTCCGTCGACTTGAGGAGCGTTACGACCGCTACACCGAGGCTGCCATACCCGATGGCGACGATCTGGCCGCCGAGTTCGAACGCTTCCTCCGCCAGCAGGGCGACGAGGACGAGACACCCTGAGCGTGCACCATCTGGTCGAGGTTTCGTGCACCACCGATCGCCCACGTAGCGAGGTCGAATTGTTGGCTGACACCCTGTGGGTCCTCGGTGCCGTCGGCGTGCAGGAACTCGACGACGGGTTTCGGGCTGCCTTCGTCGACGAGGCAGCTGCCCTGCTCGCCGCCGACCGTCTCGGGGCGACGTATCACCGGGTCGGTGATCGCGAAGGCCTCGACACCTGGCGCGACCACGCAGCTGTTCATCGTGCTGGTCCTTTCGTCGTCCGACCACCCTGGCTCGACGCTGTGCCGGGCTCGGTGGATCTCGTGATCGACCCCGGGGGTTCCTTCGGCAGCGGAAGCCACCCGTCGACTCGTCTCGTACTGAGTCTGTTGTCCGGGCTCGTTTCGCCCGGCACCCGTGTTGTCGACTTGGGCACCGGCAGCGGGGTGCTGGCGGTAGCTGCCGCCCTGCTCGGTGCCACCGTCACGGCGGTCGATACCGACCCGGCTTCCGCCGACGCGGTTGTTGTCAACCGCGCTGCCAACCAGGTTGCCGATCGTGTCCACTTCACGATGGGGGACGCAAGCGAACTCGAGGGTGACTTCGATCTCGGGCTGTGCAACATGACGATCGATCTCCACGAACGACTCGGCCCGTCGTTGGCTGTCGACGTCACGACCCTCGTGGTCGGGGGCATCCTGCGCGGCGAACAAGAAGCGCGGGTCTGCGCCGCCCATAGCCGCGGGGTTGATGCACGCCGGGTTGAAGGCGAATGGGCAGCACTGGTCCTTCGCTAGATGCGAATCTCTCCCTCGATCGATGCAGGTCATAGAGTCACGCGCATGGCCCGCCTCGATATCTCTCTCGGACCCGGCCTCGAACGAGGACGCCTCCTCGGGGTGTACCCCGAACCGGCGACTGACTCGTGATCGGGCAGGGTCGAACGCGGCACGTCCCGTCCAGCGACGAGGTCTCGGTGGCGCTCCACGACCTCGGCGGTGACGGGCCACCACTGATCTTTGTGCACGCCACCGGGTTCCACGGCTACTGCTACCGCCGGATCGCCGAGTACCTCCACGACATTCGACGCTGTCTGGCGCTCGACCTGCGCGGACACGGCGACTCCACGATGCCGACGAATGGGCGCTTCGAGTGGGCGGGCATGGTCGACGACCTGTGTGCCGTCCTCGATGCACTCGAGATCGCCGAACCGATCGACTTCGTCGGTCACTCGCTGGGCGGCGCGGTCATTCTCAATACCGAGCTCCGACGCCCGGGCACCATCCGACGCGCCTGGCTGTTCGAGCCGATCGTCTTCCCTGGGTTCGACCAACAGAGCCCGAGCCCACTTGCCCAGGGAGCCCGCAAGCGTCGAGCCACGTTCGAGTCGTTCGACGCAGCGATCGCCCGTTACGGGTCGCGTCCGCCCTTCAACGCCATCGATCCGTTGGTACTCGACGACTACGTCAGATTTGGGTTCCGACCCCACGACGACGGTGTGACGCTCAAGTGTGCGCCGGAGTCGGAAGCTGCCACCTTCGAGAATGCAGACGGCACCCTCTTCGACCGCGTCGCCGCGATCAACGCTGACATCCGACTGGTTGGGTCGACTGATGGCGATGCTCCGGCCACCTTCGCCCCGCGTGCCGCTGAGCAGATCCCGGGAGCGGTCTACGAGTGCTGGGACGGCGAGACCCATTTCGGCCCGTTCACCCGCCCAGGCCGGGCTGCAGAAGGAATCCGCACCGTTATTGAGGGCTGATCCTCTCGGGTCGCAAGCCGATCAACGTCTTCCGACGCTGCGTGCTACTCACATACGGAAGGTGTCGTCGAAGGCGACTTTCCACGGTCCGCCTGCGGTGGTACCGCCATCGACTGGCACGCTCGCGCCGGTCACGAAACTCGCCAAGTCGGAGACGAGAAAGACGATCACGGCCGCACATTCGTCGGGCGACCCCATTCGACGCAACGGCGTGGGGTGGTGCTCGGCGGACATCGCACCACTCGCCGCTGCGAGTTCGGCATCGCCGGGTGTCGGGATCATGTCGGGGGCAACCGCATTGACACGTATCCCCCGCCCGGAGAGTTCGAGCGCCAATGTTTTTGTGAACTGCTCGACGGCGGCCTTCATCGCCCCGTAGACACCGAAGCCGGGCGACGCGTGATGGGCCTCGACCGAGGTGACGTTCACGATGGAAGCGCCCTCGGTGAGATGCGGTAGGGCAGCTCGCACGGTGTTGGTCACGGTGGCGAAGTTCTCCGCTACGAGGGCCGACTCACCCCGTGCTGACACGTCGGCGAACGCTGCGTGGAATCCGCCTCCGACGTTGTTGACGACGATGCCGACCGGGCCCAGTTCCCGAGCAGTGGTCTCCAGGAAGTTCTGGACGGCGTCGGCGTCACGAACATCGACAACCTCGGCTCTCACACGGCGTCCGTGGGCCTCGACCAGTCCGGCCGTCGTCGCCAGCCTGTCACCGTCTCGGTCGCACATCGCGACATCGGCACCAAAACGGGCCAATGCCAACGCCGTGGCTGCCCCGATTCCTCCCGCTGCTCCGGTCACGACCGCAACGCGGTCGGTCAGCAGGATTCGGTCGGGTTCGAGTTCCACGGTTCCTCCGATGCCCTCGGGCCGCCCTACCCTACGCCTCATGTCCGATCGCAGCCCTGTCGATCCCCGTACCCCTGTCATCGTCGGTCGAGCCCAGGTGGTCGACGCGACGCCTGATGTCGATCACCCTGTCGACGCCATCGACCTGATGACCCGCGCCACGGTCGATGCGCTGGCCGACGCCGGAGTTGGACCCTCGGCAGTCGAGACCGTCGGCGTTGTCGGCGGCATACATCGGCATCCGAATGCGGCTGCAGCAGTCGCCCACGGGGTCGGATGTCGGACTGCCCACACCATCGTCACGACTTGGGGTGGCGACACTCCGATTGCGTTCCTGGGTGAACTCGGGCAGCGGATTGTCGCCGGCGAACTCGAGGTCGCCGTGTTCGTCGGCGGGGAAGCGAATCGCACCCGCGACGCGCTGCGCTCTGCTGGACGCGAGGTGCCCAAACGAGACGAAACCGGGGTTCCCGCTCCCGAGCATTGGGGCACTCCACTCGAGATGGGCCGTTCCGACGCCGTTGAGCGCGGGGGCGAGATGCCTCGAAACACTTACGCCGTGTTCGACAGTGCGCTCCGCGCCGCAGCGGGCGAAACCCTCGACGAGGCCCGCGACCGGGCGGCAGCCCTGTGGGCCGGGTATAGCGCTGTCGCTGCCGGCAACCCCGACCTCAAGGTCGGCTCTTTGGACGCTGACGCAATCCGCACGCCCACGCCTGACAACCGGATGGTGTCGTGGCCGTACACAAAGGCGATGTGCGCCAACAATCGCGTCGACCAGGCTGGAGCGCTGGTTGTGTGCAGCAGCGCAGCGGCCGACCGCCTCGGGGTTGATCCCAGCCGGCGCGTCTACCTTCACGACACGATTCGGGCGAGCGACACCGACTCGTTCTTGCTCCGAGAGCGCATCGACACGGTGCCCGGCCTCGATGCCGCTGCTGCGCTGGTCGTTGGGCGCTGGGGTCCGATCGACGCGATCGACCATGTCGACCTCTACGGCTGCTTCCCCTCGATCGTTCACTACACCGCCGCTGCGCTCGGGTTGACTCGGTCGCGGCCGCTGACGGTCACCGGCGGCCTCGGCTTCATGGGGGCGCCACTGAATTTTGCAGCTGGCCAGTCCCTCATCGCCATGGTTCGTGCGTTGCGCGCCGAGCCGGGTACCTTCGGCTTGGTGCAGGGAAACGGCGGACACGCCGCAAAGCATTCCTTCGGTATCTACTCGACCGAGCCACCGAGCTCGCTTCCTTCCGTCACCGTTGTGGACCATGCCGATGCACGGGTGTCGATGGCGGCATCTGAGTCCTCCGGTGCAGCCACCATCGAGGGGATCACCGTCGAGTACGGCCGCGACGGTGCGGAGCGGGCAGTGGCGGCGCTACGCCTCGACTGCGGCGGCCGGCTGTGGGCAAACTCCGTCGATCCCAGCGTGCTCGCTGCAGCGGTCAGCCGGGAGCTCGTTGGCGTCGCCACCACCGTGAAGGCTGGCGAGTTCCGTCTTTGACCAGCGGTGTCAGTGCTTGCCGATCGAGAACCGTTGCATCAACTCGCTGGTCGGCATCGGCGGAGCGTAGAAGTAGCCCTGAGCGCGGGTGCACCCGGCCCGAAGCAGAGCCTCGGCTTGGGCCTGGGTTTCGATCCCCTCGGCCACGACCTCGAGCTCGAGCGCCGCAGCCAGCGAAACGATCGACCGGACGAGGAGGTCGTCGGCATTGGGGCTGTCGAGACCACGGACGAGCGAACGGTCGATCTTGATCGTGTCGACACCAAAGCGTTTGAGATGAGCCAGCGACGCGAAGCTGGTGCCGAAGTCATCGAGGGCGATTCGGACCCCGAGACTTCGGAGGCCTGAGAGCACGTGCTCGGATCGCTCGAGGTCTTGGGTCATCGAGGCCTCGGTGACCTCGATGCAGAGCCGCTGCGGGTCGAGTCCGGCAATGGTAAGCGCCTCGCCGATGACCGTCACCATGTCGGCTTGGTGAAGCTGTGACGCCGCCAGGTTGACACGAATCAGCGTGTCTTGGTCGGCCCAGGACGCGGCCTCCACACAAGCCGCTCGCAGCACGAACGAACCAATGGCGGAGAGGAGGCCGGCATCCTCAGCAATGTGTAGGAAACTGCGCGCATGCATCAGGCCGCGAAGCGGGTGTTCCCATCGAACGAGCGCTTCCGCCCCAAGGATCCGACCGGTGTCAAGCGCGATCTCGGGCTGGTAGTGCACCGAGAGCTCACCCCGTTCGATTGCGTGACGCAAGCCCCCCTCGATCTGCAGCGCCTCATTCGGCTTGCTCTGCGTCTTCTGGTCGAAGGTGACGTGACCAGACCCACCGGCTGCCTTCGCCTGATACATCGCCGTATCAGCCGCCCGGAGGACCTCGGACCCGGACGTGGGGAGGTCAAGCTTGGCGATGCCAATGCTCGCCGCCGGCTGAATCGTCTGCCCAACGAGAATCACCGGCTCGTCGAGAAGCTCAACGAGCCGGTCCGCAACGATGTCGGCATCGGTGGTGTCGGACGGCGATGCGAGCAGGATCGCGAACTCATCGCCACCCAGGCGAGCGACGAGGTCGCCGGGCCGCACGGCGAGTCGGAGTCGATCAGCGATGATTCGGAGCAGTTCGTCTCCTTGGTCGTGTCCGAGCGAGTCGTTTACCGCCTTGAAGCGGTCAAGGTCGAGCAAGAGCACCGTTGGCGCCGAACCGTCATGAATCGTCTCGTTGAGACGACTGGTGAGTACTCGGCGATTGGCGAGGCCAGTGAGTTCGTCGGTCGTGGCCTGGTGCCGGAGCACTTCCTCGTCGCGCCGCCGATCGGTCGCGTCCTCGACGTGGACCAGCCAGGTCTCGTGACCGGTACCGACTCCTTCCAGCGGGGTCGCATGGATGCGGCCCCACGCTTCAGCGCCGTCGAGACGGGTGAACGGCAACTCGTAAGCCCCTGCAGTGAACTTTCCCTGCAGGACCTTCAAGGCTGTTTCGATTCCGGTTGCGACCACGTCGCCCGGGGACGGGTAGCCCAGAAACTCAGCGAATGCTTCGTTACACGTGACGAGGCGGAATTCGCTGTCACACAGCAGAACGCCGATTGGCGACTCGTCAAACGCCATTTTTGCGCGCCGTTCTGCCGTGATTCGCCGCTCCGCCCGATGAATCACTTCCAAAAGCGAGGTCAGTACCGGAAGAGCGACGTCCATCTCCATCTCGTCAAAGGGTCCAGCGGCGAGGACCGAGACATAGTCCTCGCTGGCGAGCGGAAGAAAGAGGTGGTCATGCCGAACGAGCATCTTGCCGCTGCGAGCAACGGTGACGACGGGGTTCATCGTCGAATCGTCGGAGCGATAACGCGGTCGAGACGGGCCCGAGAGAAGTTGGCATCTTTCGCTTTCCTTGTTCACGGACCAGAGCTCGATCTCTCGGGCGCCAAGTAGGTCGACCCCGCGTTCCAGCGCTGCGTCGAGCGCCTTGCCGAACTGGTAGCCATCTGCACTGTGCAAGGTCGAGGCAATATCTCGGATGTAGTCCGCAATCTTTTTGCGCCTCAACGAATCTTGCTCGATGGCGAACCTGAACCTGAGCTCAACCAACAGATCCCCGAACGACGTCAGAACTTCTATGTACCAACCTGCCCACGGGGTTTGGTCGCCGGGCAACAAGATGCCGACCGTGGCTGGCCCATCGGGCCATTCTCGCAGCGGAACAGACACGAGCGTCCAGTGTGCTGTTACGTCGTCTTGGCCGATGATCACAGCCTCCGACATCTCAAAGCTTGTGCACACAGGCTGCTCGGCAAGAATCGCTTGGTTCACCCACGACTCTGGAAAGCGCAACGGCTCTCCGACTTCGAACATCGAGTCGCCGAGCTCCCAGAGCGCGCTGAGACGGCCGCACGTTTCCGGGGCCGGGTCTTTCGAATCAACGACCGCAGAAATCGACGCATTGAGATTCCCACCAATGCCAGCGAGCGCATCCTGCAGGAGTTGTTGCTGGTCTTCGTGATGACCATGAACAACACTGGAGAGAATTCTGCCGAACTCTTCCTGGACGAGCATTTGAAGCTTCGCCAATCGTTCGGCATCGGCTCGGCTGAGCGTTAAACCCAACGATCGGCCGATAACGGCGAGGGCTCGAAGTTCAGTCGAATCCCAGGTGTCGCCATCGCGACTTACGACGAGCGCTCGGGTGAGCCTCTCGCCAACACTGATGGTAATCAGGACGCCGTTCCGGTCGATCCCTTCGGCGATGTTACTTTCTGGCCCAAAGGTCTGCTTTGCGAGATTGGAAGCCGAGAACGTGTGGTACTCCACGTCGCCTGTTTTCGGGTCGAAAGGAAGGTCCGCGGTGTCGAAATTTAGCCATCTTGGATCGATTGGTTCTTCTCCCACTGCGTTCAACAAGTCAAATTGTTTTCCGGTGAACCCGAACAGCGCCACCTGACCCGCGCCAAAAGTTTCTTTGATGATTCCGAGCGCTTCATCGACGACGCCAGTCGACAAGTCCTCACCTGTAGCCGCGGCCAGGATTTGCTGAACACCCATCACCGTTTGAGCGAATTTGTTTTGTTTTGCGAGGAGCCTCTCTGCTTCGACCCGCGCGAGAAACTGTCGTAGCGCATTCGCAAGCTCGAGACAGAATTCCACTTCGGAGTCAGTCCAGGTCGCCTCGTTGCGGTGCAGCACCAACGACTCAGCCTGGTCGCCGTCGAAGTCGATCACCACGACCATCACGGTGCCGCGCTGCCAGCTGGGTGGGATGGCTGAATCATCGAAAAAGCTCTGTACCGGCAAGTACATAGCGCCTTCTGTGCTCAACACGGACTCGGCGTTGGCCGAACTCGCATGCCGCTCGGGGATTCGGCTCATGGGCAGGAGCGTTCCTTCTTGCTCCCAAACCTCACACAATGACGCAGTACCTGCGATGTAGTCGTTGTGCCAGCGACCGATCGCCTCAACCGAAAGGTGGCGTGCCACCATCTCGAGCACGGTTGTCATGGTTGAGTTGGCCTGCTCATGCGAGCTCTCGACGAGGGCCGATCCGACCTCCCAGAGAAGACGTCGATCATCTCCGACCGGCTCGTAACTCGTTCGCATTCTCACTCCGTCGGCAGGGTGACGTCGAACATGAGCCACTCGGCTAACGTTTCGAGACATGGAAGACAACGTTCACCTCGAACGCGATTCATCTACTGGCGTCGCTGTGATCCGGCTTGACCGCCCGAAGGTCAATGCGATCAGTACCAGCATGGTTCGTAATCTCGCCGCTATTGCCGCAGAGATCGCAGACGACATGACTGTTCGTGCGGTGGTCATCACCGGCGGCCGAAAGGTGTTCGCCGCCGGCGCTGACATCTCCGAATTCCCTGAGTTCGATGTTGCATCAGCCCGGGCCTTCTCCAACACCTTCAACGAGAGCTTGCTCGCCGTCGAGCAATTGCCCCAGATCACGATTTCAGCGGTGAACGGCTACGCACTCGGTGGGGGGCTCGAGGTCGCGCTCACCACCGACTTCCGTATGATCGCCGAAGACGGCCGTATCGGCCTACCAGAGATCCAACTCGGACTCATCCCTGGTGGAGGAGGCACCCAACGGCTCACTCGACTCGCCGGGGTCACGTTCGCGAAGGAGATGGTCTACACCGGCCGCCACGTGGGTGCCGAGGAAGCGCTCGTTCACGGAATTGTCAGCTCGGTCCACGACCCAGACACCCTGCTCGATGAGGCCATCGCCAAGGCGACCGAGTACGCCAAAGGTCCGGCTTCGCTCCAGATGGCAAAACGCGCCATCCTCGACGGACTCCACCTGCCCCTCACCGACGCTGTACAGGTGGAAGCCGAGCAGTTCGGTCAGTGCTTCGGCACCGAGGACAACACCATCGGGGTGCAGAGTTTTCTCGAGAACGGTCCTGGTAACGCCGAGTTCACCGGGCGCTGACCCGCTGCAGCACACAGCAGACCTGTACCGCCCCGCCTCAACGCCTCAGTCCACCTCCAGGCGGTTGAGCCTGACAGCCGCCATAGCCAGCGAACCGGCTGCAACGAAGACGCAGACGAGCACTGCGGTCGACGTGTTGGCCTCGGCTGCCGGCCCGAGGCCAACATCGGACAGGTTCGCCAGGAGCGACCGGGTGTACCCGCGCACCGCCGCGTTCCCGACCGGTTCGGAAAAGCGGGCGAAGATCCCCTCCCACACCAAGACGTACGCAAGACCCCAGATGATCGGGTTCCTGATCATCAGCCCGAGCAGCACGAACGCAGCGCTGTAGGCGAGAACCCCGAACGAGGCGGCGACAACCGTCGCGATGACGCCGTCCACCGTCGCTTTTCCGACAAGCGCTGCGGCCGCTAGGGGAAGCGTGGTCAGAGGCAAGCTGACCGTCAGGGCAGCGAGGTAGGCGCCCGCCACGACCGAGAGGCGGTCCATCGGCCGAAGCCACAGGTACACGAGCGTGCCGTCTTCTCGCAGGTCGCCGAGCGAAGCCGACGCAAACACCAACGAAACGACCGGCACCACGAGGACGAGTCCGAGGCCGTCCATCACCTCGATGATCGTCCGGGCAGGATCCTCGACCTCGTCGCTCGCGGCCACCCCGACCGCTGCAAGCACCACAACCGCTCCCAGACTCAGCAGTGCCAGCAACCGGCCGGGCGTGAGGAGTTGGCGCACGAGCAGACGATGGGTGAGCAGCACCGAACGGACAGTGGAGACGGATTGGGTCACCGGCGTCGCTCCACCAGATAGCGGAACACCGACTCGAGGTCGTCGTCGAGCGGTACGAGTTCGTCGAGCCGCAGTCCGAGGTCCACGGTGAGCGGTGCAATGATGCGGCCGAACCCGTCGATATCGTCGATGTCGACGATGACGGCGTCTGCAAGAACGGTGACCCCACGCGCGCTTCCTCGCTCGATCAAAGCGGCCGCTAGTTGCTGTGGACGGTCGGTGCCCACCCGAACGCGATGGGGCCGGTCATCCATGAGATCGCGAAGACTCCGATAATCGCCGGCGGCCGCCAGGCGGCCCTGCGCGAGCACAAGAACGTTCGAGCCGAGTCGGGCCACCTCATCGAGCACGTGGCTCGACACGAGCAGGCACTTTCCGCGCTCGGCCAGTTCACCGAACAATGCGATCATGCGCTGACGTTGAATCGGATCGAGGCCGGTGAGCGGTTCGTCAAGCACCAACACGTCAGGGTCGTTGACGAGCGCAGCCGCCAGCTTGACCCGCTGCCGCATCCCCTTCGAAAACGATCCGACCGGCTTCGGGTCGTCGACGTCAAGTTCGACCTGGGCCAAGACTTCACGAGTACGGGATTCGGCTCTGACGACGCCATGGGTTTGGGCCGCCAGCGCAACGAAGGCTCCCGCTGAGAGTCGATCGAAAAGGGCGTCCTGTTGTGGCGCAAGACCGATCCGTCCTCTCACTTCCCGGTCTGCGCCGGCGTTGCGGCCGAGCATGGTGACGGTCCCACTCGAAGGCTGCGTGAGACCGCACAGCATTCGGAACAGGGTCGATTTACCTGCCCCGTTCGGGCCCAAGATCGCAGTCACGCCGGAACCAATCTGAAAGGTCACATCGGAGACAGCGACCACATCGCCGAAGGATTTCGTCACCCCGATGGCCTCCACCATCACCGGCCCGGTGCCCGGCCAGGCCGACAGGTCTTCAGCCCCGATCAGAGGCTCAGACGGGGTTGGCGACGAGATGCGGGTACCCGGCAGTGGCGGTGGCGGTGGCGGTGGCGGTGGCGAAACGTTGGACATCACACCGCCGTCAATCGTCGGTATCGGGTGACGAGCACGCTGAGCCAGACCGTGGTCCATGCAGCTACCCCGGCAAACACCAGCCATGTCGGCGTCGCCGCGCTTCCCCGAGACTCGCCGGCCGGTCCGACCTCGCCGAAGATCCGGGCTGCCATCTCGACTGGCGCTCCGAGCGGGTCGAGCACACGAAGTTCGTGCCTCAAACCGATGGCGTCGACACAGATCCCAACCACGATCGACACGCCGACCACGGCACCCAGCACACCCACGCTGGCGATGGCCCGTCGATCGGTGAGGCTGCTGGCCCCCAGGCTGAGCGCAGCCATGAACCCCACGATCAGCACTGACGAGAGGAGGATCCGGCCCAACACGCCGATCCACGCTCCGAATCCGTCGGGTCCGAGGTTCTGGACCGTGTAGCCGACCAGCAACAACAACACCGGCCCGGCGACCACGATCGCCATCACGGCCATTACCGCTGCGAATTTGGCAAGCAGATACGTCGGCTTCGTGAGCGGGGTCGACAGATACAACCGGAACATGCCATCGCGGCGGTCGCGAACCAGTGCTTCGGGTGCAACGAGAGTCGCAAACAACACCACGACCAGAATGGGTAGGCCGAAGAGTTCCCAGTACGGGGGGCGCAGCTCCTCACTGAGCATGTCGCCGATCAGGACCGCGAACGCCAGGAACGCGATCGAGGGCAGGAACGCAACCAAGGCGACAAGGGCAGGGAAGACCTTGTGCCGACCCTTGCGGCCGATGCCGAGGACGCTTCGGATCGTGTGCCAGAGAACCGAGCGCATCGCCTGCCAGACCCCGGTGCGTTCGCCCTCGTAACGCCGGTACCCACGGTCGAAGATCTCCGCCGGCGCGGTCATGACGACGCCCTGGTGAACAGGTCTTCCAGCGTGGTTCGATCGGTGCTGATCCGCCGAACCCGGGCGTCGGCCGACGCCACGGCGTCTCGAATGGCATCCAGACTGGCGTGCGGATCGGTGCCACCGACTCGCAAGCGGGCCAGGTCTCGGTTCACCTCGAGACCCACGCTCCGCAGGTACCGCTCGACGGCGTCGACCGCTCCCGGTCGGTCGTCGACCTCGACGAGTTCGACGGTGACCGTGGCAGTGTTGCCGACGAGGGCATCGAGACGTCCGTGAGCGACGAGGCGTCCGGCATCGAGGGCGACGATGTTGTCACAGATGCGCTCGACCTCCTCGAGGCGGTGGCTCGAAAGCAACACGTCGATGCCGAATTCTTCGCTGATCTGGCGAATCAACGACAACATCTCGTCGCACTGGACGGGATCGAGCCCGTCGGTCGGCTCATCGAGCAGCACGAGGGACGGGTCGGCTGCAACGGCTTGGGCCAGTTTGACCCGCTGGCGCTGCCCGGTCGACATGGTGCCGAGTGGCCGGAACCGTTCCTCGCCGAGGCCGACCAGCCACAGCGCGTCGCTTGCTCGGCCCTTCGCCTCTTGTCGTGGCATGCCTCGAACCTCGGCGAGATGTTTCACGAAATCGGATGCAGCCATGTCCTCCGGGAGCACATTTCGCTCGGAGACGTATCCGACTTGCGCCCGCAGTTTGCGGGCATGGTGACCCGGATCGAAGCCCAGCACCGTCACGGTTCCCGCCGTCGGAACCCGCAGGCCGAGCGCAATCGACATGAGCGTGGTTTTCCCTGCGCCGTTCGCGCCGACCAACCCGGTCACCCCGAAGGGGACGTCGACGCTCACCGCGTCGAGTGCAAGCTGAGATCCGAATCGCATCGTCAGCCCGCTGGTGGTGAGCACCGCCACGCTGCGCATCCTAGACACGCAGGTGGCCGGCTTCTGGTCGGGTCGAACCGTTCGCTCATCAGCCAGTGCACCGATGTCGGCGAGAATCCGAACACTGCGCTCATGCCGTTAACGTTGGGCCTAGCAAGATATCCCCCCATCGGAGACCCCATGACCGACGTCCCCACCCGCTCGGCCACCACGGCCGCTCACGCAGCAGGCGCCACCAAGATCTACGGCTCGGGCGACACCGAAGTCCGCGCCCTCGACGGGGTCGATGTCACGTTCGAAAAGGGAGCGTTCACAGCGATCATGGGGCCATCGGGCTCGGGAAAGTCGACCCTCATGCATTGCATGGCCGGGCTTGACACCTTGACCGACGGCGAGGTGTTCATCGGCGAAACAGCCCTGTCGACCCTGTCGGAAAAAGACCTCACTTTGCTACGGCGAGACAACGTCGGGTTCGTTTTCCAAGCGTTCAACCTGGTGCCGACCCTTTCGGCCATCGAGAACATCACGTTGCCGATGGACCTCGCCGGAACGACACCTGACCATGCGTGGCTCAAACGAGTCATCGACACGGTCGGGCTCGCCGACCGAACGTCGCACCGGCCCAACGAACTCTCCGGTGGGCAACAGCAGCGGGTGGCGGTGAGCCGGGCCCTGGCCACCCGGCCCGAGATCATCTTCGCCGACGAACCCACCGGCAACGTCGACTCGACCACCGGGAGCGAGATCCTGAGCTTCATGCGCAGTGCCGTCGACGAGTTCGGGCAGACCATCGTGATGGTGACCCATGATCCGGTTGCCGCCTCTTTCGCGAACCGGGTGATCTTCTTGGTCGACGGGAAAATCGTCGACGAACTCCTCGATCCGACTCCCGAGACCGTGCTCGACATGATGAAGAGCCTCGGCGACTGATCAATGCTTCGTCTCACGATCAAGAACCTGCTCGACAAAAAGATCCGTTTCGCGCTCACAACGCTCGCTGTCGTCGTGAGCGTGGCATCGGTGGTCGGGGTTTTCGTCCTCACCGACAGTCTGCGAGCAAGCTTCAGTGGCTTGGCCGGCGATATCGCCGGTGGAAGCGATTTGACCGTTCGCGTTGCGCAGGATTTGGGTCAGGAGTTCGACCGCCCTCCCCTTGACGAAGCGTCTGCTGACGACATCGCTGGGGTGGATGGCGTGGCCGAGATCATCCCTGGTGTGTTCTCGTTCAACGACACGGTCATCATCGACGGTGACGGTGAGGCGATCCGTCCCCAGGGGCCACCTGCGCTCGGCTTCAGCTGGGACCCAACGACGTTCTTCATCGCCGCCGGTAGGGCGCCTGACGCAGCCGGCGAATTCGCAGCCGATGTGTCGACTGCAGCCGACAACGGCCTGATCATCGGGCAGACCTACGCGGTCGACGGGCCGACGCGCCAGGAAACCTTCACCTTGGTGGGCACGTTCCGGTTCGGGTCTCCCGACGAGCACACGAGCCTGGGCCAGACGATGGCTGCGTTCGAGCTCGAACAGGCGCAGGACTTCCTCAACCGGCCCGGTCAGTACGACGCCATCGCCGTCCTCGTTGATGACGGCGCGGAGGTCGCTGCGGTGCAAGCAGCGGTGCAAGCCGTTGTCGGCCAAGACCTCGAGGTGGTGACCTCGGCGGTGATCGAGAACGAGAACGCCGAGGGATTCGACGAATTCATCTCAATTTTCAACAACATCTTGTTGGCCTTCGCCTTCATCATCGTGTTCGTTGCCACCTTCATCATCAACAACACGTTCCAGATCGTGGTGAGTCAGCGCATCCGGGAACTCGGTTTGTTGCGGGCGATTGGTGCCACCGGGAGTCAGGTGGCCCGCTCGGTGTATTTCGAGGCGCTTCTGGTTGGGGTGTTCAGCACGGTGGTCGGCATCGTCACCGGTCTGTTGCTCGGCCAGGGTCTGCGAGGTGCGCTCAACGGGCTCGGGTTCTCGCTGCCTGCCGGTCCGGTCGAACTGCAAGTCCGAACGGTCGTGTGGGCCGCTGCGATCGGTATCGGTGTGACGATGCTGTCGGCGATCGTGCCGGCCCGACGGAGCCGAACCATCTCGCCGATCGCGGCTATTCAGAACGATCAGCGCCTGGCCGGGGTCAGTCTCACCCGTCGGCTCTGGGTCGGCGGGATCATGACGCTCGTTGGTGTGGCCTTTCTCGTCGTCGGCTTGTTCGTCGCGTCGACGACCGTGAGCGTGCTCACCAACGTTGCGATCGGCGCGGTCCTGGTGTTCATCGGGGTCAACACCTTGGCGCCGTCGTTCGCTCGCCCGGTCGCCAATGCGCTCGGTGCCCCGATCGCTCGGCTGTTCGGCACGACCGGCGAGATCGCCCGGGGCAACGCGGCCCGCAGCCCGCGCCGCACCGCGTCGACGGCCGGCGCGCTCATGATCGGCCTTGCGCTGGTCGGTATGGCCGGCGTGGTCGGTTCGTCGCTGACGAAGTCGTTCTTGAACACCCTCGACAACGCGGTCGAAGCCGACTATTTCGTGCAGTCCTCGAGTGGCGGCTTCGATCCGTCGGTGACGTTCGCCGAGGAGATCGCGACCGAGATCGATGCGCTGCCCGAGTTCGACTCGGTGGTCAGCTATCGGTTTGCGCAGGACTCGATGCGTATCGACGGCGTCGATCAGGACGTCTTCACCGCTGACTTCGATCTCGTGGAACGGCACCTCGATGCCGACATCATCGCCGGTGGACTTGCCGATGCCGATCCGCGTTCCAGCATTGCGTTGCATGAAGACCCCGCCACCGAAGGCGGCATCGGGTTGGGTGACACGCTTGCGGTGACGTTCCCCGATGGTGTCACCGACGAGCTCACCGTGGTGGCGATTTTCACCGATTCGTCGATCTTCGGCGATTGGTTGCTCGACAACGACGTGTGGGAGGCCCACTTCGTTCGGACCGGGCTCGCCTTTGCGAGTGCCACGGTCACCGGCTTCTCCGACGATTTGCCCCAGGCTGAGCAGGATGCGCTGCTCGAACGGGCAGCTGCGGCGATTGCGCCCGTCACCGAACAGTTCCCGACGATCGTGGCCGAGAGCCGGGTCGAGTTCCGCCAGAGCCAACAAGACCAGCTCAATTCGTTCCTCGCGGTGATCTTCGTGCTGCTGGCGTTGTCGCTGGTGATCGCCTTGATCGGTATTGCCAACACGTTGGCGCTGTCGGTGTTCGAACGCACCCGTGAAATTGGGTTGTTGCGGGCGGTTGGGATGACGCGCCGTCAGTTGCGGCGAGCGATCCGCTGGGAAGCGGTGATCATCGCCGTGTTTGGTGCGATTCTCGGTCTGGTCCTCGGGGTGATCTTCGGGGTTGCTGCCGTCATTGCGATTCCTGACACGTTCATCAGCATCGTGTCGGTGCCCTATGGCCAGCTCGTCGTGTATGTGGTGATCGCGGCGATCGCCGGGATCGTGGCGGCGATCCTGCCAGCCCGACGAGCGGCTCGGCTCAACGTGTTGGACGCCATCAGCCACGAGTGACGG
>CAJQPN010000031.1 GCA_905480195.1 uncultured Acidimicrobiales bacterium
TTCAGCACCTACAACCCGGTCGCCCCCGACATCACCATCATCAACACCAGCCGATCGGCTCGGAGATCGAAATCAGTCGGGGAGCCAAGTGGGGAGCCAACATCCACACCCGCAGGCGTACCGCCACGGACGTCGACGGAACACAACCGCTGAAATCAAGGGAAATCTGGACGTCCACGAACCCCAACGGAGGGTTCAGAGACGCTTTGCAAGCAGGGGGTCAGGGGTTCGATTCCCCTCAGCTCCACAAACAAAACTCCTGTTCAGAGGGTGTTTTTTCGCTGAGCGCTTCTGAACATTCCTCTGCCACATTCTCCCAGGGGAACGACAGCAGCACGTCTGGCGCGCGGAGAAGGCCTCTCGCGCGTCCGACGGCGACCAGTAGACGATCACTCCAGACCGCCCCTCCGATGCGCTTCCAGGGTGACCAACGGGCGATTGGTCGGTGTTGTCTATATCTCGGTAACGTGTGTGAATGCGTCGGCTACCAACCTCTCTCAAATTAAAACTTCCCTTTCTTGTCTCCGGTTTTGCATCGTTCCTTTTCTCGGTTTGGCTCTACTTCATCCAGGGCGAGGAGATGGCAGGGATCTTTGTTGGTCTTTGGGTTCCTTCAATCCATTCGCTAGGAACTCTGCTGCTTACGCCTGTGATTGGCACCGACAATGCTCAAGAGGCGGAGGTGCCCGGTGGATGACATTGGAATATTTATCGTTGGCATTGTGATCTTCGCCATGACGGTGGTCGGGACTCTCAATGCAGGATTTCGCGCAATGCGGGCCTCTATTGACAGTCACGACAACGTGAAGTCAGAAAGCAGGCCCGAGGAGTAAGACCCGCGGCGGCCCACAACCGGTTGACGCACCCGACACCACGCCGACTGCGTGCAGTCGCTGGCCAATACGACGTTCGGCGTGTTCGAGGATCTACTCAACGAAGTCGACCAAAAGGCGGTGACATCCATTGTGCGGATGGCAGCAGCCGACAGTTTCGTTGCGGCGGAGCAACCCAAAAGTGTGCCGCTATGCGCCTACGCAGGCGAGGTCCTTAGGGAACGACTCCGGCACCTTGAGCCGACAGGACCCGACAGGTCCGATCGTGACCGGCAGCTTGCGGCGCTCGAAGCGCGGCTCGTGGTCCATCGTCGGACGGTAGGGATACGCCTCAGCTGACACTCACAGTCCCGTGGTTGCCTGTTGAAGCCGAGAAGCCTCAGCCAACAGCTACAGCCGAGGACTTTGAAGCCGGTCTCAGCGTGCTTGACTCTGAACGTGATCGCGCAGTGCTCTCAGCGCTGTGGGGCTGTGGACTTCGCCACCGGGGCGGCCGGGAACAACCACCTGGTTGATACCGACCGACCCCGAGTATTCGATCGTGTCGAACGAGGCGTTTATCCGCCTCCCCCGATCTCACATTCACTGCGACCGAAAAGTTTGATCAGACGTCAGCGTGATTGTCGAGATAGGTGACTTCGAGCTCAGAACGCAAGATCGGCGCAAGCATGTCCAGCATGCCGGTCTCAACGCGCCAGCTCAGATAGGCCTCATGGTGGGCGCGGGTTTCGAATTTCTCCCACAGCACAACATCGTCGGGGGCGTCCGCGTTGGTGTACGCCTCAATCGATTCGCATCCGTCGAAGGCTCGCGTATCGACGAGCGCCTCCTTGAGGATGGCAAGGAGTTCTGCGCCGGACCCCTCGTTGCAGGGGAAGAGAGCATGAACAGTCTGGGACACGTGGTTCCACCTTCGGTTAGTCGAAGATTTCAGTCAACCATACGACCGAACGCGAAGCGAACGATCTGGTGCGCCTATCAGATCTCTCTTCTTGGTGAAGAACCGCGCGAAAAGAGCCAGCCAGATCTTCTGTGTGTCTGTCCGGGCCGTTGCGTGAAGAAGTGGCCGCTTCGGTCAGGCGACCGAGCACGCCATGTCAGCGCCACAGCACGTGGGCGACTTGATCTTGCCGTGGTCGTTGGGGCACTGCGAGACCTGCACTGTCGAACCGTCATCCCGGGTGAGGACAGCGTTCACCAGGGGCGCATCGCACTGACCACACGTCGCATTGACAGACATTCCACAGCTCGGGCACGAATACGTAGACATGACGCTCCAATCTCGACCAACGGACCGACAGGCTACCGCACGCACCATGCGCCACGCGAACTAGCGTCGCCACATGAACGCACGACGGTTCCTCATCACCGGCGCATCCCGCGGGATCGGCCACGCCACCGCCGTCCGTATGGCGGCGAACGGCGACACCCCTGTGGGCCTGGCCCGCACTGTGCCGCAAGATTTCCCCGGGGAATTCTTGGCGGTCGATCTCGCTGACCGCAATGCCACTGACGACGCGCTTCGCAAGGTGCTGTCGAACGGGCCGATTGACGGTGTGCTCAACAACGTCGGCATCGTGAACCCGCAGGGACTCGGCGAGATCAAACTTGACCAGTGGGATGCCGTTCAAGACATCACGGTTCGTACTGCGATCCAGGCGGTGCAGGCCGCTCTGCCTGGAATGAAGGACCGGGGCTGGGGACGCATCATCAACATCTCGAGCCTGGTGTCGCTCGGTGGGGTAGCCGGACGCTCGGCCTATGGCGCCGCCAAAGCATCACTCGAACATCTGACCCGCACGTGGGCCTTCGAGCTCGCTCCATCCGGGATCACCGTCAACGACGTCGCCCCCGGCCCCGTAGGCACGGAACTGTTCCGCCAGAACAACCCGCCCGGCTCCCCCGGTGAAGCCCGCTATCTCGCCATGATCCCGATGGGCACCCTCGGCACGGTCGACGACATCTCGGCTGCAGTGTGCTTCCTCATGTCCAATGACGCTGGCTGGATTACGGGCCAGACCCTTCGGGTAGACGGGGGAGCGTCGATCGGAACCTCGAGCCTGCTGTAAATGGCTGGCGATCCGCCGCAGATCGCATGGAGCCAGACGAGGGTTCCGGCGTCTTTCGCCAGTGTGCCGGCGTACCCTTTCTCGTCGGTGAGCACCGAGTGGGCTCCGGGGCCGACCAGACCAGTCACATCGGTCAGTAGGCCCTGCTCGGAAAGTCGGCCCGGGGCCTCGCCAGACCGATTCGGGTGTCTGGGTTGTGCTCGAGTGCGTACCTCGAGATGTCGATGATCGCCTGATCGCTCTCGCCGCCCGTCTCCTTGAACTCTTGCGAGCAGCAGATCATGACCACTACATCAACGGCGCCGGCGTCGAGCCGATGTACAAGACTTCGAGACCTTCGATCGCGCCTGTTTCGGGCTCAGCCGACTGTTCCATCGAAGTCGACGCAGTCGTAGGGGTCGATGGTGTTTCAGTCGTCGAGGTAGTCGTCGCCTGCTGCGCAGTCGTTAGTGGCGCTGCAGGTTCTGTCGTCATTTGAGCGCACGACGACAGAGCCAGGAGTGTGATCACACAACCGAGCGCGGTCCCACGTTTCATCTGCATCGGCGATCCTCGGTGCGCGGGCTGCTATCGAGCACTGTCGGTCAGGCTCGCCGGTGCATATGAGGAGACGATGACGGCAGCGTTACGCGTGTTCCGATGCCGGTAGGCACATCGCGCGCGACCAAAACCGGCCAATCACCACTGGCATCAGGTCAGCACTCCCGTTGGTGTTCGCCAAGTCGCCGCTCAGCGAACGGTGCTCAGAAGAGACGTCGGGTCATCATGCGACCGAGAACTGTCGTGTTGGTGGCCGCCATCGTTTCCTGGACCGCAGGGTCTGCAAAGTTCGCGGCAGAGGCCGCAAGGAGCGCATCCATCGAATCTGCCCAGGTGACGACGACACCCGTGAACGGTGATGGCCCGCCAGCAACGACCTGCATTGCAGTCATACCTGCTGCACCTGCTTCGAGGTGGCTCCAACTAAGGGCCATGTTCGACTGGGTGGTTGCGTCGTCTTGCGGTGGCCCGGCCAGGTACAAGATCGTGCCGTGGCTCGCATCGCGAGACCCGAACTCTGCCTGCAATCGCATCAAGGTTCGTCGCTCGACCTTCACCCCGGCATCTACCAACAGCTTCAAGAGATCGCTATCGCCGTAGATGGCTGCGTTCAGTGCCATCGCGGCGTCCGCAGAATCGGTCTCGAACGCAACCAAAACCTGACCGGCCATTTCGCCGCCCATCACGACCTGATTCGCTGTCACAGACATGGCGCCGAGCGACCGCAGCCGATCGCCCATCCATCCAGCGCCAGCCTCGGCAAAGTGATCTGGATCCGCCATCGTGGTGGCAACTGAGTAAAGAAAGGACACGTTGTTCTCCAATCGTGTGAGCTTTTCAGCGTTGTTTGACACCCGCACTCAAGCACAGCCCACGCCTCAGCGCTAGGGCCGTCGGAGATCGCTCGAAGCCGCCCGAGGCTCGCTAGGTCTTCGAGGATGTACCCGACATGACCGAAGTCGTCGTCGGAAGACACCCCAGCCATCGGAGCCAACGAACTCGATCGCATTGCCCAGCGTGCCGGCCTCCTAGCGGTCGCCGGCTTTGGAGACCGCCGCAACCATTGACCGGTGGACCTGCATCGGTGAGGACCCGGCGCACATTGACCTAGTCTCCGTCCGTGGAAGAGAACACTGCTTTTCCCGATTTCGTTTGGTCGATCGGTGAAGAAGGGTCCGACCCGATCGTCATGCGCCAAGGTGAGCGGTACCGCCAGGATCAGTTCGCAGCATCCGGGCATGACCAACACATGGATGACGATCTTGCTGCGATCGCTGACCTCGGCGTTCATGTCGTCCGCTACGGCACGCCGTGGCGGCTCGCAGAACCGCGGCCCGGCGCGTACGACTGGTCCCTGTGGGATCGGGCGTTCAACGCGTGCCAGAACGCAGGGCTCGAGCCCATCGTCGAATTTCTTCACTTCGGGTTGCCCGACCACTGCGGCGGCTTCGTCGAACGAACATGGGTCGAGCACTTCGTCGACTACGTCGGCGCCTTTCTCGAGCGCTACGACTCACCACGCTGGTTTACGCCGATCAACGAGCCCGGAATCACCGCTCGGCTCTCGGCCCGGTTTGGGGTCTGGAACGACATGGTCGCCACGACCGAGGGGCATGCACAGGCGCTGACCAACGTCGTCCAAGCGAACCTCGAAGCCGTCGACCTCATCCGTGCCGATCGCGACGGGTGGTGGGTTGGCTCCGAAGGGTTCGACGTTCCCGTCGCAGTGGCGACCTCACCCGAGGCTGAGGCGGAGGCCCAGCGTCAACGAGAACTCAGTTGGCTCGTGTGGGATCTGCACTTCGGTGTGGAGCCAGGCGTGCCGGGCTACTTCGATCTCGTCGACTCTGCCCAACTCGAGCGGATTCGCTCCCTCGCCCCCACCGATCGAGTCGTCGCAGGCCTCGATATCTACCCGATCTCGATCAACGCAGTTGGCGGTGAGCGTCCCGACTGGGTGCCATCGGATCTGATTCGGCTCGCCGCCGACGAGATCGAGCGCTGGCACGATCGCTACGGACACCCGTTCTGGATTGCAGAGACCTCGAACCTGACCCTCCCTCTCGATGAGCAGATCCCATGGCTCGACGAGTTCGCGCAAGCACTGGGACGGCTGCGAGCGAAAGGACGCCCCGCCCGCGGATTGTGCTGGTACAGCCGAGGAGACCAATTTGACTGGCAGACCGCCTTGATCGAACCGACCGGTGCAGTCACCGAAGTCGGGCTCTTCGACACCGAGCGACGTGCGCGACCGGTGGCAGCACGATTTCGGGAGCTCGCCAACGGCGGTCCGCCACCGGTGGTTGATCTCGGCCATCGGCGACGCCACCCTCCTCCCCTCCCCCCGATGAACCGGAACGGATCTACGCGAGCACCGCTTCGACGATCCTCTGCACCGACAAGGCATCCGCGAACGATGCAATCGAACTCGGGCGGCCGTCGAGCAAGGCGGCCAGCTCTGCGAAGAACCGGGAGTTGTTCTCACGCCGAGGATCAGACGCATAGATCTCCTGCACTTCCCAGCCGCCGCCGAACGTCATCGATACGTCCGACCAGTTGTCGAGCTTGATCGATCGCTTCGAACCCCAGATCACGAACTCGACGATGTCGGGCCCGACACCGACAGAGGTGCCGGTCAACGACACTGGTACACCCGAGCAGTCGAGTCGTGCCGTGACAAACGTCTCGCACGACCTGTCGTCGTCGGGATACGTGCACGACGAGTCGACCAACACCGCTGGCCCCAACAGCTTCTCGGTGAGGTAAACGAAATGCGAGCCAACCTCGCGCAAAAATCCACCTTCGGCCCGTTTGCTGAGCCATGCCGCCTCCTTCTGCCAGACCCGGGGCCACGGCACGAAGTGCAGCCGCAAATCGACGCCGACGACGTCGCCGAGTGCGCCGCTCGCATGCTGCGCTGCGATGAAGTCGACCGAAGGCGCTGCTCCGAACGGAAAGTTGACTGCGTTCACAACCTCCCGGCTTACGACGAGATCGACCAGTTGCTCGGCCTCGGCCAGGTCGACGGCGAGCGGTTTCTCGCAGTAAATCGCCTTGCCGGCATCGGCCGCCATCACTGCATATTCGACGTGCGCAGCCGGTGGAGACGCGATGTAGACGACATCAACCCCTGGCGACGCGATCGCCGCCGCTGCGTCCACCGAAATCATCAACTCAGGAAAAGACGCTGCTGCAGCCGATCGAGCTGCATCGCTCGGATCCCACGCCACAACCGGCCAAAACGTTTCGCTCAACGTGAGGCTGTCCAGCATCCGAGTGCCCATGATGCCGAGCCCGATGATCGCAACACCTGTCTGCATCAGATCACTTTGCCGCACTGGGCGAGCCCGGAAGATACCCGGTGCCCCAGATCAGATCGACGCGAGGTCGTTCATCGTGGTCGCCAAGTCGAAATCGAGCTGACTGATGCCACCCACATCGTGCGTTTCCAACGCCACCCGAACCGTCTTGTAGAGGTTCGACCAGTCGGGGTGGTGGTTGAGCCGTTCCGCGTGGATCGCCGCCCGGGTCATGAAGCCAAACGCCTCGACGAAGTTCGCAAACACAAACTCACGGCGCAACATGCCGTCCCGGTACTCCCACCCGTCGAGATGAGCGAGGCGTGCCTCGATCTCGGCTACCTCAAGCGGTCGAAGATCATCGGTCATCAGTCATCCTCCCTGGTCACGGTTTCGGCTTGGTCACAATCCACCCTCGGCGGCGGACCTCGAGCACGAGTGACTTCGTCGACGCACTCCGAACGGCGCGCTCCATCTTGGCACGGGCCTCGTCAGACATGGTTGTCGGCGCTGGTTCAGACTGAGCCGGAGTCAATGTGTCGGGTTTCGACTCGACTCCCGAAGCGGCTTCGGCCTCCTGTTCGGCCCGATACTGCGCCTCGTGTAACTGGTCGATCAGTTCGGTGGCCTCTTCTGCGGTGAAGCGGCCTGCTGCTTGGCGCTGGTTGAGCCCCATCGGTCCACGAGCGTCTTTGAAGTCGGCATGCCCGACGTTCTGGAGCAGTTCGAGTAGTTCGGCGACTTGACGATGTGATGCCCCAGGTCCTGCGCTCTGACCGAAAGCCATGGTGCAGTCTGACCGATCTGGAGCTGTCGAAGTGCGGATCACTGCACTTTGACCCCCGTGAACACCGGTGGCCCCACTCGACGACTGACGCAGGACGTCGTCGCGTCTACAGCGACCCGCCAGACTGTTTGTGTGAGCGAGCTTCCAATTCTCGACCTACGTGCGTTCCGGCACAAACCAAACGGGCCCGAGGCCGCTGGGTTCGTCGCAGACCTCCTTGCGGCTGCGCACGGGCCGGGGTTCGCCTACCTGACTGGGCACGGGGTCGAAAGGTCGCTCGACGACGAGATCTTCGCTGCCGCGCGTGCCTTTTTCGCACTTCCGGCCTGCGAGCGAAAGGCGATCGCGATCGAACGGTCTGCCGCTTTTCGCGGCTACACCCTCCTCGGTACCGAGATCACCAACGGCCAGGCCGACTGGCGGGAGCAGATCGACTTTGGCCCGGAGCAGGAGGCGCCGCCCGCCGATGCCTTGCCGGCGTGGCGCCGCCTCCGAGGCCCGAACCAATGGCCCACTTCGTTGCCGTCGATGCGCCCAGCAGTGCTCGGCTGGATGGACGCGCTGACCGGCGTCGGTCTCACCGCGCTGCGGGCACTCGCCGTCGGCCTGGGGCTCGACGCCCACCACTGGGACGCCGACTTCGTACCCAATGCCGATGTGCACCTCAAGATCATCCGCTACCCGGCTCCCGTGCCCGGAACCGCAGATCAAGGGGTCGGTCTGCACACCGACAGCGGCCTACTGACATTCATCCTGCAAGATGACGTTGGTGGCCTGCAGGTCCAACTCGGCGACCGGATGGTCGACGCACCCCACATCGAAGGGGCCTACCTGATGAACCTCGGCGAGACCCTCGAGACCGCAACCGACGGGTACCTGAGAGCGACCCCACATCGGGTGGTAAGTCCACCAACCGATCGGGAACGGATCTCGATCGCGTACTTCTTCAACCCGCAGTTCGACGCGCCGTTCGAGACGGTCGCCCTCCCACTGGAACTCGCTGCCGAAGCCCCGGGCGCCAGTCACGAGGGCGTTGGTTTGTCGGCCTACGGAGAGAACAACCTCAGGATCCGACTTCGAAGCCACCCCGACGTTGCCCAACGCCATTACGCCGACAGCACCTGACCGCTTCGGCTGGCCCGGACTCAGAAGACGATCTCAACTCCCGCGGCGAGCGTCCACATCCAACCAGCTGCGGCAACCACGATGAGCACTGCAGCGATCACGCGGTCCTTGGGTGTCGAATCAACCTGTCGACGTTCGGGCCACACCGTTCGACCAGCGAGTAGGACCGGGATGATCACGCCTCCAGGACCGCTCAGGATCAGCGGAAGGAGCGGAAGGAGCGGCAGCAACCCGCAGACCCCCCGAATCGAGAGCGCCGGCTTCGGCCACCGCTGCACCCATCGATCGGCCAGGACACACGTTGTGGTTCCCAACAGCAGGATCAGGACCACTGCGAATCCAACTGCAAACCATCGCGGACCGAGGATCTCGAAATCAATGCTTTCGGGGGCGAGAAGGTCGGTCGGTCGGGCCAACAAGCCAGCCCCCACACCGGCACCGAGAACGCCGGCCGTAACCGATTTCAACGGCAGCCAGGCCCTGAAGAGGTAGAGGCCAGCGGCGCCGAGCACACCGATAACGGCACCGAAAAAGAAGAAAAACACCGAGCCACCGATCGTTACCCGACCGACGACTTCACTCGCTTCGGTAAGTCTTCCCTGTGCAGAATCGCCAGAGGTTGCACCGACCACTCGCATGAAAAAGCGACCGCCTACACCAACGACCAGCGCCCCGGCTACGAACCCAGCAGCCAACGTCGCCGAGAGGCGCTGAGCCGCGTCGGCCATCCTGGTTTGACGGGGCTCGCCAGAGACGCCCGACGGCGTCCACTCCAGCGTCAAGTGCCGCGCCACCATGGTGGCGCACAGTCCGAGCGCAGCAACTCCCAAAACCCCAATGACGAGATTGGCAATCACAAGGTGACCTCCGATTCACGACCCGCTCATGCGAGCGAAGCAACACGTCGCAGCCCCTGCATCGCCCATCTTGCTGGACCGGTCATCATCTGAGCAAGAGTGGGGATCATGAAGATTGGCATTCAGCTTCCAGAAGTCGAGTGGGAGGTCCCGTTTCCCGAATACCTGGCGATGGGCCGCGTCGCGGAGGCGGCAGGGTTCGACTCGCTCTGGGTCGGCGATCACCTGCTCTACGACCTGCCCACAGGGCCGCGGGGTCCGTGGGAGGCCTGGACCACCCTTGCAGCAATTGCCGCCGTCACCGACCGGGTCGAGATCGGCCCGCTCGTCGCCAGCACCAGTTTCCATGCGCCACCGATGCTCGCCAAGCAGGCTGCGACGGTCGACGCCATCTCGCAGGGTCGACTCATTGTGGGTCTCGGCGCAGGCTGGAACCGCCGGGAATACGACGCCTTCGGGTTCGCCTACGACCGGAGGGTCAGCCGATTCGAGGAGGCGTTCACCATCATCCGCTCGCTGCTTCGAGATGGGGAGATCGACTTCCACGGCGAGTATTACGACGCTGAACGATGTGTGCTGCATCCCCGATCGCCCCGCCCCGGCGGCCCACCGCTGATGGTCGGGTCGATCGGACCCCGCATGCTGGGCATCACTCTCCCGCATGTCGACGCGTGGAACGTCTGGTGGTCCGACTACGGCAACACACCCGAGAGGTTCGCAGCGCAGAAAGCCAAGGTCGACGAACTTGCGTGGTCGGTAGGGCGCAACCCGGCCACCCTCACGGCAACGTGTGCGATCCTTGTCCAGCTCGAAGGTGGCGGCGGACGTCAGATGGGCAACTACGGCGCCGGCGAAGCCATCGAACCGCTCACCGGCTCACCCACCGAGATCGCCGAACAGCTGGCCGTGTTCGGCGATGCTGGCGCAAACCATGTTCAACTCGTCGTCGACCCAATCAACCGCACCTCGATCGAATGGCTCGGTGAGGTCCTTGCACTACTACCGCGTTGACGGCCAGCGCCGAAAGCGCCGTCACTTCTGCTCAACACCGGCCTTCCACACATGGGTCACGCGTTCGGGATCTCCCCACACCGATCGATCGTCCAGCGGGTTCGTGTCGAGCGCAATCACGTCGGCGTCGTAGCCCTCGACCAACTGGCCACTGATAGGAGCCTGCGGACCGAGTGTCTCCGGGGCCGTGGCCGTCATCGCCTCGATCGCCTCGAGGTCGGTCATGCCCGCATTGATCAGGTGCACGATCTCCTTGCTGTTCGAGCCGTACATCTGACCCGACACGAAGATGTCACAACCCGCTGCGATCCTCACGCCCTTGGCGATGGCAATCTTCATCGCCTGTTCGTGCGCCCCCGCGATCATCAGACCCTTCTCATAGGCGTAGCGCGGCAAAAGTTCCGCCTGCCCGAGAAGTGACTCCAGCACAAAGCGGGTCGGCACGAACATCGTTCCAGCGGCCACCATCGCATCGGCAGCCTCCTCGTCGAGGAAGCTGCCGTGCTCGATCGTGTGGCACCCGGCGCGAATGGCAGCCATGATCCCCGGCTTGCCGTGGCAGTGAGCGGCAACGACCCGCTCGGCGCGTGCCGCTTCTTCGACGATGGCCCGCATCTCTTCGTCGGAGAATTGTTGATGTACCGGATGATCGATCTCGCTCATCACTCCGCCCGATGCGCAGATCTTGATGAGCCGAGCGTTCATTCGCAGATTGGTCCGAACCGCCTTGAGCACCTCGGGAACACCGTCGCAGAGGATCGAGAACGTGTGGTTGCAGGTGATCTCGTGCACGAAGTCGAGCGGGAGGCCGTGGATGTCACCGTGGCCGCCGGTCGTCGACAGGATCCGGCCGGCACCGTAGATATTTGGTCCGGTGACCCGGCCCTCAGCGATCGCTTGAGCAAGTCGGATCCCGATACCGCCGACCTCACGCACGCTCGTCACGCCGGCGTTGATGCACTGTTGAGCATCGTCGACGGCTCGGGCAGACGCAGCGACGATGTCGGCGGTCGCCATCGCTTCGAGATTGGTCATCGGTAGACCAACGAAGTGCGCGTGGCAGTCCCACAGCCCCGGCATCACGGCAGCAACCTCGACCAGTTCCTCGTCGTCTGCCTGTAACGGAGCGCCCGCCGTTGGGCCCGAGTAGGTGATCTCGCCAAATGCCAGGATGACGGTGCCACCGTCGACTGGATCGCCCCGTCCCGGGATCAGAGTGTCGGCCACGATTCGAGTGCTCATGTAGCCAGTCTCATCCCGACAGCAAACCGTCGCCAGTTTTCGTTGCTAGCCAACCGCACCCCAACCGCCGCCGCCCGGCGTCTGCAATTCGATGCAGTCGCCAGGCGCAACAGTGGTGCGGTCGACGCCACCCAGTTCTTCGATCGAGCCGTCTGCCCGAAGCACCCGGTTGATGCCGATCGCGCCCGGTTCACCGCCCGCCATGCCGTAGGGAGCGATACGCCGGTGGCTCGACAAGAGGTTGACCTCCATCGTTTCGTCGAAGCGCACTCGACGCACCACCCCGTCACCACCTCGATGCACACCGGCACCACCCGAACCGGCCCGCAAATGGAACGTCTCGAGATGGACGGGCAGCCGCCACTCCAAGACCTCGGGGTCAGTGAGACGAGAGTTCGTCATATGTGTGTGGACACCGCCACAACCGTCAGCGTTGGGCGTGGCACCAGCGCCACCGCAGATGGTCTCGTAGTACTGGTGACGGTCGTTGCCGAAGATGAAGTTATTCATCGTTCCCTGCGCCGCTCCCATCACGCCGAGTGCGCCAAACAAGGTGTCGACGACGAGTTGACTCGTCTCGACGTTCCCGGCAATCACGGCAGCCGGATACGACGGGTTGATCATCGACTCCTCCGCAAGCACCACCTCCAGCGGTTCCATACACCCGGCGTTGAGCGGGATGTCGTCGTCAACGAGGCACCGAAACACGTACAGAACGGCTGCGTGGGCGATGGCCGACGGAGCATTGAAATTGCCCGGATGCGTCGGACTCGTTCCGGTGAAGTCGATGCGGGCCGACCTGTCGTCGTGGTCGACAGTGATGACAACGCTGACCTGGTGGCCATCGTCTGTCTCGTAGGTGAACGACGAATCGCTCAGCGCGTCGATCACCCGACGGACCGACTCTTCGGCGTTGTCTTTCACATGCCCCATGTAGGCGTGGACGACATCAAGACC
>CAJQPN010000032.1 GCA_905480195.1 uncultured Acidimicrobiales bacterium
GGTTGGCGGCGGCGACCCATTGGCGCGTGGCCTCCTCGGAAAGGCCGACAACAGGATCGACCCAGATCTTGGCGATCGCGTCAGGGTTCTCCTCGGCGACGGTCTCGATCTCGACACCGCCTTCCTTGGACAGCATGCCGAGGTGCTTCTTGGCCGACCGGTCGAGTGTGAACGATGCGTAGTACTCCTCGGCGATGTCGGACGCCTTCTCGATCCAGACCCGCTTCACGATGTGACCGCGAATGTCGAGTCCGAGAATGTTGGTTGCGTGTTCGCGTACCGCGTCGACATCGGCCGCGAACTTGACGCCACCGGCTTTGCCACGCCCACCCGTGTGGACCTGTGCCTTCACCATGACGGGAGTGCCGAGTTCCTCCGCAGCAGAGACGGCCTCATCGACCGTGAACGCCACCCGACCGGGGCTCACCGGCATTGCGAACTGGGCGAAGAACTCTTTGCCCTGATACTCAAACAAATCCACCGGCGTTGCCTCCCGGATCGCGTACGGGGAGATACTAGGCAGCACCATTCCCAGTCCCTCAGCCGGAGGACCGATGCCGGTCGCACGTGGCCCCCAGATGAATGCCCGCTCCGCGGTGCTGGTCGGTCTGACCGGCATCGTGATTGCTGTCGTGCTCGGCGGGGGGGTGCTCTTCCTCGCGTCACAGGGCGGCGATGTCGAGATCAAGTTGGGCGACGCCGACTTCGATGCTGGCCAGATCGGTCGCATCTCCGAAGAGATCGACGACCGCGGACCAATCCTTTACAGCGATGTCGCCGGGCGTTCACGTGACCTGATCCTCCAGCACCTCGGCGACGACCCCGAGGTCGGCTGGGTGGCGTTCGAAGCCCGGCCGATCGGCGAACCACGAGACTGTTTCTTCCAGTGGGACGACAACGCCCAACAGTTCGAACTGATCACGATCACCGATGATGTCGACTGTGCCGAGGTCACGATGGACGAACGCGGGAACCTTTCGACCGGCGCCATGATCGACACGTATCCGGTTTCGATCGACGACGACAAGAACGTACGGATCGACCTGAACTTCGACCGCGACGCCGACGGCTGACGCGCTCGCAGGGGTCGGCGCCCATGGCGTGAGCGCAACACGCTGCCGTACGGTGCACCCATGGAAACCACCGACCGGATCTATCTCCGTGAAGCGGAGCAGCGCGAGTTCACGGCGCTGGTAATCGACATCGACGAGGAGGGCGCTGTCGGTCTCGACCAGACGTGCTTCTACCCCACCGGCGGTGGCCAGCCCCACGACACAGGGTTCTTCAAGTGGCATGGCGGTGAATGCACCGTCACCGACGTGAAGGGACGGGGCCCGGTCGTCTACCACACCGTCGAGGGTGACGTTCCCGACCCTGGCACGCTCGTGGTCGGGGTCGTCGACTGGGACCGCCGCCACAAGTTGATGCGAACGCACACGGCGCTCCACATCCTGTGCGGCGTGATCTGGAACGAGTGGGGTACGTCGGTCACCGGCGGCAACATGGAACCGCTCACCGCCCGGATGGACTTCGAGTTCGACCCGCTACCCGAAGGTTTCGCCGACCGGGTCACCGACCTGGTCAACGCTGAGATCGCAGCCGACCGACCCATCGAGGTGTCGTTCTTGCCGCGCGACATCGCCCTCGCCGACGACGACCTCATCCGCACGAAGGTAAACCTGATCCCTGACTCCGTGAGCGAGATCCGGGTCGTCGATATCGTTGGTCTCGACAAGCAGGCCGACGGAGGCACTCACGTGGTTTCGACCGGCCAGGTCGGCCGGTTCGAAGTGCTCAAGACCGAGTCGAAGGGCAAGGGAAACAAGCGCCTGCGCATCGCCTTGCACGACGAGTGAACGGACGGGTCAGATCTTCTCGAGCGGTGCCCAGCTGAGAAGCACGCGCTTCTCGCCCACGGAACCGAAGTACACCGACGCTTCGGCCTTGTCACCGACACCCTCGATGTCGGTAATGACACCCTCCCCCCACTGGGTGTGGCGCACATCGTCGCCGATCTTGAGGCCCATCGATTCGGCCCCCGACGGGGTGGGCCTGTTGGCTGCGGCAAGTGCCGCCTCGACCACATCGTCGGTGTGTGAACCGCCCCCACCGCCGAATGTCCGACCCGTCGGCGTCGTGTCGCCACCGTAGGTCGGGCCTCCCCCGCCACGATCGCGGCGGGAACGCAACATGCGGTTGCCGCCGTGCTCGTCGAGCAGTTCGGACGGGATCTCTTCAAGGAACCGGCTTGGCGGGTTGTACTGGGTCTGCCCGTGCATCATCCGGCTCCATGCCGATGTGAGATGCAACTTCTCCATCGCTCGAGTGATGCCGACGTAGGCGAGGCGACGTTCCTCTTCGAGCTCGTCGGGTTCGCCAAGCGAGCGGATGTGGGGGAAAACGCCGTCTTCCATGCCGATCAGGAAGACGACCGGGTATTCGAGACCCTTGGCTGCGTGGAGGGTCATCAGGGTGACCGACGAATCTTCTTCGTCGATCTCGTCGGTGTCGCTCACCAGAGCGATCTGTTCGAGGAACTCGTCGACGGTTTCGTATTGGCGCGCCATGCCGACGAGTTCGGACAGGTTCTCGAGCCGACCTTCGGCCTCAACCGAACGTTCAATCTGCAGCTCCTCGAGATAGCCCGACCGGTCGAGGGCTTCTTCGATGATCGTTGCCGGGCCGGCGTCGAGCTTGCGGATCTCGGTGGTGAGCACGAGGAACTGCTCGATGCCGGACGCTGCCCGTCCGCTTACGCCGGCCTCGTCGAAACGCAAAACTGCCTGGTCGAACGACTCGCCCATCTGGGCCGCCCACGAGTCGAGCTTCGCAATCGACGAGTCACCGACGCCACGCTTGGGCGTGTTGATCACCCGCTTGACCGACACCTCGTCGGTGGGGTTGACGATTGCGCGCAGGTACGCGACAGCATCCTTGATCTCACGACGGTCGTAGAAGCGGGTGCCACCGACAACCTTGTAGGGAATCCCGACCCGAACGAGAAACTCTTCGACCACACGAGACATCGAGTTCGTGCGGTAGAAGACCGCCATGTCGCCCCACCGCCGGTGCTCGTGGTCGTGCAGCTTGGCGAGCTCGTTGGCAACGTATTGGGCCTCGTCGGCTTCGTCGTCGGCGTGGTAGCGGACGATCTTCTCGCCGCTTCCCTTGTCGGTCCACAGTTCCTTGGGTTTGCGGGCCGAGTTCTTCGAGATCACCGCGTTCGCAGCGTCGAGGATCGACTGGGTCGACCGGTAGTTCTGTTCGAGCACGATCACCGTGGTGTCGGGGAAGGCCTCTTCGAACTCCAGGATGTTGCGAATATCGGCGCCGCGGAACTTGTACACGCTCTGGTCGCTGTCGCCCACGACCGTGACTTGGCGGTGTTCTTCGGCGAGTTGGAGGACGAGTGCGTTCTGGACAGGGTTGGTGTCTTGGTACTCGTCGACCAGGACGTGACCGAAACGTCGCCGCCACGATGCGAGCACGTCGGGGTGGGTGCGAAACAGCTGTGATGTGCGCATGAGCAGGTCGTCGAAGTCCATGGCACCGGCGCTAAGCAGGCGCTTCTGATATTCGAAGTAGACGTCGCTGAGCTTGCGCTGGAAAATCTGCTCGGCTTCGGCGGCATACTGCTCGGGACCGACATTCTCGTTCTTCGCCATGGAGATGGCGGCGTGCACCGAACGGGGCGGGAACCGTTTGGGGTCGAGATTGAGGTCGCGGATTACGTAGCCGGTCAGACGGACGGCATCGGCCTGGTCGTAGATCGAGAAGCGGCCGGGAAACCCGAGCCGTTCAACGTCGCGACGCAGAATGCGAACGCACGCCGAGTGGAAGGTCGAGACCCACATCTTCTCGGCGACCGGGCCGACCAGGTTGCCGACGCGATCCTTCATCTCGCCCGCCGCCTTGTTGGTGAAGGTGATCGCCAAGATCTCGAACGGCGACATGCCCTCCTCGACGAGATGGGCGATGCGATGGGTGAGAACCCGGGTCTTCCCCGAACCTGCGCCGGCGACAACGAGCAAGGGGCCGTCGCGATGAACGACGGCGTCGTATTGGGCCGGGTTGAGACCGGCGAGCAGCTGCGACTCCGACATCGGATTCACCCTAGCGAGCGACGACGACAGTGCTTTTCGCTGCGGGAACCGGAGTGCTTGCCGCTATGGCCACGACCCGTCGAAGGTGTCGCGGGCGGCCATGACCGACGGTGGCTTCCGAGTGATCGGACCATGGCCTTTCAGGAGTGGATAGCCGATCGGGACCATGCCGACCGTCGCCCATCCGTCGGGGATGCCGAGCAGCTCCTTCACCTCGTCTTCCCGGAAACAGTGGAGGGTGGTGAGCGTGCAGCCCAGCCCTTCAGCGACGCAGGCAAGCATTGCGTTCTGGACGGCCGGGTACACCGATCCACCGCCCACCATCGAGATCCTGTCGAGCTTTGCATCAGTGATCGCCATGAACGCCGGGTTGGC
>CAJQPN010000033.1 GCA_905480195.1 uncultured Acidimicrobiales bacterium
GAGCTCCGTCATGGCGGCCATGGTGCGTCGGAGCTCGCAGGATCGATCAGCGCGTGACTTGGCGGTCGGGAGCGATCTTGAGGATGACCCGCTCCGACTGGATCTCGGGCTTGTAGTCACCACCGGTGTATTTGCGGGACAGCGTATTGATGCTGTCGAGGGCGGCGGGCCCGGTGATCGTCTCGACAACGCGTCCGCGGATCTCGACGAACGAGTACGCATTGTCGACGTCCCAGATGGCGACCGTCACCCGGGGATCGGCCTCAACGTTCTTGAACTTACGTCGGTGGACCTCGGTGTTGATGAGGATGTGGTCCTCGTCGCAGCCCACCCACATGATGTGGGTCTGGGGCTGCCCGTCGGGCATCAGCGTGGTCAAGGCGGCGAAATTGGCACCCTCGGCAAGCGTCCGAACCTGTTCATGGAGCATTGCCTCATCGTGCCACGTCCGAGTCGGTCGGGTCGGCGACCGCCGTCGTTCAACACGAACCGGTTGGTGGACCCCAGTCGGTCGGGATCCCGACGACGTCGAGGATTCGGTGATCACTGCCGTCCGATCGCATGATCGCAATCGCGGTCCCGGCCTGCTGGTAGGCAATCCAGTCACCGTCCGGTGACCACACCGGGTGCTCACCACCAGTCATGCCCAGGGTCAGCTGCACCTTCTCACTGCCGTCGGCACCCATCACGAAGATCTGCTTGCGTTCGTTGACCCGGCTGGCCCAGGCGATGTGGTCACCAGCGGGGGACCAGCGCGGACCGGTGTCGCCGACCGTGTTGTCGGTGAGTTGTCGTTCGCTCCCGTCGGCCAGGTCGAGCACGACGATATCGGTGTCGCCTCCCCGGTCACCGGCGAACACGATCCGGTCGCTGACCGGTGACCAGTCGGGCGAGGCGCCCTTGACGCCGGTGCCGATCGGTGCCGACCCGTCCATGTCGAGTGCCAGAAGATGGAGCGCACGAGCGCCGGCGGTGTCGTCTCGGAGCGAGAACGCGATGCGGCGACAGTCGGGTGCCCAGGTTGCGGTGTCGCCGGCGCCAACCGTCGCCACGACCGATGAAGCGGTGCCGTCGGGCTCGCCGACCGTGATCGCGGCCCCACCGTCAGCCGAATGCTGGGTCCAGAGCAGACGCCTACTGTCGGGTGCCCAGCGTCCGGCTGCAGCGCCGACCGATTCAGACGCAAGGATGGACGGCCCCGCTCCGTCGAGGGAGATCGACACCAGAGAAGGAGGGCCACTCAACGGGCCCTGCTCCACGATGAGGACACCGGTCGGCGCCGCGGGCGGGTCGTCGGTGCCGCACGCTGCGAGCATGACCACAAGCACGGTGAGAACAACTACTAACCGACCGCAGGATCGCATGTTCTTCATAGATGTGCTCCTCGTTCACAGCGGCCGGTCGCCAACGGTGCCATCGTGGCATGGCATCGAGAACGGAGGGACACTGTGAGAATCGCCCACACCAGCGACTGGCACCTCGGCCGTAGCTTCGGTCCGGTGTCGCTGCATGAAGATCAGGTGGCCTTCTGCGACGTGTTCGTCGATCTCGTGGGCGAGCACGATGTCGATCTGGTACTCATCGCCGGCGACATCTTCGACCGGGCGATCGCGCCGACCGAGTCGATCGAGCTGTTCCGGACGACGTTGCGGCGGCTTCGCGACCTCGATGTGACGGTGGCCGTGATCTCGGGAAACCACGACGGTGCTGACCGACTTTCGCCTTACGATGATCTTCTCGACGGTTCCGGCGTGTACGTCCGAGGGGGGTACGAAGGAATCGGCCGGGTCATCTCCCTCGAGTTCGATGATGGACCCCTCGACCTCGTGTTGCTGCCCTTTCTTGACCCGATCGCCTCGCCCGATGACGACCCTGACCGCACCGCAGACGAGAAGCTCGAGCGCAGCGTCCGTCGAACTCACCACGAGGTCCTGGCTTCTGCGGTCGCGCAGGCCCGGCCCGGTCTGCACGCATCACGTTCGGTGGCGGTTGCCCACGCCTTCGTAATCGGTGGTGATCGACCTGAGGACCGGCCTCAGGAGTCCGAGTCTGAGCGGGTCCTCGAGATCGGCGGGCACGGAGCGGTCAACGCATCCGTCTTTGAAGGCTTTTCGTACACTGCGTTGGGCCACTTGCACCGCCCTCAGCACGTCGGGCGCGAAACCATCCGGTACTGCGGAACCCCACTGGCGTACTCGTTTTCCGAGGACCATCAGAAGTCCATCACCATCGTCGAGATGGACGTCGACGGTGCTGTCGAGATCAAAACGGTCGACCTCAATGTTGGCCGCAAGGTCTATTCGATGATGGGCACGATGGAGGAGTTACTCGACCCGGCGAGTCACCCTCAAGCTGTGGAGCGGTTTGTTCGCGCAACTGTCACCGACCCGGGCCTTGTCCTCGACGCCAAATCGAAACTCGAAGCGCAGTACCCGCTGACCATCGAGGTTCACCTGCAGCCCTCAGGTTCGACGACGACAGCTGAGGCTGCACCGCCTGCCTCACCCGACCGGATTGACCCGCTCGAGACGGTGATTGCGTTTTGGACCGAGCGGCAGGGTGCAGGCCCCAACGACCTCGAACGGAGGCTCCTGACCGCGGCAGTCGAGGCTGCAGCAACGGGGGACGCATCGTGAAACCGCTCAAGATCAAATTCGCCGCCTTCGGGTCGTATCCCGGTGAGGTCGAGGTTGACTTCGCCGCGCTGTCCGCCCGTGGCCTGTTCGTCATCTCTGGAGACACCGGTACGGGCAAGACAACGGTGTTCGACGCGATGAGCTTCGCCCTCTTCGGCAAGATGCCGCTGAAACCGGCAGACGACATCCGATCCCATCACGCCGACGCTGCTACTCCTACGTTTGCGCGGTTCACGTTTGAGGCCGGTGGTGTCGTCTATGTCGCGGAGCAATCGCCAAAGTACGAGCGCCCGAAACAGGTAGGCGCTGGAACGACCACTGAGCATCGGAAGGCGTCACTGCACAAACGCGACGGTGACGAAGTCACGATGTTGGCGTCAGGTGTGCAGGATGTTGCGAGGCATATCAGCGATCTGATCGGGCTCAACGCTGAGCAGTTCCAGCGGGTGATGGTTCTCCCGCAGGGTGAAGTTCAGCGATTCCTCCTCGACAAGTCGGGCGATCGCGAGGAGTTGCTTCGCCAACTTTTCGGTGGCGACGTGTTCGAAGCCATCACCCAAGAACTGAAGCAGCAGCGCGACGAAGCAGCGGATGAGGTCCGCGAGGTCGAGAACCAGATCAGAGAGGCCGCTGGGATCGCAGCGGAGATGATCAAGCAGGCGCGCGAGGAACTCGACATCGAAGCACCCGGTGAAGGTGAGCATCTCGATCGAGAAGGGCTCGGCAAACAGCTCGACGCGCTCCGCAGACCCGCCAAGGACCTCGCAACCGTCGCGACCGCTTCCCGAGCAGCTGCGGACAAGGCTACGGCTACCGCTACGACTGCGCTCGACGCTGCCGACCGGTACGACCGAGCCGACAGGCATCGGGAAAAACTGAAAGCGTTGGCCGAAAATGAGGCGGTCGTCTTCACGGCGGCGGCAGCGGCGAAACGGTCGGCTGCTGCACGCCCAGTGACCGATGCCGACGACAGATGCGCGGCAGCGAAAGAAGCTGAAGTATTGGCGATCGCTGCGTCGGACGCTGCACTCGACGAGCTTCGGGCAGCCGGACGGACGATTGACGCCATCTTCACCGATCCGTCACCGATCAAGGTCGCCACTGCGATCGAACAAGCAAAGTCTGCAGCCTCCGCTCAGCGAGCGGCGCTCGACGAGCGCGACGTTGCGGAAGCAGCTGCCCGAGGTGCTGCCGACAAACTTGCCGACTGGAAGCAGAGAGTCGAGACGAACGAGGCTGAGACTGGGAACGTCCAACTCGAGATCGAAGGACTCGACGACGAGCTCCGAGCATTCTCCGAGATGCCCCTCGACACCGGTGCGCTCGATGCCGCATGCAGGGATCTGGCGGAGGCTTTGGCCGGTATCGAACGTCGTGACGGGTTGCGGGTTGCGCATCGACGTGCACTCGAGGCCGAGCGCAACGCGGAGGATGTCGTCAAGGAAACAATGCGGGGCTACTTGCAGAGCGAGGCACCCCGCATGGCTGCAGGTCTCAGGGATGGTGAACCGTGTCATGTCTGTGGTTCGACGGAACACCCCCGCCCTGCGGAGCCCGCCGACAGGGATCGCGTTGTCGGCCACGAAGAGGTGCTGCAGGCGCAAGAGCATTTCCAGCAGACCCAGGCAACGCGAAGCGGGCTTGAATCCGACCTCGCTGCGGCGATGGCTGCGCTCGGCGCCGATGCCGAAAGTGACGCAACGGCTGTCGAAACGCGCCTCGAGACGACACAACGCGCCCTCGCAGAGACCGTGAGCGCAATAGAGCGACGCAACGAACTCACCTCAAAACGCCAAAAGTGCGTCGAGCGACTGGGGAAGCTGATCACGGCTGCAGCGGAACTTTCCGGAGCAAAAGAAGGTCTCCAGCAGGGTATGGATGACACCGCAGCACGCTTCGAAGCTGCAACGACTGCAGCAGCAGGTATCGATGTGTCGGCTCTCGGCGAGAACGACGCGGTGATCGGCGAACTCGGCGAACTCTGCGATCGATATCAGGGAACGGTTGAGATGAGGGCATCATCGACTACGACCAGCGAGAACGCCGAGAAGGAACTCGCTGGCGTACTTGCTGCGAGCAGTTTCGCGACGGTCACCGATGCACGAGAGGCCCTTCTCGAAGTCGTTGTTGAGCAAGAAGCCCTTGATGCCGAAGCAGTCCACCGTGAGGAGGCATTGAACGCGAAGAGCTCGCTGGCAACACTCGAAGAGCAGGGCGTTTCGGAAACCCGACCCGACACCGAGGCTCTGACAGCCGCTGCGGCGGACGCTGATGGCAAAGCCAGAGCGCTCGAGGAGCGGCACACGCGGGTCGAACAGTCACTTCGGACTGCCACCGACGCGATCAAGGACTACGACGCGATCCAGACGACGTCAGCACCGCTGCGCGAGCGTGCCGATGCTGCTCGGCTCGCATACGCGGTCTGCCAGGGCAGTCGCGATATCAACCTCTTGCGTTGGGTTCTCGGCCAACAACTCGACCAAGTTGCAGTCGTTGCGTCCGAGCATCTCCGTCAGATGAGCAATGGCCGTTACACGATCCGTCGCGACGACGCCAAGGGAGGTGCTGGCGCAAAGGGTCTGGACTTGACGATCGACGACGCCCACACGGGCCGTGATCGCTCGCCGTCGACACTTTCGGGTGGCGAACAGTTCCAGGCATCGTTGGCGCTGGCACTCGGTCTTGCCGACGTCGTGAGTCGGGCTGGGTCGACCCGAAGCCATAGCCCAGAGGCGCTCTTCATTGACGAAGGGTTCGGGTCTCTCGACCAACGGGCACTCGACGACGCGATCGACACGCTTCACGGGCTGCAAGAACAGGGACGCATGGTTGGGGTGATCACCCACGTCGAGGCCATGAAAGAACGGCTTCATCCCGGCATCGTCGTTGAACGTCACGCCGACGGTCGAGGGTCGAAACTCACCGTCAACCCCTGAGCAGTGACCGTGGTGATTCGACGAAAACCAGCAGATCCCCCGCCAAAGCGAGGGACCTGTCCAGCGCGCCCGGAGAGATTCGAACTCCCGACCTTCTGATCCGTAGATGGCTCATCTCGGTCTCCAGTCGATCGATTTGTTGAAACTGCGCCTCACCATACGCCATGAGGGTGTCTGGATGTTCCTGGGTGTGCCAGGTCCGTGGCTGTTCGCGTGGCTGTCCACGTCAGCAGTATTGAGCACAGTTCGCCTCCGACGTTGCGGGCATCGTCGTATAGAGCGACCGCTCTGCACCTCACCCTGGGCCGTGTGAGCGCCGCTCTGACCGTGCTCGTGGGTGACGTGTCCAACCCGCCCCTACCCCACCCCCGCCCCGAAGAGAGACGGAAAGAGATAGGCGAGGGTGTTCGGCGGGGTGGCCTGAAAGAAAGTTGATCCCGTTCGCCTGGTTACCCGGCCGGGATCTTCGTCACCGTGTCAGAAGCGCCGTTGGTGACCCAGATGTGGGTGCCGTCAAACGCCACCCCTACCGGGAGGATACCGACGCTGATCGTGGCCACAACCGCATTGGTTGCGGCGTTGATCTTCGACACCGTGTCATCGGAGGTGTTGGTGACCCAGATGTGGGTGCCGTCAAACGCCACCCCTTCCGGGTTGCCACCGACGCTGATCGTGGCCACAACCGCATTGGTTGCGGCGTCGATCTTCGACACCGTGCCATCGAAGGTGTTGGTGACCCAGATGTGGGTGCCGTCAAACGCCACCCCTCGCGGGGCGTCACCGACGCTGATCGTGGCCGCAACC
>CAJQPN010000034.1 GCA_905480195.1 uncultured Acidimicrobiales bacterium
CCCGACTTTCGCCTCGAAACCCACTTTGCGAAATGGGAGTTCGTTGCGGAACATCACCTGACTGCGTCGGACGCCGAGTCGATGTCGATGCGTGAACTGCTGGCGATGGCGACGCCCGAGCAGCGAGCCGAGTTTGATGACGTGTGGCTCGGCTACACCGAGACGTGGGGCGCCCCCGACCTGCGCGAGGCGGTGGGGGCGACCTTCGCAGAACGGTCGGCCCACGACGTGCTGTGCTTCACCGGCGCATCCGAGGGGATCTTTGCTGCGAACCAGGTGCTGCTCGACCGTGACAGCCATGCGATTGTCGTCACCCCTAACTACCAGTCGCACGAAACGTTGCCACAGGCGATCTGCGACGTCACCGGTGTGCCCCTCGACGGCGACGACGGCTGGTCGCTCGACATCGACCGTGTCGCCGCCGCGATCTGCCCGACGACGAAGCTCGTCACGATCAACTTTCCGCACAATCCGACGGGGGCGATCCTTCCACTCGATCGGTATCGGGCGCTGATCGACCTGTGTCGGACGCATGGGATCTGGATCCTTCACGACGAGATCTTCCACGGGCTGGGCTCGACCGGCACCCAGCATCTGCCGTTCATCGCCGACGAGTACGAGCGCGGCCTTTCGCTCGGTGTCACGTCGAAGTCGTACGGCCTTCCCGGTCTCCGGATCGGGTGGATCGCCTGCCAGAACCGCGACGTGCTCCGCCGCATGGAGCGGATGAAGCACTACCTGTCGATCTGCAGCTCCGGCCCGAGTGAGCGCCTGGCGATCATTGCCCTGCAGAACCGCGAACGGATCCTGGCCCGCAACAACGCGATCATCGACGAGAACCTGCCCAAGTGGGAGGCCTTCTTCGATCGGCATCCCGGCCTGTTCGATTGGCGACGACCCGATGGTTCGTGCATGGCCTACCCCCGGTACCTCGGCGAAGAGGGGGTCGAGGAATGGACCCTGCGCCTCGTGGAAGAGGCAGGAGTGTTGCTGTTGCCCTCCACGATCTACGCGTCTGAACTTGGCCCGACGCCGACCGATCGCTTCCGGCTCGGTCTCGGTCGACGTGGCCTCGATGCCGGGATTGCGGCGATGGACGCGCACATTTCAGCCTGACGCCGGAGGGCGGCATCGGCGCCGCAATGGCTCAAGCCCCGAGCCCCTACTCTCCCTGCAGGAAGAGACAGAACGGGTGCCCGGCCGGGTCGAGCATGACCCGCAGCCGATCACGATCCCGGTCCGGCGGTTGCCATGCAGCCTCGGCACCGCCGTTCGCCAGCACCACGGCTGCGGTGGTGTCGATGTCGGTCACCAGAATCTCGAGATGCAGTTGCTTCTGCGGGTCACCGTCGCGTTCGGGCCATGCAGGTGCGAGGTAGTTCGGTTCGGCTTGCACGTTGAGACCGACACCGCCCTCGGGGTTGCGAAGCTGCACCCAGCCATTCGACCGGTCCGTGACCTCCCAGCCGAGAAGCGCGGCGTAAAAGCTGGCGACGACATCGGCGTCGTGACAGTCGATGGTGACACCGGCCCAACGCGCGTTCGGAACGGAGGGAACGGTCCCCGTCACGTGTTCATGCCGGTGGTGACGAAGGCCCGCATGTCGTCGGGCGAGGGGGTGATCATGGGGCGATTGTCGCGGCTCGGGACTCCCAGGTCGACCACCGTTCCTCTTGGGTGGCCACGACCGATCGCTCTACGGTGGCCCCATGGACTTCTCGATCCCGGCCGACATCCAAGCGTTGCTCGACGAATGCGACGCGTTCATCGACGACGTCATCAAGCCCATCGAGGACGAGAACGACAACATCCGTTTCTTCGATCATCGTCGCGAAGACTCCCGCACCGACTGGGACCGTGACGGCCTCCCCAACGCCGAGTGGGAGGCGCTCCTTCGTCGAATGAGGACCGAGGCCGACAAGGCTGGACTCCTTCGCTATCACCTTCCCGAGCGCTTCGGCGGCCGTAACGGATCGAACCTCGCCATGGCGATCGTCCGCGAGCACCTTGCTCGCAAAGGGCTCGGTCTTCACAACGACCTGCAGAACGAGTCGTCGATCATCGGCAACTTCCCGACCGTACTGATGATGGAGAAGTTCGGCTCAGACAGCCAGCAGGCCGAATGGATTCCGAAGATGCTGGCGGGTGAGGCCCGTATCGGCTTCGGGCTGACTGAGCCGCTTCACGGCAGCGACGCAACATGGATGGAGACAACAGCCGTGCGTGATGGCGACGAATGGGTCATCAACGGCGAGAAGTACTGGAACACCGGGCTCCACCACGCCACGCACGACTACATCTTCGCTCGCACCTCGGGAAACCCGGGCGAGGGTCATGGCATCACGAACTTCATCGTGCCGGTCGACACGCCGGGCTTCGAGGTCGAGGAGTTCATGTGGACGTTCAACATGCCCACCGACCATGCCCATGTCCGCCTCACCGATGTGCGCGTGTCGCATTCGGCGATCCTCGGGGAAGAGGGCCGTGGTCTTCAGACAGCGCAGCTGTTCGTCCACGAGAATCGGATCCGTCAGGCCGCCTCATCGGTGGGCGCAGGCCTGCACTGCATCGATATGGCCGTCGAGCATGTCAACAATCGCACCGTGTTCGGAAAGCCGCTCGCACAGAACCAGGCGATCCAGTTCCCACTCGCCGAGCTCTACACCGAGGCCGAGATGATCCGGGCCCTTATCTGGAAGACGGCCTGGCAGATGGATCAGGGCGTCGACCATCTTGAGATCACCGACCGGGTTGCAATGTGCAACTACCGAGCGAACCGGTTCTGCTGCGACGCAGCTGATCAGGCCATGCAGGCGTGCGGCGGGTACGGCTACGGGCGCAAGTACCCGTTCGAGCACATCTACCGGCATCACCGGCGCTACCGGATCACCGAGGGCACCGAAGAGATCCAGATCCGAAAGGTTGCCGGAAAGCTGTTCGGGATCTCCGGGCGGGCCAAGACCGGCTGACGACGACGCAACGAAGTCGGCGGGTCAGCCGAGCAGTGAACCGGTCTTCTCTCTCTTGCACCGCGGCGCTAACTTGCTGCGCGTGTCCGATCCCGACCGCCGGGTAGCCGACGATTGGGCCCTGCAGCCCGACTATCTCCCCACGCGCCCGGCCCCATATCTCGTGTGGCCACCGCAACCGGTCGAGGCGGTGAAGTACACCCTGAAGAACCACCTGTCGTTCAACGATCGAACCCTCTACATCGCCCTCGCCGTCGTGGTCGCGTTCTGGCTTCAACCCGTCGACAGCGGGCAGACCACGCTTGCGGCTGGCTGGATCGTCTGGCTGTTGGCCCGAAATGTCGTTCTCGCCGGGGTGATCATCGGGGGGTTGCATTGGTGGTTCTACATGCGGTGTGGCCAGGGCGATGAGCGTCGTTGGGACACTCGGCCGCTCGGCAGGAACAAGCGTCGCTTTGCGTTCGACGATCAGGTGAAGGACAACATGGCCTACACCATGCTGTCGGGGATCCCGATCGCCAGCGCATGGGAAGTGTGGGCCCGTTGGATGTTCGCCAACGAGTACGTCTCGACAGCTGACCTTGGCACCAACCCCGTGTGGTTCGTGCTTGCGTTTCTCGCAATGCCGATCTGGCAGAGCCTGCACTTCTACGTGATCCATCGAGCGATGCACCATGAGTCGATCTACCAGGCGGTGCATGCTGTCCACCATCGCAATGTGAACGTCGGGCCGTGGTCAGGGCTCTCGATGCACCCAGTGGAGCATCTCGTCTACTTCAGCACGCTCGCCATCGTGGTCGTGGTGCCGCTGCATCCAGCCCACGTGCTCTTCTTGCTCTTCTGGCAGATGCTCGGTGCTCCGTCGAGTCACTCGGGCTACGAGGGCATAGTGGTCAACGGGAAGATGGTGCTGTCGGTCGACGGGTACTTCCACCAGATGCACCACCGCTATGTCCGATGCAACTACGGCAGCGCCGAGTTCCCGCTCGACTACTGGCTCGGCACCGCACACGACGGCACCGACACCGGAGCGGCCCGCCTGAAGGCGCACCACAACTGAGCGAGGGCCGCACGATGTCGCTCAGTCGCTCCAGCGCTCGTCGAACGCCCACACGTCGTCGAAGCCCATGAGCGTGTGCATCTCGCCGATCGGTATCAGCGATTCGGCGCCGGGGCTCACCCCGTCGCGACGCAGCGTGTCGTAGGCCGATCGCATCGCCGCAGTTGCGGCGAAGAGTCCCATGGTGGGGAAGAGCGCGATCGTGTACCCGAGTTCTGCGAGTCGGTGAGCAGGTAGCACCGGTGAGAATCCACCCTCCACCATGTTGGCGACGAGCGGTGCATCGACCGCTGCGGCGATTCGGGCGAACTCGTCATCGGTCTCGGGTGATTCGACGAAGACGAGGTCGGCGCCGGCAGCTGCGTAGGCCCGTCCGCGAGCGATCGCCTCGTCGAGTCCGAGCGAGCTACGCGCGTCAGTTCGGGCGATGATCAAGAAGTGGTCGCTTGTCCGGCTCTCGACTGCGACCTCGATCTTCTTCACCATGTCGGCTGCGTCGATCACTCGCCGACCTGCGGCGTGCCCGCACTTCTTGGGGAACTCCTGGTCCTCGAGCTGAATCGCTGCGACACCGACAGCCTCATACCCCTCGACCGTGTGGCGGACGTTGAGTAGCCCGCCGAACCCGGTGTCGGCATCGGCGATCAGGGGAGTCGCCGTGCCGCTCGCCAGGCGGCGAGCTTGGTCGACCATGTCGGCGAACGATGTGAGCCCAGCATCGGGTAGACCCATCCGCGAGGCGGAGACGCCATAGCCGCTCATGTATAGGGCAGGAAATCCAGCCTGATCGGCAATCCGGGCTGACACGAGATCGAAGACGCCGGGGACGACCGTCAGCTCGCGGGCCCGGACCCGGGCAACGAGGCTGGCGCGACCATCAGCGAAGCTCATGTCGTCGAGTATGGCACCGGTGCTGTGGACCCGGTCCGCTTCAGAGGTGCTGGCAGAGGCGCCGTGCCTCATAGATGGCTGCCGCAATGTTGCGGCTCGCTACTGCATCGCCGATGCGGAACAGCGAATAGCCGTTGCGCCGAGTCGTTTGTGGCCTGCTGTTGGTAAGCGCATCGATGTCGATCACGCCACCGTTGGCCGAGTTGTCGCGAAGCGAGAGATAGAGGTCGTCGTCAGGCACCACCCCGTGTTCGAAGATCACATGGTCGACGGTTCGAACGTGCTCGTTTCGGGTGTGGATGTTGCGAAGGACGGCAGCCACACCCTCCCCGCGTTCGGCCCGCTCGACGCGCACGAGGGCGTGGTCGGGGGTCATCGTGACGCCCGCGTCGTACAGCATTCGGAGGTAGGCCGGTCCGGTGGTGGCGGCGAGGTCTTGGGCGACGAGGCGGTCGGGGGTGACCAACTCGATCTCGGTGACACCGCGTCTGTGGAGGTACTCGGCCACCGAAGGCGCGTTCTCGCCACCGTGGTCGTCATAGAGCAGGACTCGACCAGAGGGGTCGGCGTGCCCGCCGAGTACGTCCCAGGTGCTCGACACGAGATCCGCCCCAGCGGTGAGGAACCCGGCGTTGGGCCAGCCCCCGGTTGCGATCACCACGATCGAGGGTGCTTCGGCGAGAACGTCAGCTGCGTCGACCGGCGTGCCGAGCCGCACGTCGACGCCGGCGTGGTCGAGTTCGCCCTCGAGCCACCCGACGATGCCGAGCAACTCGGACTGTCGTTCACTTGCGCGAGCTGCGAGCACGATCTGACCGCCCACGCGATCTTGGGCCTCGAAAAGCACGACCTCGTGCCCCCGCTCGGCGAGCACTCGCGCCGCTTCGAGGCCGCCGGGCCCCGCACCGACCACCACGGCTTTCACGGGGCCGCTATCGGATGGCGTAATGAGCTGAGGAACGTGGATCTCGCGCCCGGTCGCAGGGTTCTGGATGCACACCGACTCGAGGCCCTGATGGAGTCGGTTGATGCAGAACGACGCCCCGACGCAGACCCGGATCCGGTTTTCGTCACCTCGTTCGAGCTTGGCAACGATGTGTGGGTCGGCGATGTGGGCCCGGGTCATACCCGCAAGGTCGATCAGTCCTGACGAGATGGCGTGACGAGCGGACGCGAGATCGGTGATTCGGGTGGCGTGCAGCACCGGAAGATCGATCTCGGCCTTGATCGACGCAGCCAGCGGAACGAAGGGCATCAGTGGCGTTCCCGAGGGCGGGATCGCTTTCGACAACCCCTCCTCGGTGGCGAGCGACGAGCTGGCGACGTTGATGAAGTCGAGGAGCCCCGATGTGGCCAGGCGACGGGCGATATCGGCACTTTCCTCTCGGCTCAGGCCACCGATCTGATCTTCGTCAGCGATCATGCGGATACCGACGAGCAGGTCGGTTCCAACCGCAACACGGATCGCATCGAGCACCTCGAAGGTGAACCGCAGCCGGTTGTCGAGAGAACCCCCGTATTCGTCGACCCGATGGTTGGCGAGTGGTGTCCAGAACTGGTCGATCAGGTGGCTGGTCGCACACAACTCGATGCCGTCAAGGCCACCTGCCCGGGCCCGCATCGCGGCGGCGGCAAAGTCGGCGGTCACCCGGCGGATGTCGCTCTTTTCCATCTGTTTGGGCCAGCCCCGATGCATGGGTTCGCGAATTGGCGACGGGGCGATGGTCGGCAACCAGTCGCCGTCGTTGGAAACGTTGCGGCGGCCCATGTGTGTGATCTGGCACATCACCGCAGCACCGTGCGAGTGGATCCGGTCGGTCATCGCTGCGAGTGGATCGATGATCGTGTCGGCACCGAAGTACAACTGACCCCACAGCGAGGCGGAGTCAGGTGAGACGTTGCTCGACCCACCGATCATCGTGAGTCCGATGCCACCTATCGCTTTCTCCTCGTGGTAGGCGATATAGCGCTCGGTGGGGGTGCCGTCGATGTTGTAGCCGGGTGCATGGCTGCTCGAGAAGATGCGGTTTTTCACGGTGAGATTGCCGATCGTGAATGGCTCGAGCAGGGGATCGGTACTCATGTCGGTTGTTCCTCGGGGATCTCGGTCATACGGCGAGCGACGAAGTCGAGCAGCTGGGCTTCGACCGCATCGTTGATCGGTGGCTTCTCGTAGGACGCAAGGAGCGCCTCCGCCTTCTCCCAGCCGAGCTGTTCGGTGTTTTTGGCACCGCGCTCGTGCCACTGCTCAAAGCTGGTTTGATCCATCACCTCAGGCATGTAAAAGGCATCGGTGTAGTGCGCAACCGTGTGGGCTGCCCCGAGGTAGTGGCCGGCGGGGCCGACCTCGCGGATGGCCGCCATGGCGTCGTCGAAGTCATCGAGCCGCGGCCCCTGTGCGTAACGGACCCAGCCCGCAGCGATGTCAGCGTCAGTGCAATATTTCGCAAGGTTGACAGTCAGGCCGTGTTCCATCCAGCCGCCACAGTGGGTGATGAGGTTGATGCCGCCGTGAATGGCAGCGTGCATGTTCATGTTTGCCTCGTAGCCAGCTTGGGCATCGAGCTTCTTTGATCCGGTGTGCATGCCGACGCTACGGACTGGCAGGTCATAGAACCGGGCAAGTTGCCCCGCCATCAGCAGCATGTGAGCGAGATCCGGGGTGCCGGTCATGGGAGCCCCGCTGCGCATGTCGACAATCATCAGGAACATGCCGTAGATCGTCGGTGATCCCGGGTTGATGGCCTGAGCGAACGCGCAGCCTGCCAACGCTTCTGCATTGAGCTGCGCAATGCCACCCACCGTGCTGGCTGGCGTGTTGGCGCCCGCCAAAGCGAATGGCGAGTAGTAGACCGGCTGACCAGCTCGGGCGTAGACGATCGCAGCGCCGAGCATCGATTCGTCCCATACCAGTGGCGAGTTGCCATTCATGAACCCGGTGATGACGGCGTTGTTCGCAACGAACTCGTCGCCGTGCACGATCCGCGCCATTGCCACGGTGTCTTCGGCTTGTTCCGTGCCCTGGCATGATCCGATGCTTATTTTGTCGCTGTAGCGCATCGAGTCTGCGTAGTAGGCGAGGTGCCGGTGCGGGATCGCGACGTCGGTCGCTTCGCAGTGAAAGCCGCCGGCCACGTTGATCGTCGGCAGCTGGTGACTGAGTCGGATGCATTCGAGGTTGTCGGCCCGGGTTGCGTAGCGCCGAGTGCCGTCTCGGTCGAGGAAGAACGGACTGCCTGAATTGGGGGACATGGCGAAGTGCCTCCCGCCGATCTGCACCGACTCTGCTGGATTGCGGGCATGGAGCGTGAACTGTGCGGGGGCTTGGGCGATGAGCCCCATGAGTAGTTCGCGCGGAATCCGAACGCGCGTGTCGGTGATGTCGGCCCCAATCTCGCGCCAGATGTCGATGGCCGGGCCGTACCGAAATTCGATCCCTACCTCTTCGAGGGTGCGCATCGATGCATCGTGGACCATCTCAACTGTCTCGTGCGGAAGAAGTTCATAGAGCGGAATATGCCGCTCACGTGACGGGAGCTCACCGAGAGACCGCCGGCGGAGCCGTCGAGCAGTGCGACGAGCGGTCACCATCGGGCGTGGAGGGTCGCGAGCGGGCGTCCGAGGACGCCTTCGGCCAAGGAAGCAAAGCGCAACACGGTGCGATCAGACATGAACGGGCCGACCGCCTGCATTCCCACCGGAAGGCCATCGGCTGCGAGGCCGCACGGAATCGACACGGCAGGTTGGTATGTGACGTTGGCGATCCCGGCCCAGATCCACTGTTCCTCCACCGGCCGCTCGACGCCGTTGACGACGACTCGTTGATCGGCGAACGAACGCTCGTCGTGTGGAGGCGCGGTGGTGGGGGTGATCGGCGTCACGAAAAGATCAGTGTTGCGAAAGTAGTCCCGCCAGCGCAGACGGATTCGCTCGCGTGCGTCGTTCAGCGACATCCACTCCCGATGTGTCATTCGGAAGGCATGGGCGACGAGTGCGTCGTAGTCGCGACTGTCTGCGTCGTAACGGGCCAGGTCAGCATCGGGGGGAGGAGGGTTCGGGCCCAACGCAGCAGCACGCCCGAGCTGTTGTCCGATCGAATGACCATCAAGGAGCACCTCTATCGACGGGGGCTCAGCGACACGGAGGCCGGCATCGGCGAGTTGGTCGATCGCAGCCTGGAGCGTTTCGGTGACTGCAGCGTCTTGGTCGCCGACGGGATTGTCGAGCAAAACGCCGACTGTGAAGTCCGACAGTGAGGTCTGTGAGGGTTCGGGCAGCGAAATGTGCGGCTCGTGCATCAGCGGCAGCACAAGTTCGAGATCTGCGATTACGCGAGCGATCGGGCCGACCACGTTGTTGTCGACCGTTCCCTCTTGACCCGGAAACGTGTGCCCGTGTTGCGAGACGAGGCCGAAGCTTGGCTTCAGTCCGACAACGCCGGTGTGCGCGGCGGGCCAGCGAATCGAGCCGCCGATGTCGCTGCCGACCTCGAACGATGCCATGCCGGTGGCGACCGCCACCGCCGATCCGCCCGATGACCCACCCGGGGTGCGATCGACGGCCCACGGGTTGTTTGTGCGGCCGTGGATGGTGTTGAACGTCTGCCACTCGGCAAGATGCCGCGGCACGTTGGTCTTGCCCCACACGATCGCCCCTGCGGCGCGGAGCTGTGCCAGCACGGTGGCGTCCTCGTCAGGCCGGTGGTCGGCGTGTTGGGGGTCGCCCCAGGTGCTCGGCGTTCCGGCCCAGTCGATGGAGTCCTTCACGGTGATCGGTAGGCCGTGGAGCGGCCCGATCGACATGCCGGACGCCCGAGCGTTGTCGGCCGAGCGGGCTTCGGCACGAGCAGTGTCGATCTGCTCGTGAATGATCGCGTTGAGCGCCGGATCGTGGCGCTCGTACTGCCTCAGGCACGCCTCGAGCAGCTCGACCGCCGACAGTTCGCCGGTCGCCACGAGTCGGCGTTGCTCGATGGCAGGAAGCAGGGCCACGTTCACGGCGCATTGGCTACCAGCGAACAGCGAAGTGCGCCACCATTCGACCAGACTGTGCACTCGACAGGAGGTGAGGCGATGGGCCTGGATGACGAGCAGCTGGCGCACTATCGCAAACACGGTTGGGTCGCCCCGGTCGACGTCATGAGCGAAGCCGAGGCGGGTGACCTGCTGTCGATGCTCGAGCAGGCGGAGGCCGAGCATCCCGAGGACCTGCACCCCGAGTGTCGCAACAACGCACACCTGGCGTTTCCGTTCTTGGCTGACGTCGTGATCGACCCGCGTATCGTCGACTGTGCCGAATCCATTGTGGGGCCCGACATCTCGCTGTGGTCGACCGTGCTGTTCGTCAAGGAGCCGTCGTCCGCAGGCTATGTGAGCTGGCATCAAGACGCCTACTACATGGGCCTGGAGCCCGATCGCTTCGTGACGGCATGGCTGGCGCTCAGCCCATCGACCCTCGAGAGTGGATGTGTGTCGGTCATTCCTGCGTCGCATCGCACCCCAAGCCCGCACGTCGACCGCTATGGCGACGACAACATCCTCACGAGAGGACAGGAGGTCGACGGGGTCGATGCTGCGACGGCGGTTCACCTGGAGTTGCGCCCTGGTCAGATGTCGTTGCATCACCCGTGGATCATCCACGGCTCCCAGCCGAATCGGTCGTCGGTGCGCCGAGTTGGTCTGGCGATGCAGAGCTACCTCGCCGGTGAGGTCCGGCCCGTACGAGGTGAGCACCAGGTCGTATCGATTCGCGGTGCCGACCCGGATGCTGCATTCGCAACGGTGCCACTGCCGACCGAACTCGACGACACCGCTCGAGCGGTGCGAGCGGCCGCCAATGCTGCGCTCTCGTCGGTGCTCTACGACGGCGCCGACGAAGTGCGGCGCTTCTGACTCACGCGAGTGGGCAGCCGAACAGCCGACCGAACGCGGCGAGATCGTCGTCGACGCCAGCGAGACGAAGCAGGTGCCAGACGAGGGCCATGTTGCTCGACACGACCGGTACACCGAGTTCGGCTTCCAGCTCGGGTGCACTGTCGAGCACACGCAGGCTCGTGCATGACACGAAGACGGCATCGCACTCGCCCTGCCCGACGATGGACCGAACCCCGGCTGCGACGGAGGCTGGCGAGATGCGCGCCACGACCAGGTCGCTCGACTCGGTGAACGAACCGAGTCCGGTTACCTCGAGTCCTGCTGCGGTGAAACGTTGGGCGACCGGTGCCGTGACCTCGGCGGTGTAGGGCGTGACGATGGCAATACGGGTCGCGCCGAGTGCGTGCATTGCGGTGATCGCAGCGGTGATCGGTTCGGTGTTGGGAACGCCCGGATGGGCGGATTCGATGCACTCGGCCACCCCCTCGGAGCCGATGAGGGTCGCTGCCGATGTGCAGCCATAGCCGATCGCGTCGAAGGCGAACGCCTTGGGCAGCAGTCCGGCTGCTTCCGGGAGCCGGGCTTTCATGGCGGTGAGGGTCTCGTGGGTGACCTCGGGTTCCATCGCGATTCGTGAGTGGTAGATCGTCACCCCGGCGAGTTCTCCGACGACGGACTGCGCCTCAGCCTCGATGGTCTGGTCGGTCTCGAGCACGATCAACCCCAGGCGCGCTCGAGAGCCGTAGCCCTCGTCGGTTTCGAAGCCGAGGCGAACGAGTTCGGGCAGTGTCACGTGGCCCTCCGGACCCGCCCGTCCTTGTCCTGCTGATCGAAGAACGACGCCGTTGTCGGCACCTCGGGATAGTCCAGCTCGTAGGAGGAACAGCGGACTCGGTTGGTTCGTTGGCCGCGAACGACCTCGCCGTCGTACGGCGACGGCAGATGGTTGACCTGGAGCGGCTTGGAGTCTTCGGCCCGGTACTCGCTGATGAACAGGGTCCGGGGCCTGTCGGACTGATTCGGCGCCGAACCGTGCAGCAGACGGGTGTGCATGAGGCATGCCGATCCGGCCGGGCCGTGCACCGGGATCGCCCGCTCGACGTGTGCGGTCTCGACCTCGGGGGCGACGGTGCCGGTGTACACGCCGTCATGCCAATGGTCGTACAGCGGGCCGGTGTGCGTCCCGGGCACGACGTTGAGCGGACCGTTCTCGAGCGTGACGTCATCGAGGAAAAAGAGGCAGGCGATCAGGTCCTCGTTGGTGTGGGGCTGGAACATGAAATCCTGGTGGTACTTCACCTCGGTTGCGGTGCCCGGATGCTTGGCGTTGATCTTCGAGTTGTTGAACTCGATGTTCGGACCCACGAGTTGGGTGACGGCGTCGAGCGCCCGGTTGTCCCGCATGGCTGAGAGGTACGCCTCGGAGACCTCGACGGGGGAGGCGACGCGACGCAGGATCGGGTGGTCTGCGCTGTGGCCGGGCTGAAGGTCGAAGCGAGGGCGTCCGTCCTGGGTGATCCCGTAGGGCTCGGTGTACTCGCGGCTCTCGTCGACCCACGCTGCAAAATCGGACCGAAGTGCATCGAGCTGCGCGGGGGTCAGTGCGTCCGCGACGAACACGTACCCGTCTCGCCAGTAGGCGTCGATCTCGGCATCGCTCAGGACGGGACTGGTCGGGATGTTCGTCATGTCAGCCTCCTCAGATGATCGGGAGTTCGGGGTCTGCTCGGCGGCTCAACCACTCCGAGCCGTTGGCTCCGACGACGATATTCTCTTCGTGCACCATCGCCTTGCCGGGGGCCCAGACCAAGCCGGGCTCGAGGGTCAGCACCATGTTCGCCTCGATCGGCGTTTCGTCGGTGGCAGTGTGCGAGGGCCATTCGGTGACCTGCATGCCCAGACCGTGACCCATACGACCGACGTCGTTTCCCAGCGACCCGTTGGCCTTCAACACCTCGTTCATCGCCCGAAAAACGTCGCTCGTGGTGGCACCGGGCTTGCATGCCTCGAAGCCGGCCTCGGTCGCTTCCCAGACGGCCCGATACGCATCCTTGGCCGATTGATCGGCGTGCGTGAAGGCGAAGTTGCGGTCGAAGTCGGAGAAGTAGCCGTCGATGGTCGAGCCGGTATCGAAGATCAACAGATCACCGTCGGTGATCACTCGGTCGGATGGTTGTCGGATGATGTCATCGATCCCACCGGGCCCGGTCGCACCGACGAGATAGGGCACGTCGTCGGCCCCCTGGGCAAGGATCTCGGCCCGAAAGGCCTGGAAGGCCTGCCGCTCCGTCATGCCCGTCGACACGACGTCGGGGAGCCGATCGAAGGCATCGGACACGATCGAGCAGATCCTGCGATGCTTCTCGATCTCCCGGTCGGTCTTGACCATCCGGAGGCTTCGGATGATGTCGGTGACATCGACGAAGTCGCCGAGCGAGGAGCGAACGCGGTCGAGGTCGGCGAGTGGCATACGAACGTGCGTCTCCGGGCCCATCGGCAGGCCGACGGTGGCGTTGGGGCCGACCAGTTCACGGACGGTGTCGGTGAGAAGCGTCACGCCATCGTCGTCGGGGCGTGGCGACGACCAGGTGCGAATGTCGTCGATCCATGTGGCTGACATCGATGGCGCGCCGATGCCGGGAATCACGGCGACCGGCTTGCCGGTCACGGGAACGACGGTGAACCAAGGCCGGGTCGGGCTCTGCCAGAACGGTGTGTGAAACCCGGTGAAGTAGCGCACCTCGGGTTCGGTGCAGACGATGAGTGCGTCGACGCCGTGAGCGGCCATGAGTGCCTGGGCGCGCGCGGTGCGGGCAGCGAATTCTTCGGGTGGAAATCCACGCTCGTGTGCCATCGTCTCCCTCGCGTTCCTCGTTGTAGGTTGCTGTAGTGAGCACGGAATTCTCCCTGGAAGCGGTGCGGGCGGCAACCCCCGGCGTCGACAACGTCATCCACGTCAACAACGCTGGCTCGGCGCTGCCGCCCTCGGTCGTAACCGACACCGTGGTCGACTACCTCCGTCGTGAAGAAGCGATCGGCGGCTACGAGACAGCCGACGAACGTCATGACCAACTTGAAGGCGTGTACGACTCACTCGGTGCGCTCGTTGGTGCTCCCCGTGAACACATGGCGGTGATCGAGAACGCAACCCGAGCGTGGGACATGGCGGTCTACGGCTACCCCTTCGCGCGTGGCGATCGTGTCGTCACGTGTCGAGCGGAGTATTCGAGCAACGTCCTTGCGTTCCTTCAGCTTGAGCGACGCCTTGGCATTGAGATGGTGCTGATCGACGACGACGAACACGGTCAGATCGATCTCGATCAACTCGACACCGAGTTGGCCCATGGTGCAGCCATGATGGCGATGACCCACATTCCGACGAGTGGCGGTCTGATCAATCCGGCCGAAGAGGTGGGTGCGTTGTGTCGAAAGCACGGGGTGTTCTACGTGCTCGATGCCTGCCAGTCGGTGGGGCAGGTGCCACTCGACGTCGACACGATCGGCTGCGATGTGTTGTCTGGCACCGGCCGCAAATACTTGCGCGGCCCCCGGGGCACTGGCTTCCTTTATGCCGGCGAACGGGCTCTCGATGTGCTCGAGCCACCGTTCATCGACCTTCATTCGGCCGACTGGATCCGCGCCAACGACTATGAGTGGCGATCTGATGCTCGTCGGTTCGAGAACTGGGAGACGTACTACGCCGGGAAGGCCGGTCTCGGGGCCGCAATTGAGTATGCCCTCGGCCTCGGGATCGACGTCACCGGAGCCCGGCTCGCCGATCTCGCAGCGCGTCTGCGTGTCGGGCTCGAATCTCTCGAACGGGTTGCCGTGCACGACAAGGG
>CAJQPN010000035.1 GCA_905480195.1 uncultured Acidimicrobiales bacterium
GGGATCATCGCTGCACCGGACATTGCAATTCGGATGGTCGACAGCGCGTCATCGGGGACAAGATCGACCTGGCTCAACGCCACCCAAAGGGTGGGCGGACCGATGAGAACCGTGACCTGCTCGTCGCGAATGGTGTCGAACACCGTCATCGGATCGAACCGTTCCTGAAGGACCAGCGTGGCCCCGATGAACAACGAATAGTTCAGCTGTGAGTTCAGGCCGAGAATGTGGAAAAGCGGCACGACGCAGAGGGCGACATCGTCAGGACGCATCTGACGTCCGCCGGTCGATGCGGTCTGGTTCAGGTTCGCTGCGAGATTGCCGTGCGTGAGCATGGCCGCCTTCGGCGCCCCCGCTGTGCCGCTGGTGAACAGCAGGGCGGCGAGATCGGTGTCTCGCCGTTCAACGATTTCTCCCGGATCGACCTCGTCGCGCATCGCGTCGAGGTCGATCGAATCGGGAAGCGCCACGCCAGAGGGACGAAGAACGTGTCGCAGCGTGGGAACCATCGCACGATCGATCGCCTCGAGCACGGCGATCCCTGCCGGACCAGAGATAACCGCCTTGGCGCCCACTGCGGCAAGCTCGCGTTCGATCTCGGGAGCCGGGCTCTGCGGGTTGAGCGGGACGGCCACCATGCCTGCGCCGGTCACGCCGAACCACGCTCGAACGAAGCGGAAGTTGGTGGCGCACAGGATGGCGACCCGGTCACCGGGCTCGAGGCCGAGCGCAGTCAGGACACCGCGAGTTTTGGCAACCTCGGTCTCGAGTTGGCCATACGTGATCCGGTCGCCTCCAGCCACAATGGCGGTACGGTCCTTCGGATGGTCGGCGAAAAGTGTCGCGAGGTTCACAGTGGAGGAGTTTGGCACGGACTGTCTAAAGGAGGCGGCGTTCGCGGCCGAATGGGGACAGTGATGTTTCGAGCGGTCTCTCCCTCTCACCCCCGCGCACGAGTGCGCGCCATTGCGCTCGCCGTAATGGCACTCACCCTCATCGGCGCGCTGATGGTTCGCGACGCACCCCAAGCAGCCGCCTCCTCCAGCGACGAGGCGGCATTTGTCGCTGCACTCAACAATGTGCGAGTCAACGCTGGACTCCCGCCGCTCACGGTTGACGTCCAGTTGGCGAACCTGTCACGCGGCCACGCCCAGGTCATGGCCGATGCAGGCAGCATCTTCCACGCCTCCCCGATCACCGCCGGATACTCCGGCCCATGGGTGAAAATGGGGGAGAACGTGGGCTTTGGACCGAGCGTATCGAACCTCACCAACGCCTTCGTGGCAAGCCCCAGCCACTACGCCAACATCACCGACCCCGCCTTCACCCACATCGGGGTGGGCGTCGTGTGGAAGAACAATCTGATCTACACGACACATCGCTTCCTCCAGGCGCCACAGACCACCACGACGACGACCACGACAACCAAACCACCAACGACCACGAAACCACCAACGACCACGACTGCGCCGCCATCGCAGCCGACGACCACGACGACACCGCCATCGCAGCCGACGACCACGACGACACCGCGCCTCGCAGCACCCGCCTCGCTTGCGCCGGCCGACATCGATGCCGGCCGAATCGTCGCACTGCTCCAGCTGCTCGAGCAGGTCGGCACCTAACCCGAACCGTGACCGATCTGGCGATTAGGACGCGCAGCCTCTCTCGCACCTTCGGAGATCGAATCGCACTTGACGGTCTCGATCTCAGCGTGCCGCGGGGTGAGGTGTTGGCATTGCTCGGTCCCAACGGAGCTGGCAAGACGACCACGGTGCGACTCCTCAATGGCATCCTTCGACCCGACAGCGGTACCGCTGACGTGCTCGGACTCAACCCTGCGATCGATGGCGATGCCATCCGTCGACGGACTGGGGTGCTTACAGAGAGTGCTGGGCTCGACGACCGACTGACCGCTCGCGAGAACCTTGAATTCGCAGCACGCATCCGTGGGTTCGATCGAGCAACTGCCCGACGCCGCATCGACGAACAACTCGAACGGTTCGGGATGGCCGAATATGCAGAGGAGATGACCGTCGGCTTCTCGACCGGCCAGCGCAAGCGGATCGCTCTGGCCCGAGCCCTCGTACATGATCCGGAGCTGTTATTCCTCGATGAACCAACCAGCGGACTCGACCCCGCCGCAACCCGCGATGTCACCGACCTGATCGGATCGCTGGCCCGTGAGCACGGTCGCACCGTGATCCTCGCCACTCACTTCCTCGGCGAGGCAGGCCGAGTCGCCGACCGGATGGCTGTCCTCGATCAAGGTCACCTGAAGGCGATCGGTCGCCCTGATGAACTCGCAGCGGCGTTGTGGGACGGGGTGCCGGTCGACATCGACCTCGGTCGTCCAGCCACCGATCTCGAGCTCAGCCTCATGCTCGCCACCGATGGTGTCATCCGCTGCGAAGTAGCTGACACCGGTATGGCGGCTGGAGTGCTCGAGCGAAACGTCGTACCCAGGGTCCTCGCCGTGCTTCACCAGGAGGGGGTTGCCGTTTTTGGCGCACAGCTTCGATTGGCATCGATGGAAGATGTGTACTTCGCGCTCGAGCAGACCTTCAATGCGGATGCGACATCGTGAGGGCGATCCAGTGGCCTGCGGTGAGAGCCGTCGTACTCAAAGACGTCACGGCGATCCGACGGAGCAAGGCGGTCGTCATCCCGATGCTGCTGGTTCCGACTCTTCTCATGGTGGTGCTGCCCCTCACGATTGGCTACGCCGCGCGATCGCGACCCTCAAATCTGGGTGCCGAAGCCTTTCTCGATTCGCTTCCGCGCAGGCTCGCCGAACCGATCGAGGCGCTCCCACCAGAGGCGCAGCTCCTCACCCTCGTGTTGGGTTTCCTCCTCGCCCCATTGTTCATGATCGTGCCGTTGATGGTGAGCGCAGTGATCGCCGCCGATGCCTTCGCCGGTGAGAAGGAGCGACGAACCATGGAGACCCTGTTGCATCTGCCGATCTCCGAGCGTGATCTCTTCATTGCGAAGCTGCTGACCGGCATGCTTCCTGCCATCGCCGTGTCATGGGGTGGGTTTCTGGCGTTCTGTGTGGTCGCCAATGCCGTCTCGTGGGGGCGGGTCGAAGGCCTCCTCGTCCCCAACCAGCTCTGGCTCGTGATGATCTTCTGGGTCGCACCCGCAGTTGCGCTGCTCGGACTCGGCGTGATGGTGCGCGTCTCTGCCCGGGCGAGAACGAGCCAGGAGGCGAACCAACTCGGTGGGGCGGTCATCCTTCCGCTCATTTTCCTCGCCGTCGGCCAATCGACCGGCGTCTTGTTGGTGAGCCTGCGGCTGGCTCTTGCAATCGGCGCCGCCATCTGGTTGACGGCCGCCACGCTTGTTTGGCGCGGCGCCTCACGGTTCAGCCGCGACCGGATCGCAGCGTCAACCTAAGCCAACAAGACAAATTGGAGTGCTGCGGCTCCAAGGATGATGAGGAGCAGCAGGCCGACAACGAGGGTGGTCCCAGCTCTCATGCGAGCCCTCCTTGCTGGGTGTCGGTTCGGATGCCGAGGTGAACCGGCGTGGCGGCGCCACGAGGGCGGTCACCGTCGGGCAACGGTCGCAAACGAATCTCGATGCCCTCTCCGAGTTCGAGTTCGGCTGCGGCAGAGCCACGCGCCACAGCGAGCGAGAGCAAGCCGCTCGAGTCAACCACGAGCCCTACACGGCCGGTGGGGATCTGGTCGTACGCCTCCACTCGCAAGCCAACGCGGTCGTCACCCTTGATCGACACGACGACGTCGCCGCCGAGGGTGAGCATCTCGACGGGGTCGACGTTGAGCTGACAGTTGCCGAAGTGATCGACCCAGAGGACTTCGCAGACGAGCTCATCTCCGTCGGTGCCGGGCTCGAAGCGGCTGATGGGCAAGACGCCGGGCATCAGGCTGGCCGGGTTGATCTCGGGCCCGAGATCGGTCATCGACACCCCACGACAAAGATGCGCAGCAGCTGGCGCGAACACATCGCGACCATCGAACGTCGAACCGCCTACCGGGGGGAGAAGGAAGTCGGGGTTGCGAAGTTCAACGGCGCGCGTCGCGCCGCCGACCATCCCCACCGCCGGGGCAAGCAGACCGTTGTCTGGACCAACGAGAACCGACATGCCGTCACCGACCTCGATGGCGACCGGGCGGCGGTCGGTGCCGACGCCGGGGTCGACGACCGCGAGCACCACCCCTGGACACAGATAATTGGCGGCGCGAGCAAGCGCGAGCCCACCAGCCCTGGTATCGAACTTCGGGATGCCATGACTGACGTCGACCACACCGACGGTGGGCGCGATCGATCGGATCACCGAATGGACGACCCCGACGAACTCGTCGGCGATGCCGAAATCGGAGAGGAAGGAGATCGTGTCGTAGCGAAGACCGGACGAATCCACGCCCTCGACGCTACCCGCCGAGCTCGCGCGATCTGTCAGCGGCCGCAGCGACGACTTGATTGATCAGATCCATGAAGTCGTTGTTGCCGAACACCTCGAGTCCAGCCTGCGTGGTGCCGTTCGGCGAGGTGACGTTGATGCGGAGCTGCGCCGGGTCTTCGCCCGATTCGCTAAGGAGGGCTGCAGCGCCAAGCAGGGTCTGACGGGTCAGCGTGTCGGCGACCTCTGGGGTGAGTCCTTGGGCGACACCAGCTGCGGTGAGCGCTTCGGCCAAGTGGAAAACATACGCGGGTCCGGATCCCGAGACTCCGGTGACTGCGTCGAGGTCGGGTTCAGCGACGACGACGACCTTGCCGACCGCAGTGAGTATCGACGAGGCCCACTCGAGATCAGCATCGGTTGCGTTCGCGCCGGGGGCGATGGCGGCCATCCCCTGCCCGACGAGTGCGGGCGTGTTCGGCATCGACCGGACCACCGAAGTTCCCTCGAGAAGCGCCGCTTCCATCGTGGCTGTGGTGATACCAGCAGCGATCGACAGCACTCGAGGCACACTCGCTTCGGCGAGTGCCGGTAAAACCTCTGGCGCGATCTGCGGTTTGACCGCAAGCACTGCGTCGGTTTGCGGCACCGGCGCAACACCGACCGACAGCCCGGGGTGAGCGTCAGCGAGCATCGTGCGGCGCTCCAGCACCGGCTCCACCACGTGGAGCTCGGCCGCTTTCGACCAGCCTTTGGCGATCATGCCACCCAGCAGGGCTTCGGCCATCTTGCCTCCACCGATGAACTGGAGCCGGAATGTCTGATCGGGCATAAGCGGCACGGTAGCGGAGGAGGTGCCGGCGGCGGGGCGAGATCACACTTCCCCAAGCGTCTTACCCCACCGCCAACGTGTTTCACACTACATGAGATGACATGAAAAGCAACTACTCTTCGGCTCGCTGAGCGAACCCGAGACGGAGGGCTGGCCGAAAGACCCGCTCGACGTAGGCCCACATCGAGCCGAGGACTCGATCGAGCTCGGCGTCGGTGACGGCGTGCAGCGGCAACGACCCGGCGAGAAAAATCGCGTGTTCTTCACCGATCTCGAGGTTCATTCCGGTCAGTTGCCGATTACGGATCAACAGGTGTTCGTAGAACGCCTGCGCGTTCTCCTCAGGCGCCGGCATGAGGAAGGTCTCGTAGCGAAAGGTGCGCTGATTGATCGTCCACCATGCGGTCCAGACGTCTTTCTCCTCCCCCCGCAGACGCACGTACCACCGGCGTTCTCCGGGCATGCCACGCTCGACCGCATCGATCATCGGATTGTTCGCTGCCTCGGCGTTGAGCCACGAGGTGATGTGCGCCTCGACCGCGTCGAGTTCCTCGGGAGATGCGGGGGGTGAGGGGTCCACAAGCCTCAGGCGAGACAGTCGACCGGCATGCGCTCGGAGAGGTCGATGTAGACCCGACGGAGCCGGGCAGCCGTCGACATCCAGGTGTACGACGATGCTGCCTCGATGGCTCGGGCCGAGAGACGATCAGCAAAGCCCTGGTCCCCCAGGATCTGTTCGGCGGCGGCGGCGTAATCGACCGGATCGCGGCCGGGCACCCGAAGCCCGGTGCGACCATGATCAACCAGGGTGCGGAGTCCGCCGACATCAGACGCCACGACCGGAACCCCGCAGGCCGCAGCTTCCAGCGCTACGAGCCCGAACGACTCACTGCGCGACGGGACGAGGACGAGATCAGCCGCTCGGTAGTACGTCGAGAGCAAATGGTGCGGTTGCGGCGGCACCATAGTGACGCGCTCGGTGAGACCGTGGTGTGCGATAAGTCGGTGCAGCTTCGCTACCTCATCGTCTCCGGCGAGGCCACTCGCCCCGCCGACGATCAACAGCCGTGGCAGGTGGCCACCCCGTCGTTGAAGCCGGGCGAGCGCCTCGACCGCGATATCGGCGCCCTTGAGGGGTTGGATACGGCCGACGAACAACAGCACTGGTTCCTCGCCCAGGCTGAGCGCCTTGCGGGCACCGTTCCGAGAGCCTGCGGAGAAGAACGCATGATCGACGCCTGGGGGAACGACCTCGATGCGAAGGGACTCGGCTCCGTAATGCGTGATGAGTTCGTCCATCTCGGCCACCGAGTTGGCCGTGATCAGGTCGCTGCACGCAATCACGCTGGCTTCGGCATTGATCCGATTCTGCGGCTCGCTGCCGCCGGTCTCGGCCTTGACGCGGGCGAGCGTGTGGAACGTCGACACGAGCGGGAGGTCGAGTTCGTGCTTGAGTCGGTGACCGGCCACTCCCGACAGCCAGTAGTTGGCGTGAAGAACGTCGGCAGGTCGAATCTCGAGTTGATCGCGCACCCCGTCGGCGAAGGCGTCGACCACTCCGGGAAGGTCTTCCTTCGCGAGCGCTATCGGTCCCGCATCGATGTGCACGACCTCGAAACCGGGTTCCACCGTCATCCGCTCCGGTAGGTCGTCGCTCCAACGGCGGACATAGACCGTGGTGTCCGTGCCACCGTGAGCGAGAGCGGTGACCAGTTCGCGCACATACACGTTCATGCCGCCAGCATCCCCACCGCCCGGCTGCACGAGTGGTGACGTGTGGAGCGAGAGCATCGCAACCCTGGTCACAAGCGCTTCAACCTCTCCGTTCCAGCAGACATTCCGGGCAGACTCGACTAGGGCGGCCCGGCGGGCGCCCCACCCTCGGAGATGCGGTGGACAAGCTCGTTGTTGAGACCGTCGATCACCCCGTGCAGCGAGCGCCGGAGGTGCGACAACTCGGCCTCGAAGTGCTGGGCTCCACGGAGCGAATCAGCCAATTCGACATCGGTGAGCTCGGCGACTGCAGTAACGATCGACGCGCCGACGACGGCATCGAGAACAACACAGAGTGGGCCCACTACATGATCGGGGGGATCGAGCTGCGAGTCGGCACGACCCGAGATCGACGACCGAACTCGCTCGCTCATCATGTCGGCAAGACCTTCAACGAGTTCGCTGAGGTTGCCACCAGCACCCTCGGAGCGGCGCTTGGTCTCCTCGGCGAGAAGGTCGAGCCGACCCTGGGCGAGCCTACGGACGAAGGAGGTGCCGTTCTCCAGCTCCGCGCACTCGGCGCGCATCGACCGAATCTGCTCGATCGGTGCTTCGGCGACACCAACCAGGTAGGAAGGGTCGACGACTCGTTCCAGCTCGGGAATCACAGCCGCCAGACTACCGGGAACTACTTCAGCCGCCCGAAACCGGAGGAAGCACGGCTATCTCGTCGCCGTCGACTACCCGGTCTGACCGCTCGGCAGGCTCGCCATTTCGCCAGACGTTGCAGGTCACGAGAAGCTGACCGAAATGCTCCCCATACGCAGCGGCGGCGGCATCGAGCACCTCGCCGACGGTAGTGCCGCCCATCGCCGCCTTGCCGGTGCCGGCTGCCTCTCGAGCAGATGCGAACAAACGAAGGGTCACGTCGGCCATCCCCCTTTCCTATCGGCTCGACGTGCCGTCGCGGACACCGAGCCCTTCCCTCGCGCCAGTTGCGCCAGGCGCGACATTTCCACAGGGGGGCATCCACACTCGTGTTTGCGGACGTCGATACCTTGCGGCCAGATGCTCAATCTGCTGCTCGCTCGGCACGGTCAATCGGAGTGGAATGCCGTCGGCCGGTGGCAGGGCCAGGCCGACCCTCCCCTCTCAGAACTCGGTCGGGCCCAAGCCCTCGCCGCTGCGCGGCAGGCGGGAACCTTCGATGCGATCTTCGCAAGCGACCTCAGCCGGGCCCTCAACACCTCCACGATCATCTCGTCGACGATCGGTGTCGGCCCGGTCATCGTGGACCCCCGACTCAGGGAACGCGACGCAGGCGAGTACTCCGGTCTCACCCGGGACGAGATCGAGGCCCAGTTCCCCGGTGCTCTCGCCGAACGCCGCTGGCCAGCGGGATGGGAGCCAGACGAGGTCTTACTCACACGGGTGTGGGCCGCGCTCGATGCGATCCTCGAATACTGCGACGGCTTCGGAGACATCCTCGCCGTGACCCATGGCGGAGTCATCTACAGCATCGAAGATCAGCACGGGCAGACACACGAACGGATCGGCAACCTCGGTGGCCGTTGGCTCCATCACGACGGCGCTGACTGGCGTTTGGGTGAACGCATCGAACTCGCCCCCGAGAACACCATCATCGACCTCGACTACATGATCTGATGCGCGCCGTCTTCCCCACCCCCGACGAACCCCGCCACGATCAGAACCATCCAGCCGTGCGGCGAATCTCGTCGCGTTATCCCGTCGAGGTCATCCGCTCCGACCGTCGCAACAAAACCGTCTCGGCGCGTATCGTCGATGGAGTCATACGGGTGAGGATCCCGGCCTGGATGACAATCGAAGACGAAGCTCGCTTCGTCGACGATGTTGTCGACCGCATCGATCGCGAACGTCGTTCATCTGCGATCGACCTGCTCGGGCGGGCCAAGTCACTTGCGGACGACTATGGCCTTCCCCACCCCACGTCGGTCACGTGGTCGAAGGTTCAGCGTCAGCGTTGGGGATCATGCTCGGTCGACTCCGGGGATATTCGCGTCTCCGACCGGCTCGTCGACGTACCGCCGTGGGTGCTCGACAGCGTGCTGGTCCACGAACTCGCGCACCTCGTCGTGCCCAACCACGGCCCTGACTTCGAGGCGGTCATCAACCGCTACCCGCTCAACGAGCGCGCCACCGGCTATCTGATGGCGGTAAGCGACCGCCTCAACCAACAGCCGGGCTGACAACACCGCCACCGGCTTCGATCCACGCCGCCTCTTCCTCTCCCATGGGCGTCGACGGAGGCGCGCTGGTCCAGACCCAGAGTTCCTCGCTGATCGCTCGCCAGTTCGCGGTGGCCTCAAGTCGCCCCATCAGGGAGAACAGCCCGAGGTTGATCCGTTGGATCAGTGCGAAGGTGGGTGGCACGTTGGTGTGCTTCAGGATCTCGTTCGTTCGAGCGTCGAAGGTCTTGTAGAGCAGCCGGCCGCTGTACTCGGGTGTGACTTGCATCGTTTCGTCGTCGAGGATCAGTTCGTAGTACGCAGCGAACCAGTCGTAGATCTCCTGATCATCGAACGGCGCACCCGGCCGCAACACCTTGACCTGTTCCGCAGTGCGGCGGAACTCGCCCACGTTGCGTTCGAGCATCGCACGGATCAGGCGCGCAAACTGCTCGATCTCGTCCGGATCGAAATGTTTCACCAGGCCGAAGTCGATGAACGCCACGCGACCGTCGGATGCGAGGAGGTAGTTGCCGGGATGTGGATCACCGTTGAAGGTGTACTGCCGGTTGAGGCTGCGGAAGACGAAACGGTAGAGGATCTCTGCGACTCGATTGCGCTCCTCTTGCGGCAAATCGAAGGCTTGCTCAAAGCGCTGACCGTCGACGAACTCGGTGGTGAGCACGGTGCCGCTCGAGTGAGTCGTGACGACATCGGGAATCCAGATGTGAGGATGACCGCGGTAATAGTCCGCAAAAAGTCGGACGTTCTCGGCCTCGTTGACGTAGTCGAGTTCTTCGGTGATTCGAGCCCGCAGCTCCTCGACCAGTTCCTTTGGATCAAGACCCGGGAAGACCATGCCGAGCAACATCGCCAACGTCTCGCTGTTGTCAAGGTCGGCTGCGACCGCTTCGGCAATCCCGGGATACTGGACCTTGACCGCGACCTCGATGCCGTCGAGCGTGCGGGCCCGGTGGACCTGACCAATCGAGGCAGCTGCGATCGGCTCGGGGTCGACATGGTCGAAAAGATCGTGCAGCGACCGCCCAAGACCCCGCTCGATCTCGCTCAGCGCGAGATCACCGGTCATGGGTGGTGCATCACTGCGAAGACCGGCGAGCGCCTCGCGCATCGGCTCGGGCATGCCCTCGTCGAGATAGCTGGCCATCTGGCCGAGCTTCATCATGGCGCCCTTCATGTGACCCAGTGCCCCGACAACATCTTCGGCCTCGCGCCGCTCGAGGTCGGCCTGCATTCGGCGCCGACTCTCGTCATCGGCCAGGCGTTGCCGGGCTTTCGTCCACGTACGGTCACGAGCGCGACGCAGCGCGAGCCCAGCCATCACGGCAGAGCGTGCGCCGCGGGTGGTTGAGCGGATCGGGCTGCCCGAGTTCGTCGCACCATCGGCTCGCCCACTCGCAACCCGACGGGCGATGACAGCCAACGCAGCGAGCGAAAGAAGCGTGAGGAGGCGCCGCGCGCGCACAGGTCAGCCTTCGGTCGACGACAGGGGGTCAGCGGGTGGCACGTCGCCCGTGTCCCCCAACGATGCAGCGAGGGCCTCCGCAGCGTCGAGGTCGTCGGAATCGAGAGCCTTCAGCGCAGCATCGACCGTCTCAAAAACAGCTTCCAGCCCGTCGAGTTCTGCGTCAATCTGGGCAGCTACAAGCGGTTCGGCTGGCTCGTACGATGCAGACTCGGCGCCGCTCGACTCGGACTCGCTCACGATCAGCCCGGCGGTTCGTCGAGCGCAGCGATCGCAGCCGTGAGTTCTTCGCTCACGGTAACGATCCGGTCGAAGCCGGTCGTGTGCAGCAGGCGGGTGATGTTGGCGCGATCGCAGAACACTGCGATCGCGCCTTCGTTCTCACGCACCCTGCGGATGCCGCCGATGAGCGCACCCAGGCCGGCCGAATCCATGAATTGAACACCACCGAGATTGACGATCAGTCGCGACTCCTCACCAAGTTCAGCGAAGACTTCGCGAAACGCAGCGACCGAGTACGCGTCAAGTTCACCCTCGGGGCAGAGCTGCACGTAGTCGGCACCCTCTGAACGGTCCACCCGAATCTCAAGCACCGGCGCATGGTAACCGCACAAGCGCTCGGCGAACACGCAGGGCGCCACCAGCAACGAACCGTGGGCGAAACCAAGGCGGCGTGTACGATCCCGACAGTGACGGACATCCTTCTCGCCACCGATTCCGATGCCCTAGCCGACGAGGTCGAGGCGGCGGTTGCCGGTACCCACATGCTTCATCGGGTGCGGGCCGGCGTCGACGTCGTCCCCGCCATCGGTGAGGTTGACCCGGGGCTCGTGCTGCTCGACCTGCAGATCGGCAACATGGGTGGTGTAGCCGCCTGCCTGGCTGTGCGCCACCGCGAAGAGATGGGTGACCTCGACGAACGTCCAGTTCTCCTCCTGCTTGATCGAGACGTGGATGTGTTTCTCGCCAACGAAGCTCGTGCTGATGGCCACCTCGTCAAACCTGTCGACGCATTCAGCGTCATTCGAGCCGTTGAAGCCGCCTTGGCCGACGACATCAAATCCGAGTAAGCGCAGGAGCCGTCCCCGAACAGAGCCGATAGCCTTCCGGTTCTGCACTGCGGGCAGTGGCGCAGGTTGGTAGCGCGCCTCGTTCGGGACGAGGAGGTCGTGGGTTCAAATCCCGCCTGCCCGACCACGTTCACGATCCGAACCCGGGCCCTCAGCGACCCGTGTTCGGTCGTTTTCGACTCCCAGAATGAACTTGGGAGCGCCGCCGCCGCTTGCACAGCAACCGGGCCTGCTCGGCGCACTACGGTCGACCCATGCTGACGGATCGCTACGGCAACGAACTCACCACGACGTCCGAGAAGGCCCGTGACCTGTACGTCGATGGGGTCGACCGGATGCTGGCTGGCGATGGAGGGGTCGGCGTCGTGCTTGACGCGGCGATCGAGGCTGACCCCGACTTCGCGCTGGCGCACGTCGCGCGAGCTCGCCACGACCATCTGCTGGCACGAGGGCGCGAGGCACGCAGACGTATGGAGTCGGCGAGCACTCTCGCTAGAGACGCCACAGCCCGCGAGCAGCGGCATACCGAGATCTACGCTGCGATCATCAGCGGTGACATCCCGCGCTCACTCAACCTCACGAGAGAACACTTGGCCCAGCATCCTCGTGACGCATTTGTCGTTGCCCCGGCGAGTGGCGTGTTCGGCTCCATCGGCTTCAGTGGCCGGATCGGTCGCTTCGAGGAGCAGCGCGCCTTCCTCGATCCGCTGGCCACGCACTACGGCGAGGACTGGTGGTTCCTCACCGTCCACGCCTTTGCTCTCGCCGAGACAGGCGAATGGAAACGAGCCCGCACCCTCGCCGAACGTGCGATCGAGTGGCGGCCGACCAATGCACATGCTGCGCACACCCTTGCCCACGTGCTGTACGAGGGTGGCGCCGATACCGATGCCCTCGACTTCCTCACCGGGTTCGCGCCCAACGCCGACCGGGATGGAATCCTCCACTGCCATATCTGGTGGCACTACGCCCTAGTGCTCATGACGGCTGGGCACATCGACGCTGCCTGGGAGGCGTTCACCCAGAACTGCCTGCCGGGGACGACCACGAGTCCGGCGATCAACGTGTTCACCGATGCTTCGTCGTTCCTCTGGCGGGCCGAGATCGCCGGCATCGAGCGCGACACCGCTTCCTGGGAGGCGGTGCGTGAACACTACGAAGCGTCGTTCCGTAACCCGATCGTGTTCGTCGATTGTCACGCAGCGCTGCCGTATGCGGCGCTGGGCGACCACGAAACGGTCACCGCTACCATCGCCGTGCTCGATGAGCTGTCCGAGCAGGGGCGTCTACCGGCCGGAGGTTTTGGCGCAACGGCAGCACGTGCATATGCCGCGTTTGCCGACGCACGGTGGGCCGAGGTGATCGACACGCTCGAGCCGGTGATGATGGAGCTCCCGCGCATCGGTGGCAGCAGAGCACAGAGTGACCTCGTCACCAACACGTTGCTCGCCGCCTACGTCAACGACGGGCGAGCTGAGGCTGCTGCTGCCCTCCTCGACCGGGAGCACGACGACCTCGGGCGAGCTCCTGCGCACGCTGTCGCCGGGCTGGCAGCGTGACTGTCAGTCCCCGGCCCGCAGTGCCTCAACCACTGCGGCCAGATCGGGTGGCGGTGACGCGTCCTTGAAGCTGGCGAGCGCGGCATAGGTCGCCGCAGCACCGTCGTGGAAGCCTCCAGTCATGCCGACTCCACGAAGTGCCGAGGCGATCTCTTCCATCTCGCCGACGAATCGCCACGCCTTCGGTCCGACACCGGCTGCCCTACCCTCGAGTTGATCGGGCAGCTGGGGTTGCGAGCGGGCCCACTCGGCGAGCAGAGGCCCGTCGACGCCCATCTCGGCTGCGTACGCAAACAAAGCGAGCAACAGGGCCGACGAACCCTTGGTCCAGCCTGCGTAGGCCATCTTGAGCGCCGACGCCGCTCCGATGCCGCCGTCGATCGCAATCACCGACAATGGTCCACCACTGAGATCGGCCGCCAACCCTGCCGCAACCGGCCCAGAGAGGTACAGGCGGGTCGTGTCGGCCTGATGGGCGGGCATACCGATGATCGATCCGTCGACCGGTGTGGCGCCCGACGCTGCCAACAGCGCCGCCACTTCACCCGCGGTCACCGGACTGATCGCGTTCGCATCGAGGTATGTGCCGGCGAACCCGGTGGCCGTTACGGCGCGGGCGACATCGATCGCGACAGTCGGCGGACAGACAGAGATCACCAGTTCGGCGTGCTCACACCCAGCGGCCAGGTCGGTGACCGACTGAAGCCCTGCCGCCGCCGCCCGAGCAAACGTGGCCCCACTGCGGCCATCTGCCACCCATCGAACGTCGTGGCCCGCAGTTCTGAACGATGATGCGACGCTCACCCCCATCGCCCCAGGGTGCAAGACGGTGATGGCGGTCACGACACCCCGCCCGCCTGCCGACACACGATCCTGCTCGATGTCTTCGTCCAGCTCTCGATCATCGGGCGGAGCCTAGATGCTCAGGCTGCAATACTCCCAGGGTGCTCAACCCGCTCATCACCGCTTCGGCCACCGAGCTCGCCGAACAACTGCAGGCACGGGAGATCTCCGCCGTCGAGGTGGTCGAAGCACACCTCGAACGGATCGACGAAGTGGATGGGATCGTGAACGCGGTCCCGTTTCGTCGCGAGCGCGAGGCCGTTCTTGCCGACGCAGAGCAACTCGACGCGCTCGTTGAGCCGTTGGGACCGCTCCACGGCCTGCCCGTCGCTGTGAAGGATCTCCAGAACGTTGCGGGCCTCCCGACGTCTCACGGGTCACCCGTCATGCCACTCACCCCACAGCCCAATGACGGCCTCGTGGCCGAGCGACTCCGCGCGGCCGGCGCAGTGATCATTGGCAAGACGAACACACCTGAATGGGGCACCGGAAGCCACACGTTCAATCCGGTCTACGGGCTCACGCGCAACCCTTGGAACACCGACCGCTCCGCAGGGGGCAGCAGCGGCGGGGCGGCAGCGGCACTCGCTGCTCGCATGCTGCCGATCGCCGACGGCAGCGACCTCGGCGGATCGCTGCGGAACCCAGCCTCCTTCAACGGTGTCGTTGGGCTTCGTCCCACCGTTGGCACCGTGCCCAGCCGCGATGCACGGAGCCACTCACTTTCGCGATTCGGAGTCGAGGGACCGATGGGACGAACGGTGGCTGACGTTTCGCTCGTGCTCGCAGTTCTCGCCGGACCCCACCCCCTCGATGCAGTCAGCCGCCCGATCGACCCATCCGTTTTCCTGCTGCCGCTCGAACCTGCTGAAACCCCACGCATCGGATGGATCGGTGACGCCGGTGGTGCCTTCGTCTGCGATGACGAACCGATGGCTCTCGCCCGACACGCCGCCGGCGTCCTCGGCACCGTTGCCGAACTCGACGTTTCACTCGACGGGGCTGAGCGCATATTTCGCGTGATTCGGGGCATCAGCTACCGGGGGCTGGCGGCGGCGTTCACCCCCGACCAAATCGGCCGTATGAAGGCGACGGTCCGGGAGAACATGGCCTACGGCAAATCGATCACTGCTGACGACATCGTCGAGGTCGATGAGCTTCGGTCGAAGCTGCACCGACAGCTTTCCGACCTGTTCAACGACATCGACATCCTCGCCTTGCCAACCACACAGGTGGCAGCGTTCCCCACCGATTGGGAGTTCCCTACCGTTGTCGGTGGCGAGGAGATGACCGACTACCTCGGCTGGATGATGTCGTGCTGCGTGATCACCGCCACAGGCTGCCCCGCTATCTCGATCCCGGCAGGCTTTACCAGCGAAGGCCTCCCGGTCGGCCTGCAACTCGTTGCACCCATCGGGGCCGAGCGACGACTCCTTGAGGTCGCCGCTGCGATCGAAGATCGGATCCCCTATCACCACCTGGTTCCCGAAATCGGCGAGCCGACACTCGGCGGGCCAGCGCAGGCCTGAGCTTCGCACCGTCCCATCCGGCGAGACGATCAGCCAGCGTCCTCACCGTCGCAAAGGACCGCTCGTCACCTTGCCCAGAAGGCGGTGGCTATTTCATGAACATGACTTGGCCAATGGCTCCGTGGACACTTTCACACGGCGCATCAGGACCGAGCGCTCCATCGCCGAAAAGCTCCTGAAATTCTGGGTCCTCGAAGAACGTGTCCGTTGCCTTTCCATACTCTTCGTACGAGGGATATCCGAAGGTGTGATGAAAGGTGTTGAATCCTCCGCCCACACCCGGACCCCCGAGTTCTTGAACCAGTGAGTGATAGGAGGGACGCACATCAAGTCGTGTCAAAATCCCATCAAATCGCTCCATGAGTGAAACAAATTCTTCGACCCGGCCAGCCTTGACCCTCCAGGTGTCTGTCCATACGTGTGCAGGCATTTCGTAACCTTTCTTCGGTAATGAGCGGGCTATGACGTTAGCCCGGGGCGACAGAGCCCGCCCAGGAGGGTCGACGGTTGCTGATACGCATCGGCTGCGAGAGCGGCATCCTCAGCGAAGCCGGCCGTCAGCGGTCAGCTAACCCGAGTTCGTCCGCAAGAGCCCTCGCGGCCTCAGCTGGGTTCGCGCGGAAGTCCGAGGAGGCGCTCGCCCAAGATGTTGCGCTGAATTTCGCTGCTCCCTCCCGCGATCCGCATGCCGGGGCTGTAGAGGAGCTGTTCGGTCACCTCGTCGAGCAGCATCGCCCCTGCGCCGCGCATGCTCGCCTCGTAGCCATCGGCCGCCGACGTGAGTTCCGTACGGATCAGCTTCGTCGCCGGCGCGAGCGCAGCTTCACCGTCTACTCGCTGGAGAAACGCCTTCAGCGCACCACCACGAACAAGAAGCTCGGCGAGCGCGTCGGTGGCGACAGCATTGCGGTCGCCAGCTGCGGTTCCGGCCGTCGCGATTACATCGAGACGTTGGTCAAGCGAGATGACCCCCGCTTCACCGAATGAACCCCGCTCGTCGCCGAGTACTTCCATCGCAACACGCCAGCCATCGTTCTCAGGGCCCAACAGAGACGACGCCGGCACTGCAACATCATCAAAGAACACTTCACAGAACTCCTCGTCTCCAGTCATCTGCTTGAGCGGCCGAACCTCGATGCCGGAAAGCGTCATGTCAAGCAAGAAGAACGAGATGCCCTTGTGTTTCGACAGATCGAGCGAGGTTCGGGCCATGAGGATGCCGTAGTCGGCGAACTGGGCGTTCGACGACCAGACCTTCTGTCCGTTCAGGATGTAATCGTCACCGTCTCGAAGTGCCAAGGTCTGTAAACCGCCAAGGTCAGAGCCGGCACACGGCTCAGAGAAGAGTTGACACCAGACGATCTCGCCAGCCGCAGTCCTCGGCAGAAAAGTAGCTCTCTGCTCTTCGGTTCCCGACCGGATGATCGACTCTGCCGCAAGGACGTAACCTTGCAGGTTCAGATACGGCGCGACCTGGGCACGGGCACATTCCTCGTACCAGACGGTGGTGTGCGCTCGGGTCAGACCACGTCCGCCGTTCTCCACGGGCCAATGCAGCGCCGACCAGCCGTTCGCAAAGGCATGGGCCTGCCAGCTCCGTGCTGTCTCGACCATGTCCGGAGGAACGATTGCGCCGAAGGCCGGACAGGTAATGCCAGCCGCCTTCGACCTCTCAATGAACCCGACGGCCTCCGCCCGAAACCGGTCGAGTTCAGTCACGCGGTGGTTTGTCGATCGGCATCGTCAGCGTCTTGGGGTCGCAATCGAAGCCGAAGACGGCCCGATAGCCGTCGGAGATCTCTCGGTGGACAATCCCTCCTTCGTCGGCACGGATCATCGTGCCGGCCCCACAGGAGTAGGTCTCTCCGGTGTCACGGGCGATCACGGTCAACTCTCCGCTGACGATGTACACAGTGGTCTGAAAATCGTGCCAGTGAAACTCGTTCTCGACCGCCTTGATGTCGAGCGCGAGCGGATGTTCGCCTTTCGACTCGGCCAGTGCAATCGCCGCCGCTTCGTCAGCGAACGCATCGGGGGTAAGGGTGAAGTTGGTGCTGCGGAGGTCGCTCATGGACCCAACGATAATTCACCGCTGCGACCCGAGCGTCATCGACGCACCGGTCCGGGCAGACGGCAAGACCTCGGCAGACCTAGGTTCTGCGCATGGCCGGATCTTTCACCCCCGACATCTTCGCCTTCCTCCGCGATCTCGCAACCAACAACAATCGCTCCTGGTTTCATGAGAACAAGCAACGCTTCGAAGACTCGGTTCGCCAGCCCGCCCTGGACTTCATCACCGACTTCGTTGAGCCGCTCGAAACGCTGTCGCCGCACTTCGTGGCGGACTCACGCACGGTCGGCGGATCACTCTTTCGAATCCATCGCGACACCCGGTTCAGCAAGGACAAGACCCCCTACAAACTCAACACGGGCATGCACTTCCGTCACGAGCGAGCCAAGGACGCCCACGCGCCTGGCTACTACGTCCACCTCGAACCGAAGAACTGCTTCATCGGTGCCGGGCTCTGGATGCCCGAACCGACGGTCGCCCAGCAGATCCGTCTCCACATCGTCGAACACCGTGACGAGTGGAAGAAGGCCACGCAGCACACCAGTTTCACCAATCACTTCTCCTTGGGTGGCGACCAGCTCAAACGACCACCGCGCGGCATCGATCTCGACCCCGATGATCCGCTGATGGAAGACCTTCGGCGCAAGAGCTTCATCGCGACTAGCCCGCTCACCCAGGGCGCGGTTACCAAGGGCGACTTTGCCCAAGTGCTCCTCGCCCGCTTCAACGCGGCAGGACCGATGATGAGACTGCTCTGCGATGCTGTCGGTGTGAAATTCTGAAACGGTCGATCAACTCCCGTTGTCTGGTATTTGGTCCGTCGCCCTGCTCCAATAGCAGCTTCAGCTTCCCCCAGCCGGTGTCCGCTGTTGTTGCGACCAAAGGAACATGCCGATGACCTCCACCAAACCCCGCCACTGGCTGATCGGGCTCCTCGCCCTCGCCATGCTCGCCGCAGCGTGCGGCGGAGGTGACTCCGAGAGTTCCGGACGCGATGACACTTCGGTCGGCGCTGCTGAGGATCTCCTCGAAAAAGCGCAGGCAGCCAACGACGACGAGGAGATCGGCACGAACACTGCGGATGCCGGCGGCGAAGGCGACCAGGTCGGCGGCATCACCGATGTCGACGAAGAACGGATCGTCGAGGGTGGCGGCATCACCTATGGCATCGACAGCGAGGGCACCGGCTTCAATACCCTCGACACGATCGTGCCCGGCTCGATCCGCCAGATGGTGCCGGTGGTCGAGTCGCTGACTCAGATCCTCGCCAACGGCGAGTGGGCTCCGCTGCTCGCCAAAGACCTGGTGCCCAACGAGGATTTCACCGTGTGGACAATCCACCTTCGTGAGGGAATCGTCTTCCACGACGGTGCGGTCTTGGATGCCAACGCTGCGAAAGCCAACCTGATGGCGTTCAAGCTGAGCCCGAACGTCGGCTTCGTGATGTCGTTCGTCCGCGAGTACGTCGTCGTCGACGACCTCACCGTCGAGGTCCACATGCACAAGCCGTGGGCCACCTTCCCCCATTCGCTCACCGCCCAGGCTGGCTGGATGGTGTCGCCACTCACCCTCGGGCAAAACGACCATGTTGTGGGCACAGGTGCGTTCGAGCTGGTCGAATGGCGCCCGGGCGACGGATCGTCATACGTGAAGTTCGAGGATTACTGGCGAGCCGACGAGGGCATCCCGACGCTCGACTGGCTTGAGATCAAGGTCATCCCCGAGTCCGCAGCTCGTCGGGCCGCTCTCGAAGCGGGCGACATCCAGGCGTACGCCGGCCCAGCCGATTCCGACCTGGTCGACTTCCTGGCCGACGACAACGTGAACGTCTACCAGTCGGGCCTCGGTGGCAACGAGTTCATCCTCATGCCGAATCTGAGTGCTGCGCCCCTTGACGACGTCCGGATCCGGCGTGCGCTCATGCACGCGATCGACCGCGACCTCATGATCGACACGTTCCGTTCGGGTCTCACCGAGAAGGCAAGCTCACTCTTCGAGTCGACGTCACGCTGGTACGTCGAGACCGACTATCCAGACTTCGACATGGCCGAGGCGCAACGACTGGTCGCCGAATACGAGGCTGAGAACGGTCCGGTCTCGTTCACGATGACCAGCTCAAACCGCAGCGCCACCGTCGAGGACGTCGAATTCATGATCTCCTTCTGGGAAGAGGCCGGCTTCGAGGTAGAACTCGAGCTGATCGACCCCGGATCGATCGTGTCCCGCGTGATCACCGACAACTTCCAGTTGATGACATGGGCCCAATTCGGTGACGCCGACCCCGATAGCGCCTACGTGTTCTTCCATAGCCAGGGCGGCGCAAACTTCCTCAACTGGTCGAACCACTCCATTCCCGAGCTCGACGCAGCCTGGGATGCGGGCCGAGCCACTGACGACTTCGATACCCGAGCCGCTGCGTATGCCGAGATTCAGCAAATCCTCGCCGAAGAGGTGCCGTTGCTTTGGATCGATCACCTGTCGGGGGCCGAAGCGGTCGTCTCCAGCAGCAAGATCGAAGGCCTGAACGCCGCCCGATTCCCTGAAGGGCAAGAGGGCGCCGGTGTCGTCAACGGCAGCTTCCACTCGTACGCCGGCATCTTCTACGTCGCCGATTCCGACGGGTAGCACCAACCGATGGACGGTGACGAGCTCTACGCCCTGGTCGAAGCGTACGAACGGCTCGGCATCCACCGGGCGGGGACTCAGACCGATCGGGCGACTTTCGATTGGTACGAGCAACATCTGCGGGCCCTCGGTTTGTCGACCGAGCGGTCGGTGGTGCCGTTCGATCGTTACGTATACGAATCCGAGCTGACTGCCGACGGCGAGCCCGTCGAG
>CAJQPN010000036.1 GCA_905480195.1 uncultured Acidimicrobiales bacterium
ACGGGAATGTTCGCCAGAACCTCCCCGAGGAACCCGGCGACGATCAGTCGTTCGGCCTCATCGGTCGGCACCCCCCGCGACTCGAGGTAGAACCGCTGCTCCTCGTCCACAGGACCGACCGTGGATGCGTGGCTGCACTTGACGTCGTTGTTCTCGATCTCGAGGTTCGGAACCGACTCGGCCCAGGCATCGTCGCTGAGCTTGAGGTTGCGGTTGGTCTGGAATGCGTTGGTACCACGGGCATCAGGCCGTACCCGGATAAGGCCCGTGTAGATGCTGCGAGCCGAACCGGCGACGACGCCCTTGTAGAGCAGATTCGACGTCGTGTCGGGGGCGACATGGTCCTGGTATGTGCGAAAGTCGAGGGTCTGCTCACTTTCGCCGAAGTAGACCGCCATCAAGTCACCGTGCGCCCCGCGACCGACAAGACGGATGTCGGCTCGCGTCCGGGCGTACTGGCCACCAAACGCCGCTGTTGCCGCAGAGATCGTGGAGTCCTTCTCGGCTCGGGCCAGCACGGAGCCGAACTGCCAGGTGTTGGCACCCTGCTCCTGAACCTTCAGGTATCCGAGCCGGCCCGCAACACCGACGTCGAGCTCGACCACAGGGCACATCAGAATGTGATCGGCTACTTCGGAGGTGTGGAGGTCCATCACGTCGACCTGAGCGTTCTCCCCGACCCGAACAACCAGTCGAGGAAACGCAGCACCGCCATCGCCTGCTGCGTGATGGGTGACGACGATCGGGCGATCGACAACAACACCACGCGGGATGTCGATGAGGAGGGGCGAGTCCATGAACGCATCGTTGAGGAGGGTGAAGTAGTCGCCGGCGTCGGCTGCCACCGAGCCAAGACAGACTTGGCCGTTCTCGCTATCAGCCAAGGGGCCGATATGAACGCCAAGATCGATCAGTTCCTGATCGACATCGGTGTACATGACGCGACCGTTGACGCAGCGAACCATGGCAGCAGGTTCGACGTCGAGTCGGGCCATCGGGGCGTCGCCGAACTGGGTCGCCGGAGCGAACGCGTCGAGGTCGAGTTCACCGATGCGGCTGTAGCGCCACTCCTCGGCGGAGACGTCGGGACGTGGGGTGGCCTCGAAGGTTTCGGCCGCAGCGACGCGCCAATCGATCAGCCACTGCGGGCCTTCAAGCGCGCCTGCGGCAGCAGGGGAAAAGACAGGGGACACGGGGATTTATCCTACCGCCGTAGTGCTAATCAGCGGTGCTGCGGAACATGGCTCAGTTGCCCTCGCGATAGCGGCGCTTCAGCCGATCGGAGAAACGCTCCTTCGGGGCCCTCACCTTGCCGCCGAAGCGCCGAATCCGCTTGCCCTTTCGCCGCTTCAACCCGCTGACACCCTTCTTCGAACGCCTGTGTTGCGCCTGTTGGAGGTCGGCCAAGACGTCTGGAGCAGCATCGTTGATGATGTCCTCGGCGGCGTCGAGAAGTGCCGCGATCGAATCGTCGTGACCGAGACTCGACGGCTCTTTCGGCGTCTCTGGCGTCACGAGACTTCCGTGCGCCCAGTTCACATCAGCCAGTCGTCGGGCGAACTTCGGGCAGTCGTCGGGGCAGCGCCAAGGCGCCTCGGGAGCGAGGTCGAGATCACACTTTCGCACCGTGTCGCCATTGGCGTACGTACGTGACTCGAAGTACTTGCAGTCCTGACGCATCGGCATGGCGACCATTGTGGCGCACGCGTGATCGCTTTGGGTCCGCACCCCGGGGAGTGCCAGCGCAACCGCAGCACCCGTTAGCCGACAGAGCCCTCCATCTGGAGCTCGATCAGGCGAGACCATTCGACTGCATATTCCATCGGGAGGGTACGGGTGACCGGCTCGATGAAACCGTTGACGACCATACCCATCGCCTGCTCTTCGGTAAGGCCGCGGGACTGCAGATAGAAGAGCTGCTCGTCGGCGACCCGAGAGACGGTGGCCTCGTGCCCGATGACGGCATCGCCGGATCCGATCTCCATGTAGGGGTAGGTGTCGGAGGTCGACTCGTCGTCGAGGATGAGCGCGTCGCACTGGACGTGGGACTTGCAGCCGTAGGCGTCGTCTTCGACCCGCACCAGACCGCGGTAGCTGGTACGGCCGCCGTCCTTGGAGATCGACTTGGAGACGATCTTCGAGGTGGTTTCGGGTGCGGCATGGATCATTTTCGCACCGGTGTCTTGATGCTGGTTGGGTCCGGCATAGGCCACCGACAGCACCTCCCCCGATGCCTTGGGACCGGCGAGCACGACGGCCGGGTATTTCATGGTGAGCTTCGAGCCGATGTTGCCGTCGATCCACTCCATATGGCCCTCCGCTTCGACGTAGGCCCGCTTGGTGACCAGGTTGAAGACGTTGTCGGACCAGTTCTGGATCGTGGTGTAGGTGACTCGGGCCGACGGCTTCACGACGATCTCGACGACGGCAGAGTGCAGTGAGTCGGAGGTGTAGGTCGGTGCCGAGCAGCCCTCGATGTAGTGAACCTTTGACCCTTCGTCCGCGATGATCAAGGTTCGCTCGAACTGACCCATGTTCTCGGCATTGATGCGGAAGTAGGCCTGAAGAGGCATGTCGACTTCGATGCCCGGCGGGACGTAGATGAACGAGCCCCCGGACCACGCAGCCGAGTTGAGCGCCGAGTACTTGTTGTCGTTCGGTGGAATGATCTTGCCGAAGTAGTCCTTGACGAGTTGCGGGTACTCCTTGACAGCGGTGTCCATGTCGCAGAAGAGCACTCCTTGGGCCTCGAGGTCGTCGCGGTGGCGGTGGTAGACGACCTCGGACTCGTACTGGGCGGTGACCCCCGCAAGGTACTTGCGTTCGGCCTGCGGGATGCCCAGTTTCTCGTAGGTGTTCTTGATCGACTCGGGGACCTCGTCCCAGTCGTCGCTGAGGTTACCTTTGGGCTTGATGTAGTAGTAGATGTCGTCGAAGTTGAGATCAGACGTGTCACCACCCCAGCTCGGCCGCGGGCGACGCTCGAATCGCTGGTGGGACTTCAGCCGGAAATCGAGCATCCAGTCGGGTTCGCCTTTGAGCCACGACATTTCACGAAGGATCGCTTCGTTCAGCCCCTTCTTTGGCTTGAAGACGTAGTCCTCCTCGTCAGCCCAGCCGAGCTGGTACTTGCCGAGGTCGATGCCGATGTCGGTGTCGGTGGATGCCATGGGGTGGGCTCCTGGATCGAGAGATCGCACTGCGGGGGCAGTGAGGAGAGCGGAATTTCTCCTACGCAGATAGTAACAACTCCGAGGGCCCTTCGGACCTTCAGCACTGGCCTATTGCGGCCCGGTCGGCGTCGGTGTCGATGTCGGCCGCCACAACACCGGTCGAGTCGGCGCCTCGACAACGCACGACACGGTCGAACCCTCAGGGAAAAAGAGTAGCGAGGAGTTCGCCTGAGAGTTCGCCGAGGTGGTTGGCCGTCGCACGATTGACGTCGAGCGACTTGCCAAACGGATCGTCGATCTCGTCGGGTCCGGTGCCGAGCAGGTCGTCACGAGGTCTTGCCGCACTTGCAGCGGCGATGCGCTTGCGAGGATCGGTGATCTCGGGATCGACGGCGCGCAGCAGGTCGACCGCAGCGACGAGGGTGAAGACCTTTCCCGGATGTTCCGTCATCCGAGCGATATCGCGGCCATGACGCCGTTCCATTGTGACGACGAGATCGGCGGCGCTCACGATCTTGGGAGTCGTGATACGAGACCGGTGGCTACCGACGTCGTATCCCAGTTCGGCGAGGACGGTCGATGCAGAACGGGAAGCCTGGTCACCATTCGTCAGAAACCCCGAGGACGACACCTCAACCGGGAGTTTTCGATCGGCTACCTCGGCCAGGAGCGCAGCTTGCGTCATCACCGAGCGACAAATGTTCGCGGTGCACACCACCAAGATGCGAAGGCTCACAGCGTTCGCCGAGGTCACGTCAGTCGAGACGGCGGAGTTCCGTGCGGAACTGCTCACCGCGGTGGACGTAGGCATCGACGTTCATGCGAGCGTGAAACTCGTCAAGGACGCCCTCGCGAATCTTGGCGGGTACACCGAGCGCCATCGAGCAACGGGGCACCTCCACACCTCCGGGGACCATCGCAGCGCCGCCGACAAGCGCGTGCTCGTGAATGACGGCATTGTGGAGCACGATCGAACCCGAGCCGACCAGAGCCCAATCGTGAACGATGCAACCTTCCAGATGGGCGAGGTGGCCGACCGTGACGTAGTTGCCGATCTGCGTAGGCGTGAACTGGGTGGTGTGAATCACTGCACCGTCTTGGATCGACGTACCTTCCCCGATCGTGATCGGACCGTCGTCGCCCCGGATGACCGCCTGCGGCCATACCGAAGACGTCGCGCCGATGGTGACGTTGCCGATGATCGTGGCATCAGGATGGATGTACGCAGTCGGGTGGATGTCGGGCACGTAATCGCCCAGTGCATAGATCGCCATGTCGTGAACCTAGTGCCGAGTCCTGCTACAGACCCTCGAAGCGTCCGTAGCCGCCTTGAAAGAACAGCAGCGGTCCTCGATCACCAGTGACCGCCAGCGACTTGACGAGGCCGATCACGATGTCGTGGTCCCCTCCGTCAAGTATTGCGTGAATGTCGCAGTCGATGTACCCCACACAACCGGGCAAGACCGGAGAACCGGTGGCGTCGGTGGTCCAGTCGATTCCTGCGAAGCGGTCGTCGGACGGCATGGCGAAGACTCCACACACGTCTCTTTGATCGTCACCGAGGATGTTGGCGCAGAACGAACCCGTCTCACGGATCGCATGCCACGTGCCGGAATCCTTCCCCGGGCAAAACATCACGAGCGGCGGATCGAGGGAAACGCTCGCGAACGAACCGATCGCCATGCCCGCCGGTCCGTCATCGCCATCCCCGGTCACGACGGTGACGCCCGTCGGGAAATGGCCGAGAACCCGCCGGAACTCTCCGGAATCAATCGTCATGTCGTTGCTCCAGTCGGGGCGGGAAGGGTGAGCTTCAGTCCTTCAAGGGCAGCCACGACATCGATGCCGTCGGCCTCGGCGAGCCGACGCGTCTCCTCACAGAGGACGTCGACAGCCTCGTCATCATGACTCGGGTCGTGGTGAAAGAGCACGAGGGTTTTCGCTCCTGCTTGCCGTGCGACCTCCAGCGCGTATGCCGGTGTGCTGTGCCCCCAATGCGCTTTCTCAGCGAACTCAGCGGTTGTGAGTTGGGCGTCGTGGATCAATACGTCGACGCCGCGGCACAGTTCGCGCGCTCCGGGCGCCACGTAGGTCTTGTCGTCGAGCGGTTCTTGGTGGTCGGGCAGGTACGCAATCGACAACCCGTTGCGCTCGATCCGAAACCCCGCCGTCGGCCCGGTGTGCGGGACCGAGCGGGCCATGACCGAAGTCTCACCGATCGAGAAATCGGCATCGAGCGTGTCGATGAACGATACGGAGGCGGGCAGATCACTCGCCGTGATCGGGAAGAACGGAGGCGCCATGAATCGGGCCATGCAGTCGGCGAGCGATTCCGCCGAACCGTCACCGGGCCCGTAAACGGTGAGGGAGGAGTGGGGGTTGTGCAGCGGCTCGAAGAACGGCAGACCCTGGACGTGATCCCAGTGAAGGTGCGTAAGGAGCGCATGGGCGGTCATCTCGCCGCCATCACGACAGGTTCCGAACGTGCGAAGGCCGGTGCCGAGGTCGAAGATGATCGGATCCTGCCCCTCCGACTCCACCGAGATGCAGCTCGTGTTTCCACCGTAGCGAGCAAGGGTCGGGCAACTGCACGGTGTCGAACCTCGAACCCCGTGGAAGGTGACGACCACATCTGCTCGCAAGCGATCCCTCATGACCCGCTCACGGTAGAGCACCGCCAACCAGCTGGAACAGGCCGAGTGACCGATGTCTCACATCGGTGACCGAGACGACGTTGTGCGAGGATGCCTGGCATGAGTTCCTCCGCTCCGCTCCCTGACGGTCTGGTTGCGATCGTCAAGCAGGACTGCCCGACCTGCGTGCTCGTCGCACCGGTGCTTGTCGATCTGGCCGGCCGCTCATCGATCATCACCATCACCCAGGATGATCCGACGTTCCCGGCTCTCGCTGACTGGGTCGTCCACGATTCCGACCTGTCGATGTCCTGGCACAACGACATCGTTACGGTGCCGACCCTGCTCAAGGTCGAGAACGGCACGCCCACCAGCCGCATCGAAGGGTGGGACCGCGAAGCGTGGGAAGCCTTCACCGGCATGACCGAACTGGGCCCCGAGCTTCCCGACTGGCAGCCCGGCTGTGGCTCGCTCTCGGTTGACCCGAACCTGACGGACGAACTCTCCGTTCGCTTCTCCGGGTCAGCAATGACGAGTCGCCGGGTTGAGATCGCAGCGCTCGAGGACGAATGGGAGGCAATGTACGACCGAGACTGGTCCGACGGCCTTCCGGTCGTACCTCCCACCGAAGCCCGAGTTCTTCGCATGCTCGAGGGCACCACACGCAACCCGGGGGAGGTCATCGCGATCGCCCCGCCCGATCTCGTCGAATGCACGGTTGAGAAGATCGCGATCAACGCAGTACTGGCGGGCTGCCGACCCGAGTACCTTCCGGTTGTGATCGCTGCGGTCGAAGCGGTCTGCTCCGACGAGTTCAACATGCACGGTGTGCTCGCCACAACGATGGACGTTGGGCCGATCCTGATCGTGAACGGCCCAATCCGTGACGAGATCGGGATGAACTCGGGTGGCAACGTCCTCGGTCAGGGCAACCGAGCGAACTCCACGATCGGTCGGGCCGTCCAACTCGTGATCCGCAACGTCGGTGGTGGGCAGCCCGGAGGCATCGACCGTTCAGCCCACGGCAGCCCCCACAAGTTCGGTCTCGCCTTCGCCGAAGACGAGGAAGGGTCGCCATGGGAATCGTTTGCGCAAAGCCGAGGGTTCACCGCCGAACAGTCAACGGTCACCGCTTGGTGTGGCGGTGGGCCGACGATCATGGTTGATCAACTTTCACGCACGCCAGACTCACTCATCCGTCATTTCGCGAAGTCGCTCCTCACGTCCGTCGCGCCCCGGATGGCACTGATGGAGACGGTCCTGGTGATCGGGCCCGAGCACATGAGCAGATTCCGCGATGCCGGGTGGGACCGCGCTCGGTTCGTCCAGGAACTCGAATCCCACCTGGCGATCCAGACCGATGACGTCTTGCGAGGCGTCGACGGCATCGACGAGGGAGCAGCTCCGGAGATGGCCGGCAAAGTCATCTCGAAATTTTGGCCCGGTGGTATTCACGTCATCCACGCCGGTGGCCAGACCGGCCTTTTCTCAATGGCCTTCGGTGGCTGGATCCCGCCACCGAAAGGTAGCGTCTGCACGACGAAGGAGATCAACCGATGACCACCGTCCTCGACCCAACCAGCGAGTCCCGTGCCGAGCAGCGCGAACTCGTGATCCGTCCCGAATCGCTCGACGGCCTCACCATCGGGCTCCTCGATATTTCCAAACCACGCGGAGACGTTTTCCTCGATCGCATCGAGGAACGCCTCACATCCATGGGCGCGTCGGTCAACCGTTACATGAAGCCAACGTTCGCCAAGCCGGCCCCCATCGACCTCCGCCACGAGATCGCTACCTCATGTGATGCGGTCATCGAGGCACTCGCTGATTGAGGTAGCTGCACGACGTGCAGTGTGCACGACATCAGCGATCTTGAACGCCGCGGGATTCCGGGGGTCTTCGTAGCCTCAGAAGGCTTCGTCGATGCCGCCGAGACCCAGGCCCGAGCGTTGGGTCATCCGAGCGCTCGCGTCTTTACGCCCCACCCCATCCAGGACCGCACCGACGACGAGATGCACGAGATCGCCGACGCCACCGTCGATGCCCTGATCCAAAAGCTGACCGGCCCGCAGTAGCCACGGGTCACGGCAACCGAAGCTGCAGGCCGTCTTTGACGGCAAGCCCGTCACGCAGCAGCCCTTCGACGATCCGGTGCGCTCGCTCCGCCGGAGCATCGAGCATCGACGGCACCTCCGTCACCGGCACAGGAGCAGAGCGCAAGGCGTCGACGAGTCGACCACGAAGCTGCCGGTCACTGCCCTCGAACGGAGGTTGGGCTGCCGAGACGCCGGCCGACCCGGAGGCCGGATCGGGTCCACTCCCCCGCCAGTGGCACCTCGCTGCGATCGGGCACCGCTCACAGGCGGGCGTGCGCTTTGTGCACACCTGTGCGCCGAGCTCCATGAGCGACTGGTTCCACAACCAGACCGGCTGTTTTGCGGCGAGCTCGTCCGCTCGTTCCTGAGCCTGGCGAGGGCGCAGGGTGGAATTGTCGAGGCGAGCCAGGACCCGGCCGATGTTTGTATCGACAACCGCTGCCGGCAACTCGAACGCGAAGGCGCGAACAGCGCGGGCCGTGTACGACCCAACTCCAGGGAGCGCCAGAAGTGCGTCGAGATCGGCGGGAACCTCACCTGCGTGGTCCGCAACCATGTGGGTTGCAGCCCGATGCAGGTTGAGCGCCCGGCGGTTGTAACCGAGCCCAGCCCATTCCTCGACAACATCGCCGGCAGGGGCCGCCGCACAGGCCGAAGGGGTCGGAAAACGGGCGAGGAAGCGAGGGAGACGATCGATGATCCGAGCAACTTGGGTCTGCTGCAACATGGTCTCGCTGACGAGGATCGTCCACGGGTTGCGGGTTCGCCGCCACGGAAGGTCGCGGAGACTCTCTCGGCCCCAAGCCGTGAGCTCACTCTGGATTGCCCGATCCCGTCGCCCTACTGACACGACGAGGCACTGTACGGCATCTGGCGAATCACCCTCGAGCTGCTCGATGGGGCTTGGACCCACGGCCGACGCTGACCAGCAACCATGCCGGCGGACCAGCGCATCGGCGCGAACCACCCACGCAGGGCCGGAGTACAAGCGCACTGCACGAGCGACCTAACCTGCAGCGCATGACTGCCCCGCTCCTCGCCGACGCACGAGCTGTTACCGATGTCATGCAGCGCGTGATCGATGGCGCACTGTCGAAGCTCTCCACCGTCGACGACCTCGATGCACATCAGGTCGTTGCCTATGACATCGCTCACGCTGCCGCCGCCGTCGCGTCAGCTACGAACCTCATCGCATATGGAGCGCACGGGCCCGCCGAAGAAGCACTCACTGTCGCCTTCGTTGCCGACGTGGCCCATGATCTCGCCACCCGCCTTCTGGGTCGAGAAGCAGAGTGGGGCTGCGCTCCGGGCGTGCTCGACGAGATCCACGAGTTCATGGCCGCCGGCCGCGCTCCGGCATTCGTTGCATCGCTCGTCGACGGCGCTCCCAGCCACCTCAACGAAGACATGACTTTGGTCGCAGAGACGTTCCGCCGCTTCGCCGACGACCAGATCTCGCCTCGCGCCGAACACGTCCACCGAGCGAACACCGACGTTCCCGAGGAAATCATCACCGGGCTCGCTGAGCTCGGGGTGTTCGGACTCTCCGCGCCGGTCGAGTACGGCGGCTTCGCAGAGGGAGGCGTGAACGACTATCTCGGAATGGTCGTCGCGACCGAGGAGCTGTCACGTGGCTCGCTGGGTATCGGAGGCTCGCTCATCACTCGCCCCGAGATCTTGACCCGGGCCCTCATCGCAGGCGGCACAGAGGAACAGAAGCAGACCTGGCTCCCCCGACTTGCCAGCGGCGAGGTCATGGCTGCCGTCGCCGTCACCGAACCCGACTACGGGAGCGACGCAGCGGGCGTCCGCGTGGCCGCGACCCTGGCCCCCGGCGGCGGTTGGCTCATCAACGGCGTGAAGACCTGGTGCACCTTCGCCGGACGCGCTGACGTACTCATGGTGCTTGCCCGCACCGAAGCCGGTTCGACCGACCATCGCGGCCTCAGCGTGTTCATCGTCGAGAAGCCCCGCAGCGATGGCCACAGCTTCGAACATCTGCAAGGACAGGGCGGCAAGATGACCGGCCGGGCAATCGACACGCTCGGTTACCGAGGCATGCACAGCTTCGAGATTGCGTTCGACGACTGGTGGGTTCCGAGCGAGAACCTCATCGGCGAGGATGCCGGCCGGGGCCGAGGCTTCTACTACCAGATGCAGGGTTTCGAGAACGGCCGTCTGCAGACGGCGGCCCGAGCGGTCGGTGTCATGCAGGCCGCATACGAGGCTGCTCGTGCGTATGCCGACGAGCGAGTTGTCTTCGACCAACCGATCGCCCACTACCAACTCACGCAGGTGAAGCTGGGGAGGATGGCTGTGGTCATCCAGGCCGCACGCCAACTGTCGCTCCATGTCGCAGAACTCATGGGGAAGGGTGGGGGTGCGCTCGAAGCATCGATGGCCAAGGCGTACGTCTGCCGCGCTGCGGAGTGGGTGACTCGCGAAGCGATGCAGATACATGGCGGCATGGGATACGCCGAGGAATACGACGTGAGCCGCTACTTCGTCGATGCCAGAGTTCTGTCGATCTTCGAGGGTGCCGATGAGACGCTTGCGCTCAAGGTCATCATTCGGCGGCTGCTGGCAGAACGGAACTAGCTCCGGGTTCGAGACCGAAGCCGATGGTGAGACCGTCGGCCGCACCGAGGCGACTGCTCACCACCTCGAGCGTCCGGTTGTAGCTCGTCTCGAGGGTGGTAGCCGTCGCCTCTGGCACATCGGTCCGACCCGGTTCGGAAATACGAATGACGTAGCCGTCAGCTCGGTCGACCCAGGTCGGGATGTAGTGAACGCCGATCGCTTCGATCTCGCCCGCATCGTTCTCGAGCAGTTCGATCGTGGCGATCATGCCGTCCTGACTAGCGGCCACACAGCAGTTGGCCGACTGATTCGACAAGAAGTTGCCGATGCCGAACACCACCCACTCGTCGCCGACCTTGTCCACGGGCTGCACGACGTGCGCATGGTGACCGATCACGAGGTCGACTTCGTCGGTCGGAAGGATTGCGTCGAGCCAATCGATCTGTGACTGAATCGGTTCGTGGCGATACTCCGCACCCCAGTGCAGTGAGACCACCACGAACTCCGCTCCTGCCTCCTTGGCGATGCGGGCTTCCTCAACGATGGCCTCCGGGTCGATCAGATCGACCAGAAACTGTCGATCGGCAGGCATCTGGAAGCCGTTGAGCGAGTAGGTCGCCGATATGTGTGCGATCACGATGTCGTTCACCGTGTAAAGCACCGGCGCGAGATCCTCTTGCTCGCTGGCAGCCTGGCCCGCGTACGCCAGGCCGATCTCTTGCATCACCGTGATCGTGTTGATCGCGCCTTGTGCCCCGCGATCGAAACTGTGGTTCGATGCCAGCGAGCAGCCGTCGTATCCAACATCTCGCGCTGCCTCGGCGAATGCTCGCGGCGCGTTGAAGGTCGGGTATCCGGTGAGGTTGGTGTCATCGATCGAGATGGGCGTCTCCAAGTGGCAGATGGCGAGGTCTGCACCCTCGATGAGCGGTTTGACCTCGGCGAAAAGCGGGGTGAAGTCCCATCCCGGCTCAGCATGGACGTCACCCGCTCGCTGCACTGCACCGTGGGGAAGCAGATCGCCGGTGAAGAGCAGGCGTGCCGTCCGAGGAGGAGGCAACGTCGTTGTCGTCGTGGTGGTCGTCGTGGTGGTCGTGGTCGTCGACATGGGGGTCGTCGTCGTTGTCGTCTCGATTGCGACCTCGACATCGGTACCGTCGTTGCGCGAAAACACCTGGACCGAGCCACCCACGGCGAACGCAATGACACAAGCGAGCGTGAGCTGAACCCGACGCCGACTCACCTGAAGAGCTCCGGTACCACGGGGCAATCGGTGCGGAACTTCGCTTCCGAAGCAGGGATCGCACCTCCAGGTCCGATCACCGACGTGATCAGTTCGATCGGCACAAGCTCGTGCAGGTCTTCCCACGGCTCGTCGCTGATCACCATGTCTCGCAGCGGCTCCCACATGCTCTGGGGGAGGCAACGCCCAACCCCGGCGACCAACCAGATCGGGATTCCCGCTGCGTTGGCCACGGCCGCTGCCTGAAGCGACCCGATGCTGGAGATCGCGGTCTCCGGGCCCAGCAAATCGGTCTCAAGCAGAACAAGATCAGCTTGCAGAACCGCCTGGCCGATGCCAGCAAGCGGGACATCGACGGCGAGACGGTCGGCGACATCAAGGCGGTACAGCAGCGCATCGCCATCGCCTACGGTGTCGGCAACGAAAACCTCGATGTCACCGCGGGCGAGCAGTGCCTTGCCTACAAGTTCACCGGCACCGACGACGACAACGCTGGTGTCGCCGGGGAGGGCATGGGTCACTTCATGGACGGTCTTATCGCGCTCGATCATCTCGGCAGCGTCCCAGGCTTCCGACCCCGGGTCGGGGCCGGTGAGCATGCGTGCCGCGAGCCACACGAGTGGTCCCGACGACGGTCGGTGCTCGATCAGCTGGCGACAGGCGAGCACGAGCTCGGACCGATCGTGGGCAACCGCTCCGAGCGCCATGGCAGCTTCGTAGACGAGCGACGCGGTTCCAATATCGCCCGCCCGAGCCATGTACCGCAGTCGCTCGATCGGATGCACAAACGGCGATCGTATCCACCACCATCCCGATGCGAGGGACCAGGTTCAAGCTGCGCTAGCTTTTGCCTTCGTGGCTACCGATCTCGATCTCGAACTGACGCCACTCGAGGGCGAACCCCGCACCCTCGGGGACTTCATGACCACCTTCCCGCTGGTACCCGTCGTGCTCGATCCGTACACGAACGAGAGCGCCTGGATCCTCGACACCGCTCACCGAGTCCTGACCCACTTCAAGGGTGCTGACTGTCGGCCTTGCTGGATCGTCACGTGCGGGGTCGACGATGCCAAAGCATATTTGGGGCCCTTCGCCGACGAGTTCCTGAGCTTCGCCGACCCGTTGCGCACTGTGGTCGGCGCACTCGGCGTCGAACAGGCTCCTGCCCTCCTCCTGGTCCGCCAAGACGGTGCGGTCACCGCCAAGGCCGAAGGCTGGAATAGCGACCATTGGCGAGAGGTCACCGAAGCCATCGCCGAACTCTCGCACTGGAGCCGCCCGACAATGCCGGCTGCGGGCGACCCGGGTACCTACTCCGGTACTCCGATCTCAGTCTGAGTCGCACGCCAGTCACGCCAGGCGATCCGCAACAGCAACGGCACGATCACGACCACCCCTGCGGCATGGAAGAACACCAGCGCCCACTCCGTCGTTGAGTCGGCTACGAGGACCCGCTGGACCACGGTCACGCCGAGCACGACAGGGAGCAGCACCGACGCAATCACCAGCGATCGCTTCTGCCACCCGCTGCAATCAAACGCATGGGCGATCCAGCCGATCGCTTGCTCAGTGTCTCGACTCATGGGCCGGACCCTACCGGCGGGTACCGTGAGCGTATGACCGAGTTCGCCTACTCCGATCTCCTCCCTACCGGCCCCGACACCACCCGGTACCGCCTCCTTACCGCCGACGGCGTCTCGACGTTCGACGCCGAGGGACAGACGTTCTTGAAGATCGATCCGTCTGCGATCCGGGCGCTCACCCGAGAGGCGATGCACGACATCTCGCACTATCTGCGCACCGAGCACCTCGAACAGCTTGCATCGATTCTCGACGATCCGGAGGCTTCGCCCAACGACAGGTTCGTCGCCACCGAACTGCTTCGCAATGCCAACATCGCGGCGGCCGGGGTACTCCCCATGTGTCAGGACACCGGTACGGCAATCGTCATGGGCAAGAAGGGTGAGCGGGTCGTGACCTTCGCCGACGATGCCGAGGCGATCAGTCGCGGCATCTTCGACACCTACACCGAGACCAGTCTTCGCTACTCCCAGCTCGCACCGCTCACGATGTTCGACGAGAAGAACACCGGCAACAACCTTCCGGCTCAGATCGAGCTCTACACGAAGCCGGGTGATGGGTACGAGTTCCTGTTCATGGCAAAGGGCGGCGGCTCGGCGAACAAGTCATTCCTGTTCCAAAAGACCAAGGCATTGCTCAACGAGGCCTCGATGGTGGCTTTCCTCGACGAGTCGCTCCGGTCGATCGGCACCTCGGCGTGCCCGCCGTACCATCTCGCACTCGTTGTCGGCGGCACCTCCGCCGAGTACGCGCTGAAGACCGCCAAATACGCATCAGCGCACTATCTCGACGCTCTTCCCACATCGGGCAATGCCGCCACCGGCCACGGCTTCCGCGACCTCGAATGGGAACAGCGCATCCTCGAACAGACCCGCGATTTTGGGATTGGTGCCCAATTCGGCGGCAAGTACTTCTGTCACGACATCCGGGTGATCCGCCTCCCCCGGCACGGTGCATCCAACCCCGTTGCACTCGCTGTGAGTTGCTCGGCCGATCGTCAAGCCCGCGCGAAAATCACTGCTGAGGGCGTGTTTCTTGAGCAGCTCGAGATGGATCCGGCCCGTTTTCTTCCCGAGACAGCCGATGACGAGCTCAGTGATCATGTCGTCGCCGTCGACCTGAACCAGCCGATGGACGCAATCCGCAACCAGTTGAGCCAGTACCCGGTCAAGACTCGTCTCAGTCTCACCGGCACACTCATCGTGGGTCGCGATATCGCGCACGCCAAAATAAAGGATCGGCTCGACGCCGGCGAGCCCATGCCTCAGTACCTGCGTGACCACGCGATCTATTACGCCGGCCCGGCAAAGACCCCCGAGGGCTATGCGTCGGGGTCGTTCGGCCCCACCACAGCCGGTCGGATGGATTCCTACGTCGATCAGTTCCAGGCGTCAGGTGGATCGTTCGTGATGCTCGCCAAGGGCAACCGTTCCAAGCAGGTCACCGAAGCGTGCGCCACCCACGGCGGCTTCTACCTCGGCTCGATCGGTGGGGCGGCCGCCCGACTTGCGAAGGATTCCATCCGTAACGTCGAGGTCCTCGAGTTTCCCGAGCTCGGCATGGAAGCGGTATGGAAGATCGAGGTCGAAGATTTCCCTGCGTTCATTGTGATCGACGACAAAGGCAACGACTTTTACGCCGAAGTGACCACCCCCGTGAAGTTGCCCTGAGCGACGTTGGCGCCAACGGCGCAACGCCAACCGGCCCGCATCACTGTGCGCAGTGACGGGTCGCCCACGGGCACCCCACTTGGATGATCATCGAGGGGCTGTGCCATGGTCTGAAACGTGAAGATCCGAATCGGCTACGGACTCGGGGCAGTCCCGTCCCTGTACCCCTCAGCGAAGAAAGACCCGGGCGACTTTGGTCGCGTGGTAGACGACCTCGACAAACTCGGGTTCGACAGTCTCTGGTTCCCCGAACGCATCAATGCTGCGCAGCTCGATCCCATCGTCGCCATGGGATACGTGGCCGGTCGCAGCGAGCGCCTCAAGTTCGGCCCTGCCGTCTCGGTTGTCCCCGGCCGCAATCCAGTGCTGATGGCAAAGATGCTCGCAAGCCTCGACGTCGTCAGTGGAGGCCGTTGCCTCCCGGCGTTCGGACTTGGGATCGCCAACACCGCCGAGCACCAAGCCTTCATGGTCGACCGAAAGGACCGGGCCCCGTGGCTCAACGAGGCGCTGCCGCTCATGCGTCGACTCTGGAGCGAGGATGTCGTCGACCATGAAGGCGAGCGTTTCTCGTTCACCGGAGCCCGAGTGCTTCCCAAGCCGATCCAGGACCCCTTCGAGGTGTGGCTCGGCGGTCAGGCGCCGTCCGAACTTCGGCGAACTGGCCGACTCGCCGACGGCTGGCTCGCCAGCTTCGCAACGCCGGCGAGCGTGGCCATCGGTATCCAGACGATCGAGGAGGCGGCTGCGGAGGCCGGACGCGAAATGGACCGCGGGCACTACGGCGTCCTGATCCCCTACGTCCCGCCCGGCTTGGAGTTGCCGGCCGCTGCTCTGGAGCGAATCCGGGTCCGCCAGCCCGATGCGGAGCCGGAGGAAATCGTTGCAATGGGTCACGTCGCACTTGCCGACATGGTCGATGCGTTCGTCGACGTGGGTGCGAGCAAGTTCGTGCTGCTGCCGTTCGCCGAACCTGGTGACTGGCACGCCGAACTCGAAACGCTGGCACCAATCCTCGAGAAACAGACCTGATTCCTGACGAAGATTCAACGGGCAACAACGGCACCGAAGTCCCGATCAGACCGCCAGCGGTGCAGGTGCATCCTCGAACACGCCGTCGGCCGAGCCGTCGCCACCCAGCCACTCGAGGGCTGCCTGATACACCGAACGGGTGTCGACCATGAGCGGGATGTCTCCGTCATCGAGTGATTCGAGCCCGTAGCCTCCATGAACCATGCCACCGTTCACGGCTGGGCCGAACACCAACTGGAGACCACCGTTGCCGTGATCGGTTCCGCCTGAACCGTTCTCGCGAACGCGACGACCGAACTCACTCGTGGTGACGACCATGACCCGATCGCGATCGCCCGACGCATCGAGGCGGGCGAAGAACTGCGCAAGCCCAGTTCCGATGTCGCGCAGCAGCGCGTCGTGGTTGTCCAACTGATCCGCATGAGTGTCGAATCCGCTCACGCTGACGGTCAGAACCCGCGTCCCGATGTCCATGCCGATGATTCGGGCTGCGGTTCCCAGAAGGTCGACAGCTGAACGGCCGGCGCCCGGGGTGTTGCTCTCGAAGCTGGGATCGTCGGTGTCTGACGACGTCGCAGCCAAGAGGGCCAGTGCATCCAGTGTTCCCGGGATCGCCTGTTGGGCCGCAGCGAGTGTGGGCTCGGTCACCAGAGGTGCTGACGTTGCCAGGAAGGCTGCGACAAGAGCATCCGCATCGGTTCCCGGCTGGGTCATGAGGTTGAAATTGGCCGGGTTCCGGATTGCAGTCGCCAACGTCTCAACACCCACCAGAGCCGGGCTGCCTCCTCCCAGTGCAATGGCACGCAGAGGGTCGGGGACGCCATTGCGCTCTGCGTCGATGGTCAGGTCGAGCCACCGTCCCAGCCAGCCGGTCTGAGAAGGCGATCCAGGCACACCGGACCGCCAAGAGTCCATAGCCTGGAAGTGCGAACGCGATTGCTTCGGCATCGCAACGCCGGCGACCGCGCTCATCGTCTTGTCGTCCCAGAACCGGACGAGTTCAGCGAGGGCGGGGTGGAGTTGGTAGTCGGTCCCGCCAAGCGCCGCGAGATCGCCTTCCGTCAGCGCCAGAAGCGGCCGAGCGTCGCGGTAGCCACCGGCGGCCGGTACGAGCGTGTTGAGGGCATCGTTGCCCCCGTTCATCTCAAGCACGACCAGAACCCGGTTGGTCAGCGGTAAGCGTGGACTCGCCGCCACCGGAGACGTTGCGACCGCAGCGGTGTTCGTTGTCGAAACCGGGGCGGTTGTCGGACCGGGGATCATCGGGGCTGTCGCCTCGACACTGTCGCGCAAGAGTGCCGCCCAAGCACCGCCTCCAACGGCAGCGGCGCCGGCGGCACCACCGAGAAAGTTTCGTCGAGAGATCGGCATCATCAGCTCCTAGGCGATCAGCAGGTCGGGAGACGCCAAGGCGAGTGCGAGTGCTCCCTCCCCTGGTCGAGTGGTGACAAAACGGTCGAGACCATTGAGCGCGTCCAACGTGGGTTCGGAGAACCCGGTCGGCCGCAGGAGGAGGTCGGCCAAAGCCGACCAGTCACTGGCTCGGGCCGCTACCAACGCCGGAGCATCAGAGGGCGTGGCGCCGGCCAGCGCCGTTGCGATGGAAAAACGGGCGGCCGTTGCAGACGAACCCAGCCACGTTGACGCTCCGGGATAGCCGCCGACGTTCGGCGGTTGCGCAGGAACCTGGCCGAGGAGTCCAAGGGCACGGATGAGCGACTCAGTCTCAATACGAGCGCCGGTGCTCTTGATCGACTGCAACAACCAGTGCAGCGGAGAAACCACGAGGGGGCTGGCATTCCCTGCAGCACCAGTCGTGAGCGTTGCGCGTGCCAGGGCAGTGATGTCGAGGTCAGCGGCCTCGAAAACCGAGCCGAGTTCGAAGATCGTCGGGTTGTCGATGTCGCCGAGGAAGTATCGGCCGAGCTTTGATGCGATGAAGACCGGACACGCCGCACTCGACGTGACGGCGGCGACGGTCGTGTCGACATCGTGGACTCCTTCGACACCGAGCAGTGTTTGGGGCGTGTCGTCATGACGCCTCGAGACGAAGCGAGCATCGAAGCCCAATCGACGCTGGACCACCCAGCCGGTGAGCGCAACGGCCGCGGCCTTGACGTCGGCCTCTGCGAAGTTGTGGATCCCGACGGTGTAGAGCTCGAGCAGTTCGCGCCCGAAGTTTTCGTTGGGCGACGCCCCGGTGCTCGTTGCCCCATCGAGGAACACGAGCATCGCAGGATCGGTGGTGACCCGTCGGATCAGCTCCCGGAAATCACCTCGGCCGAGCGAGCGACACAGTTCGAGATGATCGAGCATCGCCGGCAGGTGACGAACGACTTGAAACGACACCGCAAAGTGGTCGTGCCAGAACCAGGCGAGCTGATGGTCGAGCGGACGCTCGGTGGTCTGTAGCCGCTTCATCCATCGATCGAAGGCCTGGAGTTCCTGGGCCCGAGATGTTCGCCGGTCCGATCGGTCGTACGTGAAGTCCCAGTCAGCCCACGCCGATGCCTCGTCAGCGACGCCGGCAGCGGAGGGGTTGACCAGAAACTCAATCGTTCCTTCGACACCGAGCGCCTCGAACTCGTCGAGTGCTCCTGGCGCCAGTCCCCAAGTGGCCCGCCGGGCCAGAAATGCGACGGTTTCGCGGGTGGAGTTGAACTGGATCACACTTGCACTATCGGCGGCAAGTGTGATGATTCTATGACGACTCGACTAGAGACGTTCGAGCGCCTGCCCCAGGTCGTCGAGCAGGTCCTGGGCAGACTCGATGCCCACGCTCAGCCGAACAAGATCGGCCGGCACCTCGAGCTCGGACCCTGCGGCTGACGCATGCGTCATCACGCCAGGGTGCTCGATCAGCGATTCGACAGCACCAAGCGACTCTGCGAGCGAGAAGACCTGCGTCGTGGTGGTGAGACGCATCGCTGCCTCGACCCCACCCCTGACCCGAAACGACACCATCCCACCGAAGTCACTCATCTGACGGCTCGCAACCTCGTGGCCGCGATGGTCGGCGAGACCCGGGTACAGCACATGAGTGACCTTGTCGTTCCCGAGGAGGAGATCGACGATCGCCCGGGCGTTCTCGCAATGTCGATCCATGCGAACAGCCAATGTCTTCAGGCCTCGCAGCGTGAGATAGTTGTCGAACGGCGACCCGACCGCGCCGATTGCATTCTGCAAGTAGGCGAGTCGGTCTGCGAGTTCAGTGTCGTTCGTTGCGACGAATCCACCAACGACATCGGAGTGACCGCCGCAGTACTTCGTGGTCGAGTGCACCACCACGTCGGCACCATGGCTCAGCGGCTGCTGCAAGTAGGGCGTGGCAAACGTGTTGTCGACGACAAGCTTCGCTCCACCATCATGCGCAACCTCGGCGATGGCGGCGATGTCGACAACGGTCAGCAATGGGTTGGTCGGCGTCTCGATCCATACGACCTTCGTCTCGGGCCGCATCGCCGCCCGGAGTTCGTTGGGATCGGTGAGGTCGGCCGCCGACCATTCGATACCCGCCGGTGCAAGGATCGCTGAGATGAGGCGGAATGTGCCGCCGTAGGCGTCGTTGCCGAGCACGATGTGGTCGCCCGGCGACAGTGTGCGCAGCAGGGTGTCTTCGGCCGACATGCCGGATGCGAAGGCCAGTCCGTGGGCGGCGCCCTCGAGCGATGCAAGGCATTCCTGCAGCGCCTGGCGCGTCGGGTTGTTGGTACGCGAGTACTCGTAACCGCGGTGGACGCCCGGTTCCTCTTGCACGAACGTCGTTGCAAGCGATATCGGGGTGACGACTGCACCGCTCGAGGCGTCATGCCGCTGCCCGGCGCGGATCGCGCGAGTTTCGAATCCGAATACGTTCGCGTCGGCAAAGATGTCGTCAGCCATGGTGATCAGCCCTCCTGGGCCGAGGAAAGAAAGTTCAAGACGTCACTCGACGAGATGACCGCCCGGGGACGTCCGCCATCGAGCACCAGCATGGCAGAGCAGGATTCGAGCATCTCCACTGCAAGGCCAACCGGTTCGCCAGCACCGATGGTCGGCAGGGCTGGCGCCATGATGTCTTCGACGGTCTTGTCGAGCACCGCATCGGTGTCGAAGGCGAGTTCCATCAGCCGCAGTTCACTGACCGAGCCTGCAATCTCGGCGGCAGCAAGCGGCATCTCGCCCTTTCCGACCGGGAGCTGACTGACGCCATGTTCGTGCATCATCGTCACTGCGTCGCGCACGAGTTGATGGGGCTGGACATACAGCAGGTCGGGAACCCCACTCGACCTGCTCTCGATCACGTCGGCCACGACCGGTCCATCGGCCCGCAGGAACCCGAAGCCGGCCATCCACTGATCGTTGAAGACCTTCGACAGGTAGCCCCGCCCCGAGTCGGGAGTGAGCACGACGATGAGGTCATCGGGCCCGCAGCCGTCAGCAACCTGCAATGCGGCAGCGACGGCCGTGCCACAAGAACCGCCGATGAGAAGGCCCTCCTCTCGGCTAACCCGCCGTGCCATCCGGAACGAATCCGCGTCGCTGACCGGGATAACCCGGTCGACGAGTTCGCCGTGATAGGTGTCGGGCCAAAAGTCCTCGCCAACCCCCTCGACGAGATACGGACGACCGGAACCACCGGAGTACACCGACCCCTCCGGGTCTGCAGCGATCACCTGGATCGCCGGGTTCTGTTCCTTCAGGTAGCGGCTGACCCCCGAGAGAGTGCCGCCGGTGCCGGCACCGGCGACGAAATGAGTGATGGTCCCGTCTGTCTGGCGCCAGATTTCCGGCCCTGTGGTCTCGTAGTGCGACAGCGGATTGGTCTGGTTGTGGTACTGGTTCGGCCGGTACGCACCCGGGATCTCCTTCACCAGACGTTCTGCGGTTGAGTAATACGACTTTGGATCGTCGGGGGCTACCGCCACCGGACACACCACGACCTCGGCGCCATAGGCCCGCAAGAGGTCGACCTTCTCCGTAGCGACCTTGTCGGTCATCACGAAGACGCACTGGTAGCCACGCTGGGCCGCAACGATGGCGAGCCCAACGCCAGTGTTGCCCGATGTCGGCTCCACGATCGTGCCTCCGGGCTTGAGCAGGCCCTCCCGTTCAGCGTGATCGATCATGGTCACCGCAGGTCGATCCTTCGAGGAACCACCAGGGTTCATCATCTCGGCCTTGACGACGACCCGACACGGCTTGTCGGCGGCCACCTTTTTGAGATTCACCAACGGGGTGTTCCCGATCATGTCGAGAACCGAGTCGAAGATCTCCATTCGGACAGTCTCACAGACCGAACGGCCAACCGGAACGTGTCACCGGGCATTCTGCCCGAGTAGTTTCTGGCGGGCTGTCTGGAACTTGTCGGAGGTCACGATGCCAAAAGCCGCTGCGTCGCCCAACGCAGGACTCCTCAGCAACATCCGAGTGATCGAATCAAGCCTGCTCGGACCCGGCCACGTTGCCACCTTTTTCGCCGACCTGGGAGCCGACGTCATCAAGGTCGAGTCACCTCAGGGTGACTACATCCGACAGATGACCTGGCCGATCATCGACGGCGTATCGCTGCTGCACCTTCACACCCATCGAGGGAAGCGAAGCATCACGCTCAATCTCAAGAACGAAGAGGGCGTTGCGCTGTACAAGGAGCTGGTCCGCGACGCCGACGTAGTGGTCGAGGCTCAGAAGCCAGGTGCACTTGCGAGCTTCGGGCTCGGCTTCGACGTACTCAGACAGATCAACCCGAAACTCGTGTTCGCGACGCTCTCGGGTTACGGCTCCACCGGCCCCTACCGCGACATGCCGAGCCATGGCATCGCGTACGACACCTGGGCCGGCATCGTGCAGCCGGTCGTCGACGACGACGGGTTCTGCCGAATCCCACCCACCATGCCCAACGTCGGCATCAACGTCGGCCCCATGATCGCCGCCATGGGCATCCTCGCCGGGATCCTCAAGGCCCGAGAGACGGGCGAGGGCTGCGAAATGGAATTTGCGCAGTCAGATGCAGCCGCCTACATGGACTGGTATCGCATCGAGTCCGAACGCGCCTACCTCCGCCCCGAAGACGAGGTCACGGGAAATCCGGCCGACAACTTCGAGCGGCGCCCCGCGGGCCTGGCTGGTATGTGGGAAGGCGTCCGGTACCAGATGTACGAGGCCAGCGACGGCCACGTGCTGTTCATGGCCAGCGAGCAGGTGTTCTGGCGGAACTTCTGTCAGGGGGTCGACCGCATGGATCTCTTCGAACGGTGGCCAGGTTCGAAGTACGCCGACCACGCCAAAGGCAACACTGAACTCCAACGTGAACTGCAGACGATCTTCACGACGAAAACCTGCCAGGAGTGGCTGGCCTTCTCCGAGGAGCACGTCACCACGATCGCCCCGGTCAACACCCCGGCCAACATCGGTGACGATCCCCAATTCCAGCATCGGATGGGCTTCTACCCGACCAACGCGTTGGGCTGTGAACAGTTACCTCTGCCTGCGTTCGTCAACGGTGAGCCGCTCCCCTGCCCCACGAAGGCGCCGACAGTCGGCGAGCACACCGAAGAGATCATGGCCGAGATCGGCAAGTCCGAGGCCGACATCGCCGCGCTGCGCGACAGCGGGGCGTTCGGCTGAATTCAAGCCTGTCTCGACCTGATCGATCTGCGGGTGTCAGTTCCGAACAAAGCCGCGATAGTCGTCGGCGACGATCTGCTCGCACACGGCTCGGTACTCGGGAAATCCCGGCAGCGGCATGAAAACTCGCGGCTTTCCGGGAACGTTCGCCCCCAGGTACCAGCTACTACAACCGTGGAACAGGGTGTGGTTGGCGATCTCGTTGACGTAACCGACCCACCGGTCCTGCGCCTCGTCGGCCGGTTCGATCGTGCGAAAACCACCCGCATCGAGCGCCACGATGGCGTCGGTGATCCACTCCACATGCTGTTCGATCGAAGCAATCATGTTGGTCAGCACGCTGGGACTACCGGGACCGGTGATGGTGAACAGGTTGGGAAAGCCGGCGACCTGCAGTCCGAGGTACGTCACCGGGCCCGCTGACCACGCATCGCGCAGCGGGCGCCCACCTCGACCTTCAATGGCAATGCGCTCGAGTGCGCCTGTCATCGCGTCGAAACCGGTGGCGAACACGATGTCGTCGACCTCGTGAAGCATGCCGCCGACCACTGGACCAGCGGCATCGATCCGCTCGATCGGATCGGACGAAACGTCGATCAGTCGGACGTTGGGACGGTTGAAGGTGGCGTAGTAGTCGGTATCGACACAGAGGCGCTTGCAGCCCACGATGGTGTCGGGACTGAGTAGGGCTGCAGTCTCCGGATCGTCGACCAGTTCGGCGATCTTGCCTCGGATGTAGGCAGCAGCCGTGGCGTTGGCCCGCTCGTCGAGCAACAGATCGTTGTAGGCCCGAAGGAAGCTGAGGCCCCCGACCTCCCACCGCTCGTCGTACTGCTCGGCGAGTTCTGCCTCGTCGGCATCGAGCGCACTCACCTCTCGCCTTGGGTAGTACCCGCCGAACGCACTGCTCGAGTCACGAGCTTTCTGCCGCCAGTTGGCGTAGTCAGCCTTGATCTCGGCGACTGCGGCCAGATCGAGTGGCTCGTTGTGAGCCGGCACTGCCCAGGTCGCTGTGCGTTGAAAGACGGAGACCTGGTCGGCCTCGGCGGCGATGAACGGAATCGACTGCACAGCCGAACTACCGGTACCGATCACGGCGACGCGTCTTCCCGAGAAGTCAACACCCTCGTGCGGCCAGCGGCCGGTGTGGAAGGTACGACCAGCAAACCCGTCACGTCCCTCGATATCGGGAACGTTCGCGGCGGACAGGCACCCGGTCGCCATCACGACGAAACGGGCAACGCGGGTGACGCCATCGCTCGCAGTGACAACCCAGCGGCCGGTCGAATCATCGAAACGGCACGCTTCGACCGTGGTCGAGAGCGTGATGTCGGCGCGAAGATCGAATCGATCGGCGACGTGTTCAACGTAGGCAAGGATCTCGGCTTGGGTCGCGTACTTTTCGGTCCACTCCCACTCCTGTTCGAGTTGGTGATCGAACCCGAAGGAGTACTCCATGCTTGGTACGTCGCAGCGGGCACCCGGGTAACGATTCCAGTACCAGGTCCCGCCAACACCGTCACCACGCTCGATCACCTCTGCCCGCAGACCGAGTCCGTGTGCATTGTGGAGCATGTAGAGGCCGGCAAAGCCAGCACCGACGATCACCATGTCGAGTTCCCGGTCCGCATCGGCAGGAGTCATGCCGAGACCCTGCCACTTGGCGCGAGCTTCGACCAACTGCGATCGTTTCAGCCATGGCAGATCTGAATCGACTATCCGCCCAGCTCAACAGTTTCGGTGTGTGGCAGTTCACCGACGGTGTCAGCAGCTCCGAGGCCCGCACCATGGCTCAGCGAATCGAGTCGCTCGGCTACTCGGCGCTCTGGGTACCCGAAGCGGTCGGTCGGCATGCGTTCGTCAACTCGGCGAACCTCCTGCTGGCAACGGACGAGCTCGTGATCGCCACCGGGATCGCCGGGATCCACAACCGTCCGGCGTGGAGTACCAAGATGGCCGCGACTGAGCTCGACGAGTTGTCCGGAGGCCGCTTCGTCCTCGGTCTGGGGGTCAGCCATGCGCCGATGGTGACGCTGCGCGGACTCGACTACACCAAGCCGCTCACGGCGATGCGCGACTACCTGGAGGCCATCGAACACGCGATCACGATGACGCCCGGCGAGATGGCACCGGTGGTGCTCGCCGCACTGGGACCAAAGATGCTCGAACTCTCAGCAAGCCGAACCGTCGGAGCCCACCCCTACTGGACCACACCCGAACACACGGCCCAAGCCCGTGAGATCGTGGGGCCCGATGCCTGGCTCTGCGTCGAACAGAAGTGCATACTCACGACCGACCGCGACATTGCCCATGCGCGCGCAAACGAACAACTCGAGATGTACATCTCGCTGCCGAACTACCGCAACAACTGGATCCGCCTCGGCTTCACCGATGACGAGATCGACGGCCGCGCCTCTCGGTTCGTCGACGCCGTCGTGGCTTGGGGCGACGAGGACGCAATCGCTGCCCGCCTCCAAGAACACGTCGACGCCGGGGCGAGCCATGTGTGCATCCAGGCAGTGGACGTCAGCGGCGACCGCAGCCGACCCGACTGGAACCTGCTCGAGACATTCGCGCCGAGGAGCGCATGATGCCTGTTGCTCCCACCGGTATCGATGCCGGGCCTGTGACCGCCTGGATGACGAGCAGAATCCCGACGCTTGCCCCGCCGCTGACCTTCCAGTTGATCACTGGAGGTGCCAGTAATCTCACCTTCCTCGTGACCGACGAACTCGGTGGCCGCTGGGTGCTTCGGCGGCCGCCCACCGGCCATGTGCTCGCCAGTGCGCACGACATGGGGCGCGAGCACCGCATCATCGCTGCACTCGCCGAAACCCCGGTGCCAGTCGCTCCTGCCATCGGCCTGTGCCAAGACGTCGCGGTCAATGGCGCAGACTTCTACGTGATGGGATTCGTTGAAGGCGAGATTGTCTTCGATCGAGCCGACGGTGAGGCCTACGACCCGAGCAAGCGAAGCAGCCTTGCCACGTCGCTCGTTGACACGCTCGTCGATTTGCACGCCCTCAGTCCCGCAGCGGTCGGACTTGGCGATCTCGGCCGCACCGAGGACTACTGCGCTCGGCAACTGCGCCGGTGGAAGCGCCAGGTCGACGAAGGCTCTGACCGCGAACTTCCGTTGTTTCAGGAGCTCCACACTCGGCTTCTCGCCGGCATCCCGCCTCAGCAGGGCGCCGGCATTGTCCACGGCGACTACCGACTCGACAACTGCATGGCGGGGCACGACGGCACGATCGCTGCGGTACTCGATTGGGAACTGTGCACCTTGGGTGACGTGTTGGCCGACCTTGCCGGGATGGTCATGTGGTGGGGCGACGATCCCGACGCTCGCGGACGGCTCGGAGACGTGCCAACCAAGGCGGAGGGATTCGGCACTGCCGACGATGTCGTTGCCCGTTACGCCGCACGCAGCGACCGCGACCTGTCAGATATTCCGTGGTACGTCGCTTTCCAACACTGGCGGCTCGCGGCCATCAGTGAGGGCGTGCGCGTTCGTTACGCCGTCGGCGCGATGGGAGACCAAGAACGCGACGACGGCGAGCAGTCGGACGGCATCGACTATCTGTTGTCGGGTGCTGAAACCTGGCTCGCCAAGACCTGAGATCGGCCTGGCGACGATTCGTCAGTCGAGCGCAGCGATCGCTGCGTCGTAGTCCGGTTCCTCGGAGAGTTCCGTGACCAGCTCGGTGTGCACGACGCAACCATCGGTGTCGAGGACCACGACCGCCCGTGCCGCCAGTCCAGCCATCACCCCCTCGGTCATCAGCGCGCCGTAGCTCTGCAGGAGTTCCGGGCTGCGGAAGGTGGAGCCGGTGACGACGTTCTCGATGCCCTCTGCCCCGCAGAAGCGGGCGGCTGCTGGTGGAAGGTCGGCAGAGACGCACACGACGGTGGTGTTCTCGAGTTCGGCAGCAAGTTCGTTGAAAACCCGTACTGACTTCGGGCAGGTACGGGTGTCGATGGACGGGAAGATGTTGAGAATGACTCGCCGACCGGCCAAATCGGCCTTGCTGAGTGTGGTCCAGTCGGCCTTGACGAGGGCGAAGTCGGGGGCCTGGGAGCCGATCGGGGGGAGATCCCCGTCGACCTGAATGGGGTTGCCGCGATGCGTAATCTCTGCCATCTGGTCCAGCATAGAACCATGACACCTGCCGTCGAACTTCTGCGAAGCCTCGGGATCGACCATCGCATTGTCGAGTATGACCACGACCCGGACCACCCATCGTTCGGCGAAGAGGCGGTCGAAGCGCTCGGCGTCGATCCCGGCCTGGTCTTCAAGACGCTGATGGTCACCCTCGACGATGGCAGCCACGCCATCGGGGTCATCCCCGTCAACACTCGTCTCGACCTGAAGGCCATCGCTGCGGTCGCAGGCGGGAAACGAGCCGCAATGACCGATCCCACCCTCGCTGAACGGCGGTCGGGCTATGTGGTCGGAGGGATCAGCCCGTTCGGCCAGAAACGTGTCGTACCGACCTTCGTCGACGACTCCGCGCTCACTGCTGACGAGATCTACTGCAGCGCAGGTCGCCGGGGAATAGAACTCGTCGTCGCCCCCGGCGCGTTCGCAGAGGCGCTCGGTGCGACCTTCACCGCGATCTCGACCTAGCCCTTGGCTAGAGTCGCCCCATGAGTCATCGCATCGAGATCACCTACTGCGTCCCTTGAGACTATTCAGCCCGCGCCGTGAGCGCGGTCTCGGATCTGCTCTCCAACTACCAGCATGTCATCACCGACCTTCGTCTCGTGACGGGTGGAAGCGGGGTCTTCGACGTGACCGTCGACGGCGAGATGCTGTACTCGAAGAAGGAGACGGGTCGCCATGCCGAGGACGGTGAAGTTCTCTCACTGTTCACGGAGTTGGTCGGCGACATCACACGATACGGCGAGTGACCGACCCCCTCGACCTCGACGAGTTCCGCCGCAACGGACACGCACTCATCGATTGGATCGCCGAGTACCTGGGCGGCCTCGAAGATCGGCCGGTGATCGAGCCGGTCGCGCCCGGTGAGGTGCGGGCGAAACTCCCGGCGAAACCCCCGATGACGGGGGAGCCGTTCTCGGCCATGTTGGCCGATCTCGACGACGTCGTGGTACCCGGACTGACCCACTGGCAGCATCCGCACTGGTTCTCGTTCTTCCCTGCGATGTCGTCTCCACCCGCGATCCTCGGCGAACTCGCAGCTGCGGGGCTCGGGGTCCAAGGGATGCTCTGGTCGACCTCGCCGGCAGCGACCGAGATCGAGTCCCACGTCCTCGACTGGCTTGTTGATCTGATGGGTGTACCCCAGAGTTGGAAGACGACTGGCCCGGGTGGCGGCGTGCTGCAGATGTCGGCCAGCGATTCGACGCACACTGCGCTGGTAGTTGCCCGTGAGGTTTGCCGGCAACGCACCGGCGCGCCCGCCGAATCGATGGTTGCGTACACGTCGAGCCAGGCGCACTCGTCGGTCGAGAAAGGTGGAAACGTCGCAGGCTATGGCCATGTCAGACTCCTTGAGGTTGACGATCATTTCGCTGTTGCACCCGCCACACTTCGAGATGCGATCGCCGATGACCTCGCCGTCGGGTTGACCCCGGCATTCGTGTGCGCTGCGGTCGGCACCACCGGTACCACCGCTGTCGATCCGGTTCGGGCGATTGGTGAGATTGCCCGCGAGCACCACCTGTGGCTCCACATCGACGCCGCTTATGCCGGTTCGGCGATGATCTGTGAAGAGTTCCGGGATCACCAGGACGGGCTCGAACTGGCCGACAGTTACACCTTCAATGCCCACAAGTGGCTTGCGACGAACTTCGACTGTTCGATCTTCTGGGTCGCCGACCGACGCCCATTGATCGACACACTCAGCATCGTGCCGCCCTATCTCCGCAACGCAGCGTCCGACGCTGGCGAGGTCATCGACTACCGCGACTGGCACGTGCCCCTCGGCCGCCGGTTCCGGGCTCTCAAGCTGTGGTGGGTGCTGCGCTCGTTCGGTGTCGAGGGACTTCAAGCGATGATCCGACGCCACATTGCAGCGGCCCAACGCCTCGACGCGTGGCTGCGCACCGACGATCGTTTCGAGGTCATCGCGCCTACCCCGTTCGGGCTTGTCTCGTTCCTCCACGTCGATGGCGACGAGGCCACCGACGCCCTCGTCGCCAGGCTCAATGACGCAGGCTTCGCGATCAACGGATCGGTCGCCAACGGACGTCATTTCATTCGGGTGTCGATCGGCTCAACCTGGACCGAAGATCGCCATGTCGATGCGCTGCGCTCGGCGATCGATCGCCTCGGCTGAACGCGACGTCGATCTCCCCGTGGACCTCCGCGCCACCTAGCCTTTCGCCCATGCCTCACATGCGCCTCGGCGACATCGCCAACGCAGAACACGCCGGAACACCGAAACCCCTGACTGGTGTGCGGGTCCTGGCCATTGAGCAGATGGCGGCACTGCCGTTCGGAACCCAACTGCTCGCCCGACTCGGTGCCGACGTGGTGAAGATCGAAGCACCGGGTTCCGGCGACAGTGGGCGCGGGTCGCTCCCCGCCGTTGACGACCCCGCTGGTCGACAGGTCGGGGCAACCTTCCTGCGAAACAACCTCAACAAGCGGTCCGTGGCGATCAACCTGAAGGATCCGGCTGGTGCCGGCCTCGTGCTTGAGTTGGCCAAACGGTTCGACATCGTCTGCGAGAACTTCAAGGCCGGCACTGCTGACCGCCTCGGGATCGGCTACGAGGCGGTACGCGCCGTACACCCCGAGGTCATCTACCTCTCGGTCTCCGGTTTCGGAAACGACCCTTCCTCGCCCCACATGCACCGAGCCGCCTATGCCGCCATCGTCGAGGGAATGTCGGGTATCTACGAATACAAGCGACTCCCCGACCGCCCCCCAATCGTCAACCCGGTTGGTGCACTGGGTGATATCAGTTCGGCGCTGTTCGGGGTGATCGGCGTGCTCTCGGCGCTCCGTCACCGAGAGGCAACCGGCGACGGGCAGCGCGTCGACATCGCGATGATGGACGCAACGATGGCGATGACCGACCTGGTGACGAACTTCTACTCGATGGGTATTTCGGGCGAAGCCGACAGCGCGGTCGGCATCATCGAGACCTTCGCAGCCGGCACCGGCCATTTCATCGTGCAGGTCATTCGCGAACACCAGTGGGAGAAGCTCGCTGAGCTCACGAACAACCCGCAGTGGCTCATCGATGAACGGCTCGCCTCTCGAGAGGGGTGGCGCGATCATCTGAACACCGTCATCCGACCTGGCATTGAGCGGTGGGCGTCCTCGATGAGCAACACGCAAGCCGTCGAGGCCTTGGCCGCCGAAGGAATCGCCGCAGGCGAGAGTTACACGAGTGCTGACATCGTCGCCGATCCCCACGTTTCAGCCCGACACATGCTCGTCGAGATGGACGATCCCCAGGGTGGCGATCCAGTTCTCATCCCCGGTAATCCCGTCAAGCTCAGCCGGATGGCCGAAGGCCCTGAGACCCGGGTGCCGTGGCTGGGGGAGCATACAGACGAGGTACTCGCCACCGAACTCGGGCTCGATACCGCCGCAATCACCGAACTTCGCGCCCGTGGCGTGATCGAGTAGCCGCTCGGTTCACGCAACAACCCACCACGCTCAGGGCTGCGCGCCCAAGCCCCACGATCGACGGTCGCCCGGCAACGTCGACCACGCGATGCGCGACTTCCTCTCTGGATACGTGAAGAAGACAGCGATGTGCTTTTGGCACTCTCTGGGGACGACTTGCTTCGAGCGCGGAGGCGACGGCTTACGACGCCGCGATCGAACGTCCGAGTCGTTCGAGATGCTCTTCGCCGTTCCCGAGTGTGAGTTCGATCTGGCGGGCCAACAAGAAGTGCCGGTGGAGCGGATAGTCACGATCGACGCCCACGCCCCCGTGCACATGCGTTGCGGCGTGCACGACACGGAACCCTCCCTCTGCTGCCCAGTACGCCGCCATGTGGATCTGATCGTCGGCTGGGAGGCCTTGGTCGAGTCGCCATGCGGCCTGCCATGCGGTGAGGGTGATCGCCTCGGTGTCGATGTAACTGTCGCCGGCTCGATTCGACACCGTCTGGAACGTAGCGATCGGTCGATCAAACTGCTGTCGTTCCTTGGTGTACTCGGCGGCGAGACGGATCGCCGACTGTGCTGCACCCGCCATCTGCATGCACATGGCAACAATGGTTCGGCGGGCGATCCAGTGAACGATTTCGGCGCCGTCGACGGCACCCTCGCCCAGCAGTGCGTCACCGCCGACCGCGACCCCTGAAAGGGTGAGGTGGGCTTGTGGGCGACCGGTGGTCACCTCGACCCGCTGGCAGGTGACGCCGTCGCTCGGGCTTGGCACCAAGAAGACGCCGATTGACCCATCGTCCAGACGGGCGGGAATGAGGAGGAGGCCGGCCTGTAGACCGCCATCCACCATCGGCTTCTCGCCGTCGAGCACGTAGCCGTCGCCGTCGGTCCGGGCGGTGGTCAGTGGCTTCGCCGGCGAGGTGCCTGTCTCGAACAGTGCGGTCGCACTGAGCAGTGAGCCGTCGGCGATCGCCGGAAGCCAGGAGGCCTGCTGCGCATCGGTTCCGTATTCACCAATCGGCATCGCACCCATCACCGACGTCGACAGCAGCGGCACCGGCGACCCATGGGAAGCTGCCACCTGGACCGCCGTGGCAGTGGCGAGGTAGCCGAGACCGAGCCCGCCATGGGCCTCGGGAATAGCGGCACCGACCACTCCGCCCGCAGCCAACGCAGCCCAGGCATCTCGGTCGACATGGTCATCGGCCGCTGCGATCTGCTTCAAGCGGTCGTTCGTGCTGTGATCGGCGAGGATCTGCTCGGTGAGATCGTGGATCGCCTGCTCTTCGTCGTTGAGCGTGAAGTCCATGACCTCTCCTACCTGTCGGCTTTCGGGTAGCCGAGCCCGAATTGAGAGATCAGATCTCGTTGCATCTCGTTGGTCCCGCCACCGAAGGTGAGGATCAGTGCGGAACGGTATTGCATCTCGAGTCGGGTCAGGTGGCCGATCGACCCCGCTGCGATTGTCGCCTGCGGCCCATAGATCTCCATCAGCTGCCGGTAGGCCCGAAGGAAAAACTCCGTGCCGTAGACCTTGACCGACGACGAGTCGGCGATGAACGTCGTCATGTCTTTCATGTCGAGTTCGTCGAGCGCCCTTCCGTCGATCTTGGCCGCCACCTGCCAGGCGACCTTCCAATTCATGAGTCGGAGGAACTCGACACCCGCATGGACCTCCGCAAGGTTTCGCTGCACCCATGGCTTATCGATGAGTCGGGAGCCGTCCGCAAGAACGGTGCTCTTGGCGTACTCAACCGTCTCTTCCAAAGCCTTGGTCACCATGCCGCTCGAGCAGATCGTGACCCGTTCACGGTTGAGCTGAGAGGTGATGAGCCCCCATCCCCCGTTCTCGTCCCCGACGCGGGTCGACACTGGCACCCGCACATCATCGAAGAACGTGTGGTTGATGTTGTGGCTCGACAACAGATCGAGCGGTTCGATCGACAGCCCTGGTGTATCCATCGGGATACAGAACAGCGAGATTCCCTTATGTTTCTTCACGTTCGGGTTCGTGCGGGCAGCCAGCCAGATGTAGTCGGCGTCGCGGGCGAGCGAGGTCCATGTCTTCTGGCCATTGATGACATATTCGTCACCGTCGCGGACTGCCCGAGTCTGCAGCGAGGCGAGGTCGGTGCCAGCGTCGGGCTCGCTGTAACCCACACAGAAGGTGATCTCGCCGTTCGAGATCTTCGGCAGGAAGAAGTCTTTTTGTTCGTCGGTCCCGAACTGCATAATCGTCGGACCGACCGTGTTCACCGTGAGCATTGGGATCGGTGCACCGATCGCGACCGACTCGTCGAACATCACAAACTGTTCGACGGCGCTGTAGCCCCTTCCGCCGAACTCTTTTGGCCACCCGACCGTCAGGTACCCGTCGCGGCCCATCTTACCGACGATCTCGCGGTGGACCGGGCCACAGCCCTCCTCTGCGGCTAGTTGCCTTCGGATCTCCGGGGTCAGTAGGTCGGCGTAGTACTCGCGAAGCTCGTGGCGCAGTGCTTCCTGCTGCTCGTCGTATCCGATGTACATGACGAACGGTCTAGCTGGTCGGCGCTTCTGAGGTCAGATCGTGCGTGAATCCGCCCGGCGGTTGCATCGGAGGCCCAGCCTTCACTCATTGACCTCACGTACCGGGAATGGCACAGGCTTGCCCGATCTCGACGATCCGGGTCACGGCGCGGTTGCGGTGTCCGCCTGCGCACCACGTGGGGAACACGTACGAGTAGAGCCCAGCCCCTCCGGCGGCGACGACGACGACATCGTCGGTTGACCTGAACGCCGGTCGACCGTCGCGGGTGTGGGCTCGTTCAGCGATCGATGCAGTGATCGACGAGCGGTCGTGGCCGGCCAACGCCAGTTCGCCAGCATGGTCGGGGGTGATCACCACGACAGCCTGCCCGCCTCCGAGCCAGGCGTTATTGGTCCCGGGGGCGGTGAGCGAACCCGCAAGGGTGTCGAGGAGTCGCTCCGAGGATTCGGTGAGATCGGACCCGGGAGTATGAGCGACCGACTGGGGAGGTTCTGTGCCGATGACGGTTACGGTCGATTCGGTCGCCCCGAAACCACGGCCGACATGAAGCGGGCTGAAGGGGCTGTGTTCCTCATCTTCGGCGAGACACTGGCCAAACTTGCCGCCATGACCGAGAAGTGCCATGTCGGATGTGCCGGGACGAGCGCCGCCGACATTGATCATGGCGAGTCGGATCGCTCGACCGATCGACGCATTCGCCCGGTGGCCCGGTCCGAGCGCGCCATAGCTCGACGCAACACCACACATCTGGCGTGCGGGCCCGTTGACGATGATCAGCGGGGCCGTGGCATGGGTCGTACCCTGCATCTCGGCGAGGTCGAACTCGGGGTCCATGATCGCCAATGCCGCGGCGACCACGACCGGCATGTGGTCGGGTAGACAGCCTGCCATCACTGCAGCGACAGAGAGCTTTTCGACGGTGCAGACGCCGTTGAGTGGACCCATTTCGCCAAGCACGGCCTCACCGGCATGGCCGACGGCAAGCACCATTCGGGAGACTCGCGGCGGTGTGGGGATCACGACGGGGAGACCGTCGGTGCAGCCGAGTTCGTGCAGTCGTTCGAGCGCAGCAGCTTCGTCGACCGCCTCGAGCAGGTCGCTCATCGGAGCATCTCGAGCGCGTCGATGATCTCTGCCGCCACCTTCTCTGCCACGATGCGATGGTTCTCCGAACCGGTGCCTGCGATTGGATGTGGGAGCCGCACGCGCGGTACATCCGGCATACCAAACGATGCTGCGATGAAGTCCCCCTGAGCCCAGAACTCGTCGGTGACCAGCGCAACGGCTGGGATTCTTCGCAGGGCCACATTGATTGCGTCACGCACGGTGCCGGTGGTGCAACTGCCTCAATGCCCGTACGCCGTGATCACCGCAGAGCACGCACCTTTGATCTCGCTGAGCATGTCGTCGGCGGCGACGGCCGATGCGTCGCCCTTGTCGTAGCAAACGAACCCCACATCGGGTCGCAGCGCAGCGATTGCATCTCGCACTGCTCTGAGGAAGGCAACCGAGTCAGGGAAGCCGTTGGCCAACAATCCCACGGTCGTCTTCGAATCCAAGGCGACGGAACGATCGTAGGCGCGTGGTTCGATCGCCGACTCACCACGGGGGTCTACGAACTGGAGAGCCATCAGCTGATGCTACGACGACCGAGGGCTGCGTCGCCACGCACCGGCATCACTCGTACTTCGTGCCCAGCTCCTTGAGCATCTCTAGGTACCGGCTGCCATTGTCGGGTGCGAGCTCGCCCGGCGTGTAGGTCACGCTGTGGATCGTGCCTGTGAAGCGGGCAGGGCCTTTGCGTTCGTAGAGGTCCCAGTTGACCGGCGATCGTCGATCGATACCGATGTCGATCCCCTCGAACGGTGCCATCGCCATCAGGCGAGGAACCGGCCCTGCCGCCCCCACCTCGACAGCGTCGACGAGCACGCGCGGCTCCCACGTGACGTCCCCGACGTCGACGACGTCGAGCGTGATCGTGTGCCGGCCGGGTTGGGCCGGGCCGCAGTCGACGACTGTCATCTCGCCGTACCCGTTATGGCTGTGTACGAGGCGGCCGTCGTCGATGGCCAGGGAGTAGCCACCACCCTGATCGCCGTGAGCGACCAGAACACCGTCGTCGCCGCGTGCAAGGTCAACGTCGACATCAACACGGAAGCTTCGACTCGAGATCAACTGCAGCGAACGCCAGCGTTCGACGGTGGGCATGCCCCGCCGAAACACCACCGGTTCGGCCAGCGCAGCGTTCCAGGGCGGCTGCTGCATCATCTTGACGTAGTTGCCCTCGTCGAGGGGAAAGACCTGGTTGGCCCAGGCCGCCTGCTCCCATGCCTCTTTCAGCTCCGCCAACTTCTCGGGGTGCTCGGCTGCGAGGTCGACCGTCTCGGTGGGATCGTCGTTGAGGTTGTGGAGTTCCCAGGTCTCGGCGGCGAACGAACGTCGAGGCTGACGGCAGGTCACCGCCGACCAGCCGTTGCGATAGAAACCACGGTGGCCGATCTGTTCGTAGTACTGCTCCGGGTGGGTGGTGGCAGCATCGGCGTCGTTCAGCGTCGGCACCATCGAGGATCCGGCCGGTTTCGGAACGGCCTGCCCACTCTTGCTGGTGGGCACCGTCACCTCGCAGAGTTCGGCGAGGGTCGGCAGCAGGTCGGTGATGTGTTGGTATTGCGTCCGCAACTCCCCGGTTGCTGCCATGCCTTCAGGCCAGTGCACGATGAAGGGCACCTGGTGGCCTCCCTGATGGGTGTTGATCTTGTAGAGCCGGAACGGGGTG
>CAJQPN010000037.1 GCA_905480195.1 uncultured Acidimicrobiales bacterium
GTCGAGCACGAGCCGGAGCCCGTTGATCCGCTCCGACGAGCGCGCGTTCATCTTGTGCGGCATCGCCGAAGACCCGACCTGACCGGGCCGGAAGCCTTCGGTGGCGAGCTCGTGACCGGCCATGAGTCGAAGCGTGGTGACGGCGCTCGACGGTGCCGACGTGGCCTGGCACAGCGCTGACACGACATCGAGATCGAGCGAACGCGGGTAGACTTGGCCGACCGAATCAAGCACCCGGCTGAAGCCGAGGTGTTCGGCGACGAGCCGTTCGAGCTCGTCGACCTTGGCCGAGTCGCCGAGCAGATCGAGTTGGTCGAGACGAGTACCAACCGGGCCCTTCAGCCCCCGAAGGGGGTACCGGTCGAGCAGATCTTCGAGGCGCTCGATACCGATCATCGTCTCCTCGGCGACGTCGGCGAAACGCTTCCCGAGCGTGGTGGCCTGTGCCGATACGTTGTGGGTGCGGGCGACCATCACTCGACCGGCGTGCTGCTCGGCGAGCGCAACGAATCGGGCCAAGAGCGCGACCATACGGTCTCGGATCGTCTCGAGCGACCGACGAACCTGCAGCTGCTCGACATTCTCGGTGAGATCGCGAGAGGTCATGCCCCGATGAATCTGTTCTCGGCCGGCGAGGGCCGAGAACTCGTCGATCCGTGCTTTCACGTCGTGGCGGGTGACCAGTTCGCGCTCGGCAATCGACGCCAGATCGACCTGCTGGAGCACGGCCTCGTACGCCTCGACAGCTCCGTCGGGCACGTCGACACCCATCGCTTTCTGCGCCCGCAGCACGGCGAGCCACAGTTCCCGCTCGAGCACGATCTTGTGCTCAGGACTCCAAATCTCGTTCATACGAGCGCTTGCGTAGCGCGCCGACAAGACGTTGGGAATCGGATCGGAGCTCACGATCGGGCCTTTCCATTCGTACGCGTTAGACAATCACTCGTACGCCCTAGACAATAGAGATTGTTCGCTGCCCAGGTCAGTCGAACCGACTGAAGAACGATCGCCTTCTGAGGAGCTTCTCTGTGTCGTTGGACTTCACCGGACTGTGTCGGGAACATTCGTTCGAATCTGCCACTGCGCTCTGCCGACGGTGCGGCCTCGAGTACTGCGAGGATTGTGTCGTCTACCCGTTTGGAGCAAAGAAACCCGTCTGCAAGACGTGCGCTATCACGATGAGCGGTGTGCGGTCCCAGGCCGGGCTGCGGGCGATGCCGCCTCGTCTCGTCAAGAAGCGGGCAAAGGCATTCGCCAAGAAGATCGTGGGCTCTGCGGGCGGGCGGCCAGCAACGTCGAGCGTTGACGAGGAGCACGTCGTCGAGTCTGACCACGCCCCCGACAGCGACGGCGCAACACCCATCGACTGGAGTCAGCCCTTCGACTGAGCGGGTCACGCGGCGCGATCGAGGAACTGTTCGCGGCCGGGGCCAACGCCTACGAGCCGGATCGGTGCCCCGCACTGATCTTCGAGAAACGCGATGTAGTTGGCAGCGTTCTTCGGGAGATCAGCCGGATCGGTGATGGCGCTGATGTCGGTTCCCCAGCCGGGGAGCTCCTCATAGATCGGTGTCGCCTGATGCAGATCAGACTGATGGTACGGGAGGTGCTCGACCCGCGTACCCGCGATGTCGTAGGCGACGCAGACCTTGAGCGTCTCGAGCCCGTCGAGGATGTCGAGTTTCGTGAGCGCGATCTCGGAAAGAGAGTTGATTCGGACGGCGTGCCGCATCATCACAGCATCGAACCAACCGGGTCGGCGCCGCCGGCCGGTGTTGGTGCCATACTCGCGGCCGATTTCCACGAGGTGATCGCCGACGTCATCGAACAGTTCGGTCGGGAACGGTCCGGAACCGACTCTGGTGACATACGCCTTGGCGATGCCGATGATCCGCTCGATGTCGCGTGGACCGACGCCTGCGCCCGTGCACGCACCACCCGCCACCGGATTGGACGATGTGACGAACGGGTACGTGCCGTGGTCGAGGTCGAGGAACGAAGCCTGCGCACCCTCCAAGAGGACACCTTGGCCCGACTCGAGCGCTTCGTGCACGATCGCAATCGCGTCGCCGATGTGTGGCGTCACCCGTGGGGCGTATTCGTTCAGGTACAGCGAAGCGAGTTCGTCGGCATTGACGGGGAGCCGATTGAAGACCTTGGTGAGCACCTGGTTGGTGTAGCCGAGGACCACTTCGAGCTTCTGGCGAAAGATCTTGGGATCGGTAAGGTCTTGAACCCGTAGCCCGACTCGCATCGACTTGTCGGCGTACGCCGGCCCGATACCGCGCTTGGTTGTGCCGAGTTTGCCGTCACCCAAATGACGTTCGTGCAAGGCGTCGAGCTCTTGGTGGTACGGCATGATCAAGTGCGCGTTGCCCGAGACTTTCAGCGTCGAGCAGTCGACGCCGCGACTCGTGAGCATGTCCATCTCGGTGAGCAACACCTTCGGATCCACGACGACACCGTTGCCGATGACCGGCGTGATGTGGTCGTAGAGAACCCCACTCGGAATCAACTGGAGGGCGAAGCTCTCGCCACCGACCACGAGCGTGTGGCCGGCGTTGTGACCGCCCTGATACCGGACGACCAACTCCATCTCCTTGGCGACGAGGTCAGTGAACTTGCCCTTCCCCTCGTCACCCCATTGAGTACCGACGACAACGGTCGCTGGCACGGCGCACTCCTCTCTCAGGTTTGCGTTACCGCCAAAGGCTAACTGCCTTCGACCTGCCGGACACGCGAAATCGGGGGCTTGCGAACCCGTCACCATCTCTGTGCCAACACGCGAAGCGGGGAGGGGCGTAAACCCCTCCCCGC
>CAJQPN010000038.1 GCA_905480195.1 uncultured Acidimicrobiales bacterium
GTTCGACACCATTCGCGACGAGCAGGTCACGGTTCTCATCGGTCCGCCCACCCTTTGGGTGGCGTTGAGCCAGGTCGATCTTGTCCCCGATGACGCGCTGTCGACCATCCGAATTGCAATGTCCGGTGCAGCGATGATCCCCGATCGGGTGGTTGAGGACATCGCTGGCCGATTCGGCGTTCGGGTTCTCGAGGGCTACGGCCTGACCGAGGCCGCCCCCGGAGTGATCATCGCGCGAGAGGACGACACGCCGGTCGGCTCGATCGGCCGGCCTCTGGTCGGCGTCGAGGTCCGGATCGTCGACGACGCTGGGAATGATGTTTTTGTCGGCGATGCCGGTGAGATCATTGTCCGAGGCCCCAACGTCTTCGCCGGCTACCTCGACGACCCAGAAGCGACGGCCCGGGTGATTGATGCCGATGGCTGGCTTCACACCGGCGATATCGCGGTGGTTGACGATGACGGGTACGTCTACATCGTCGATCGTTCGAACGACCTGATCATCGTCTCGGGCTTCAACGTCTATCCGGCCGAGGTCGAAGAGGTCCTTGCAGCGCACAGTGGCGTCGCCGACGCGGGCGTGGTCGGTGTGCCTCATCCCCACACAGGCGAAACCGTCAAGGCGTTTGTGGTCGCCGAGGAGGGTCACGAGCTGGAGGAGGATGATCTCATCAGCTGGTGTGCAACCGAGTTGGCCCGGTACAAATGTCCGACCAAGATCGACCGTATCGACGAGATCCCCAGGGGGTTGGGCGGCAAGATCCAACGCCGTCAACTGCTCGAAGGCTGATGTACCACGTCGAACGGCTCATCGACGCACCGATCATCGCAGCCCCGATGCACCCGTCGATCGGTCACAACATTCAGGGCCCGTCACTGATCCGGATACCCGACTGGGTTTCGGACCCGCTGGGTCGCTACTACCTGTATTTCGCCGATCACAAGGGTTCGTACATCCGGCTCGCCTACGCCGATGACCTCCGTGGTCCGTGGACGGTCCACGAGCCCGGAGCCCTTCACTTGCGCGACTCGTGTTTCCCGACCGAAGACCTTGCATTGGAAGACGAGACGTACGAGAAGATCCGCGTCGCCATCGAGGCACGGCTCGGCGACCAGATGCCGAGCGAGATGAGGGATGACCTCGTCGTCGCTCACATCGCCTCGCCCGACGTCCACGTGGACGATGAGCGGCAAGAGATCGTTATGTACTTCCATGGTCTGGAAACCGTCGGCAACCAGTTCACCCGCCGTGCGACGTCATCGGACGGTCTGCGCTTCGCGGCGCAGCCGGAGGTCCTCGGCCCGTCCTATTTTCGCTCCTTTCGCTATGGCGGCTGGTGGTATTGCCTCGCGATGCCCGGCCGGTTTCTCCGGTCGCGTGACGGCCGCACTGCGTTCGAGTCGGGCCCGACGTTGTTTTGCCCATCGATGCGCCATTCGGCGGTTCGGATCATCGGTGACACGCTCGAGGTCTTTTGGACGCGTGTGGGCGACACCCCCGAGCGGATTTTTCGCAGCACCGTCGAGGTCAGCGGTGACTGGAACACGTGGCGTGAGTCCGAGCCGGTCGAGGTCCTCAGACCCGAGCGCGCGTGGGAGGGCGCGGATGAGCCCCTGACCCCGTCACGTCGTGGTGCCCTCGCCTCGGCGGCGAATCAGCTGCGGGACCCGTGTGTGTTCGACGAAGAAGGGCGGCTGTTCCTGCTGTACTCCGTGGCCGGCGAATCTGGCATCGGGATTGCTGAACTCTCCGGCTCTCCCTGATCGAGCAACCGTGACATCCCGGATCCGCTGGTGTTGCGATCGGCAGCTGGGGGGTGCGCAGGGGATGGGACGAAATGGCGATGCTTGTGAAATTGTGATTTTTCCTTGTGAACGCGTGCACAAGTTCCGTACCGTTTGGTCATGAGCTCGATCGGTCGCATACCCGAGGCCTCTGTGGCCCGTCTTCCGCTGTATCTGCGGGGCCTCGACGCGTTCCCGGTTGGTGTCACCGCAACGGTGTCTTCGGAGGAGTTGGCCACCCTCGCTGGTGTCAACGCAGCAAAGGTCCGGAAGGATCTCTCCTACCTCGGCACCTACGGGACCCGTGGTGTCGGCTACGACGCCGACTTCTTGCGGTTCGAGATCAGCCGTGCACTGGGCGTCGCCAACACCTGGCCCATCGTCGTATGCGGGATGGGCAATCTCGGTCGGGCGCTCGCCAACCACAGCGGCTTCAGCGAGCGAGGCTTCCCCGTTGTGGCGGCGATCGACACCGACCCCGACAAGGTCGGCGTCGAGATCGACGGTATTCCGGTGTATGCGCCGTCGGCATTGGCCTCGGTTGTCACCGAGCACGAGATTGCGGTGGGCATCATCGCGACCCCGCCCGAAGCGGCACAGGGAGCGGCCGACCGTCTTGTCGATGCTGGGGTCGTGTCGATCATGAGCTTCGCGCCGATCGTCCTCACCGTGCCCAACGGTGTCGACCTTCGAGCGGTCGACCTTGCAACCGAACTGCAGATCCTCGGCTTTCATCTGCATCGCGATCGTCTCGCCAACGGTGCTCATGCCACTGCGGGTCGTGAGCAAAATCTGTCGGTTGGGCAAGGACCGGTGTGACGCTCGTCCCCGACTCACGCTTGACCGGCTTCAGCCGATACCGTTCAGAGGTGGCCTTGGCCATCTCCCACCCGTACAGGGTCTCGTCCGCCATCTGAGGTTCCCCGCTCGTGTCGATTGTCGCCATCGGTTGTAACCACCGGTCGACTCCCCTCGCTGTGCTTGAGCGGATGACGATCCCGGCCGACGACATCCCGAAGGCGCTGTCCGACCTCGGTTCGGCCGACAATCTCTCTGAGGTCGTCGTGCTGTCGACTTGCAACCGCGTCGAGATCTACGCCTACGCCGAGCGGTTCCACGGCGGTTACCAAGACATCCGCGAGTTCATCGGCCGATATGCAGGCCTCGCTCCAGAAGACATCGCCGACCACCTCTACGCCTTGCACGACGCCGAGGCAGTGCGCCATCTCTTCGCGGTCACGGCTGGACTCGACTCAGCCGTTGTCGGCGAGCACGAGATCCTCGGCCAGGTCCGCACCGCGTGGGATCAGTCCTCTGAACACGGCACCATTGGTTCGGTGCTCGGGCCGCTGTTTCGTCACGCGCTCGAGACCGGCAAGCGGGCCCGAACCGACACTGCCATTGGCCGGGGCATCGCCTCGGTCTCACAGGCCGCAGTTGCGCTCGCCTCGAAGCATCTCGATGGACTCGACGGTCGACCCGTGCTCGTGCTCGGTGCTGGCGAAATGGCGGAGGGCACCGTCAAGTCACTCGCCGCAGCGGGCACGTCCGACATCTTCGTCGCCAACCGCACCTGGGAAAACGCCGTGCGTCTCGCCGAGGTCTGCGGCGGCACCGCCGTGGGCTTGGAGCAAGTGCCCGACGCGCTCGTTGCGGTCGAGATGCTCGTCACCACCACCGGGGCCCAAGACATCATCTTTGATCACGTCGACATCGCTGACGTGATCGGCCGCCGAGTCGGTCGTGAACTCGTCATCGTCGACGTCGCTGTGCCACGCGATGTCGATCCGGCCGCTGCTGATCTCGACGGAGTCACCCTGCTCGACATGGACGACATCGGTGCGTTCGTCGATCAGCAGATGGTCACTCGTACCCGCGTCATCGGCAACGTCGAGACGATCGTCAACGAAGAGGTATCTCGTTACCAGGCCGCCACCTCGGCTCGGGAAGTCGCTCCGCTGGTTTCCCAGCTTCGGAGCCGAGGCTCGGAGATCGCCGATGCCGAGCTGGCTCGATTCGCTGCCAAGTTCGCAGATCTCGAGGAGACTGAACGCGAGGCGGTCGAAGCGATGGCACGCGGGATCGTCAACAAGTTGCTGCACGAGCCGACTGTCCGGCTCAAGAACGCCGCCGGGCACGCCCGCGGCGATCGCCTGGCCGAGTCGCTGCGCGACCTCTTCGACCTCTGAATCCGATGTCTGATCTGCGAGCCGCCACCCGGGGCAGCCCGCTGGCACTGTGGCAGACCCGCCACGTGGCCGCTCTGCTCGGTCGGGTTGTTGAGGAGGTCGTGGTGTCGACCGTCGGTGATCGCAACACCGACGTACCGATCCACACGATGGGTGGCAAGGGGGTGTTCGTCAAGGAGGTGCAGGCTGCTGTGCTCGACGGCCGCGCCGACTTCGCCGTCCATTCAGGAAAGGACCTTCCCGCAGCGACGCCTGACGGACTCGTTCTCGTCGCCGTGCCCACCCGCGCTGATGCCCGCGACGCCCTCGTCGGGTCGACCTGGGCAGATCTCCCTGCCGGGGCCCATGTCGCCACCGGTTCAGTGAGACGGCGAGCGCAGATGGCATGGCATCGACCGGACCTCGTCTTCTCCGAACTCCGCGGCAACATCCAGACGCGCCTTGGCAAGCTCGAGTCCGATGGGTTCGACGCCATCGTGATGGCTGCCGCGGCCATCGACCGCCTCGAACTCGCGCTCGCCGCAACTGTCGACCGGCTCGAACCTTCCGTGATGGTGCCGCAGGTCGCACAGGGCGCACTTGCGGTCGAGTGCCGTGCCGACGATGTCGGCACCATCGCCGCCCTTGCCGCTATTGAGGATGCTGCCACCCGTTGCCTGTTCGACGCCGAGCGGGCGTTCTTGTCCGAACTCGGTGGCGACTGTGATCTGCCGGCTGGCGCGCACGCCCGTCACACTGCCGAAGGCGACGTCGAGATGGTCGGCATGCTCTCGTCGATCGACGGGCGGAGGCTGATACGCGAACACCGCGTCGGTGATGACCCAGAGGGCCTCGGCCGGAGTATCGCTCGCTACCTCATCGACGACGCCGGTGGGCTCGACTTGTTGGCACGTACCCAATGAGCGGCGGACCGCTCGACGGAGTGCGGGTCGTTGTGACCCGCCCCCATGATCAGGCTGCCTCGCTCATCGAGGCGCTCGAGACGCTTAGCGCCGAAACGGTCTCAGTGCCGACGATCCGAATCGAGGATCCGCCCGATGGCGGATTGGCACTGCGTGCTGGCCTGCGCTCCCTTGGCCCCGACGATTGGGTTGTGATCACGAGCCCGAACGGTGCAACGCGTGTCGGGGCGATCGTGGCCGAGATCCCCCTGGCACTCGGCGTCAAGGTGGCAGCGATCGGTCCGGCAACGAAGGCCCGCGCCGAGGCCGAGGGACTCACCGTCGACCTCATGCCCGATGAGGCGATCGCCGAGGGCCTGGCTGCGCGGTTTCCTGCCCGCCCGTCGACCGGTGGTCGGGTCTTGCTCGCTCGGGCCGAGGTCGCTCGCGAGACGCTCCCCCTCCAGCTTGCGTTCATGGGATGGAACGTCGACGATGTGGTCGCCTACCGCACGGTGCACGTCGACGTCAACGATGACGACAAGACAGCCTGTCGATCCGCTGATGCGGTTGCCTTCACTTCCGGTTCGACGGTCCAGAGCCTCGTTGCCGCGGTCGGGGTCGAGGGACTACCACCGACCGTGTTTGCGATCGGGCCTGCGACAGCCGAGGTCGCCACCGCGCTTGGTGTCGCAGTCGACGTCGTCGCAGCCGACCACTCGATCCCGGGTCTTGTCGACGCGATTCGGGCCCACTACGCCGACCGGCCCTAACTCTGCGCCGAGGATGCTGCGAGCGTCGATGCCCAGTGGTGCCGGCAGCAGTACTCCACCGAGATCGACCAACGCTTCGAGGGCGAAGCCTCCCTGTCGCCCAATGGCGATGAGATGTCACCCCCGAACGGACTCGTTTTCGCTACCTGCCCTGCTGGCCGCGCTGTTGGCTGTGACGGCGTTCGACAATGAGCCTCGAGCGCACCATTGGTTCGTGTTCGACCTCGACTGACGCGAGAATCTCGACATGCACCCTGCAGCCGTCATCTTCGACTTCGACGGAACGATCGCAGACACCGAGTGGCCTGTGTACGAGGCGGCTCGGATCGCCCATCACCATCATGGCCTGGCGCTGCCGGTGCAGGAGTGGGTGAAGATCATCGGAGCGGCTGACAACCCGACCCTCGAGGATCGGCTGAAGCGTCGGCTTGGGCGCGACCCTGACCCCGAGGCGATCGAACAGGCGAAGGCTCTCCATACCGAGGCTCGCGAGGAAGTGCCGGTGCTTCCTGGGGTGCTTGACCTGATCGGCGCGGTCAAGGCCGCAGCCCGGGGCCTTTCCATTGCGAGCAGCTCGCCGATCGGATGGGTCGAAGGGCATCTACAGCGTCTTGGCCTGATCGAGCATTTCGATGCGCTCAGTACTCGCGATCAGGTTGATCGGGGCAAGCCGGCGCCCGATCTCTTCATCCTGGCTGCCGCCAAGCTCGAACTTGACCCAGGCGACGTCATTGTCATTGAGGACTCCAAGAACGGCGCGATCGCCGCGAAAGCGGCGGGGATGACCTGCATCGTCGTGCCCAACAGCATCACGAAGCACGACATCCCGGCAGAGGCAGACATGGTGCTCGACTCACTGATTGATTTCCCGTACGCCGAGTTTGGACTCGAGAGGCCGGTCTGATGGTAGCGATCGACGGCGTCCGCCTGCTCAGGTCACTCCGCACGCTCCGGGCCTTCGGAGCAACCGGAACGGGCGTGGTTCGGCCCACGTACTCTGACGTCGATATGGCGGCTCGTCGCTGGCTCGTCGAACAGATGACCGATGCAGGGCTCGAGGCCACAATCGATGGCATCGGAAATGTGATCGGCCGCTCACCCAACCCGGGTCCTGCGGTGGTGCTCGGGTCGCACTCCGACACCCAACCGGAAGGCGGATGGCTCGACGGCGCCATGGGGGTCATGTACGCCATCGAGGTCGCTCGGTCGCTGCTCGCCGATCCGGCGACCACCCACTTGGCCGTCGACGTCGCCGCCTGGGCCGACGAAGAAGGCACCTACGCCTCGGCACTCGGGAGTCACTCGTTCGTCGGTGAGACGAACGACACCCACCTGGCAGCGACCAACGCTGACGGAGAAACGGTGGCTGCTGCACTGGACCGGGTGGGGCTCACCGGTGTTGATCCGATCCGGTTCGAATCCGATCGCCATGTCGCCTACCTCGAAGCGCACATCGAGCAAGGCCCCCACCTCGAGGCATCGGGCAACCGCATCGGTGTAGTCACCGGCATTGTCGGAATCTCCGGTGCGACCGTGCGGTTTCGCGGTGAACAGAACCATGCCGGCACAACCCCGATGCCGATCCGCAAAGACGCAGCGGCTTCTCTGTTCGAGTTCGGTGTGCGTTTTCGTCAGCGTTTCGCAGAGGTTGCCGGTCCTGCCTCGGTCTGGACGATCGGCAACCTCGGGGTGCACCCGGGAGCGGAGAGCATCGTCCCGGGGGAGGCATGGTGTCGAGTGCAGTACCGTGATGCTTCGGTGGAGGTGATGGAGCGCTTCGCCGACACGCTGACGACGATCGTCGCCGAGCTCGACGCCGAAGGTCCGTGCCGGGTCGCGATCGAGGCGGGCGACCGGGGGATGGCCCCAGTCAGGATGGATCCGGCGATCGTTGCGGTCATCGGCGAAGCCGCTGAGCGCTGTGTCCCAGGCGCCTGGGTCGAGATGCCGAGTGGCGCTGGCCACGATGCCAACACGTTCGCGCCTCACCTTCCCACGGGCATGCTTTTCATCCCCAGCATCGGTGGCGTGAGTCACGATTTCGCCGAGGATTCCCATGACGACGACATCGTGCTCGGCTGCCAGGTCTTTGCCGACGCAGTAGCGACCTATCTCGCCTCGTTCTGACCGTTCGCCGATGCGGCTACCGGGGCCGCCGTGGGCCTCCCAGTTCACAGGTGGCTAGCCTCACGGCGTGACCTTTCCGCAGCGCCGTCTTCGCCGGCTCCGTCGAACCGAAGCCCTTCGTCGCATGGTTCGCGAAAGTCGGCTGCATCCCGATGACCTGATCGCGCCGCTCTTTGTGAAGGAGGGCGCCGATGCTCCGCTCCCGATCGGTTCGCTCCCCGGCCAATTCCAACATTCCCGTGACTCGCTCCGCCAGGAGGTTCGCGAGATTAGGGACCTCGGTGTACCGGCGGTCGTTCTGTTCGGCCTGCCTGAGCACAAGGATCCCGAAGGTTCTGAGGCGTGGAACCCCGACGGCATCATTCAGCTCGCCATTCAGGACTTGAAGGACGATCACGGCGACGACCTTGTCGTGATCGCCGATTTGTGCGTCGACGAGTACACCAGTCACGGTCACTGTGGGGTGCTCGACGTTCATGGCCAACCCGACAACGACGCCACCCTCGAGCTCTATGAGAAGATCGCAGTCGCCCAGGCGACAGCCGGGGCCGACATCTGTGCACCGAGTGGGATGATGGATGGCCAGGTGTTCGCCATTCGTGAAGCGCTCGATGATGCAGGCTTCGACCAGGTTGCGATTCTGGCCTATGCAGCCAAGTTCGCCACGGCGCTCTACGGCCCTTTTCGCGACGCCGTCGATGTCACCATCGAGGGTGGGGGCAACCGCAAGGGCTATCAACAAGACGTCGCCAATACCCGCGAAGCGATGGAAGAGATCCGAGAAGACATCGGCGAAGGGGCCGACATGGTGATGATCAAGCCCGCCATGCCGTACCTCGACCTCGTCGCCCGTGCCCGGCAAGAGCTCGACATCCCGATTGCGGCCTACCACGTGAGCGGCGAGTACGCGATGGTGCACGCTGCGGCCCAGAACGGCTGGCTCGACCTCGATGAGGTTGCGTTTGAGCATGTGGGTGCGATCAGACGAGCCGGTGCCGACATGATCCTCACCTACTTTGCTCGGCTGATCGCCGAAGGTCTGCAGTAAGGACACCAGAGTGACCCCCACGAACGAGTCCCTGTTCGAACGCAGCCAGGTCGTCATACCGGGCGGCGTCAACTCGCCGGTCCGAGCCTTCGGTTCGGTTGGCGGCACGCCGTACTTTGTCGAGCGCGCCGAGGGGCCCTTCGTCTTCGATGTCGAAGGCAAGCGCTACATCGACTACGTCCAGAGCTACGGACCGAGCATCCTCGGCCACGCCCATCCGGCGATCCTTGCGGCGATCAACGACGCTGCAGCACGCGGGACGAGCTATGGCGCGCCGACCGAGAACGAGGTTCGTATCGCCGAAGAGATGTGCGATCGCGTGGCCGGGATGGAGATGGTGCGGCTGGTTTCCAGTGGCACCGAGGCGGCGATGAGCGCTATCCGCCTCGCTCGAGGTGCAACCGGCCGCGACAAGATCGTGAAGTTCGCCGGGAACTATCACGGCCATACCGATTCGCTGCTGGTCGCCGGTGGTTCCGGCGTGGCGCAGCAGGGCCTCAAGGGTTCCGAAGGTGTCACCGACGGAGCGATCGCCGACACCATCGTTGCTCCGTACAACGTCGTGCCCGAACTCGACGAGTCGATCGCCGTCGTCTGCGTCGAACCGGTGGCGGCCAACATGGGTCTGGTTGCGCCGGTGCCGGGCTTCCTCGAAGGCTTACGCGCCGAATGTGACCGCGTTGGCGCCTTGCTGCTGTTCGACGAGGTCATCACCGGCTTTCGACTCTGCCGCGGTGGTTCGGCCGAGTGGTTCGGCGTCGAGCCCGATGTTTGGTGCTTTGGCAAGGTCATCGGCGGTGGCCTGCCGATGGGTGCCTTCGGCGCCAGCCGCGAGACCATGGGTCACTTGGCCCCGCTCGGCGGGGTGTACCAGGCCGGGACGTTGTCGGGGAATCCGCTCGCCACCGCTGCGGGTCTTGCGGCGCTGAGTCTGCTCACCACCTCTGCGTACGAGCAACTCACCGCCACTGCAACTCGGCTGCAGGAAGGCATGCTCGGCGCGTTCGAAGCGGCGGGAGTCAGCGCAGTGATGCCCCGGGTCGGCCCGCTACTGGGCTTGTTCTTCGTTGACACCGAGCCCCATGATTTCGACTCTGCGAAGGTCGCGGCTGACAACGGCATGTACCCGAGGTTCTTCCATGGGATGCTCGACCGGGGTGTCGCTCTCGCCCCCGGCGCCTACGAAGCCCTTTTCCCGTCCCTCGCCCACAGTACGGCCGAGATCGATGCCACGATTGCGGCTGTCGCTGAGGTGGCACGGACGCTCTGATCGTCGTTTCTGAACGGCGCAGACCATCCGAGACACGGTGCCGGTCGGGCACGACGACCCCTAGAGCAGGAGATGAGTGGGATGAACAAGAAGCGGTTGCTGATCGGTGGGCTCAGTGCAGTGATGGTGGTTGTTCTCGCAGCCTGGTTCTTCCTCTTTCGCGGTGACAGCCCTGACGCAGTCGATGTCGCCGCCGCCAACGCCCAACTCGACGAGGATCTCGCGTCGAGTGCCGCTACCGAAGACGATGTCGACGATGAGGCTCTCACCGCAACCGATGGCGAGGTCGATGAAGGCCTCGTCTCAACCGACGACAACAGCGCAGCCGGATTTGACGGCGAACTCGACGGGGTGTGGATCATCGATGATGAGATCGGCGACTTCGACTTCGAGACAGCAAGCGGCAGTTTTGCCGGCTTCCGAGTCGACGAGGAGCTGACGGTCGGTGCTGTCGTGGCGGTAGGCCGCTCCGGTGGGGTGACAGGGTCGTTAACGATCGAGGCCGGACGATTGGTCGCCACCGAGGTCGTCGTCGACATGAACGCAATCGTGTCGAACGACAGCCGCCGCGAGGGTGCGATCCGCCGGGCCGTCGGTGCCTCGACCAACCCGACCGCGACCTTCGTGCTCGGGGACCCAGTCGACCTGCCGGCCGGTCTGGCCAACGGCGAGATCATTCGTATCGAGGCCACCGGAAGCCTCACCGTGAACGGTGTGACCAACCCCGTCACGTTCATGATCGGCGCACTCGTGCGAAACGACGGGTTTGGGATCATCACCGGGTCGACGGAGATCGTCTTCGAAGATTTCGGTGTGACGCCGCCGACTGCCCCGATCGTCGTGTCGGTTGATGACACTGGCATCGTCGAATTCCAGTTGGTGGTCGCCAAGGGCTGACCGGGAGACTCGACTCCTAGCGGTGCCGCATCGATCGGTAACGCTCGATGAGTGCATTGGTGCTGGCGTCATGCGCGAGCTCCGGTGCTTCATCGGCTGTCAGCTCGGGGATCATCGCTGCTGCGAGGGCCTTGCCGAGTTCGACGCCCCACTGATCGAAGCTGTTGATTCCCCAAACAGCGCCCTGGGTGAACACCTGGTGTTCGTACAGCGCGATGAGTTGGCCGAGCAGCGACGGCGTGAGTGCGGGGGCCATGATGGTGGTCGACGGTCGGTTGCCGGGAACGGTGCGGTGCGACACGAGCGTCGGATCCGGTTCGGTTTCGGCCACCTCGTCGGCGGTCTTGCCGAACGCGAGCGCCTCGCTTTGGGCGAGACAGTTCGCTACGAGGAGGTCGTGGTGGGTCTCGATGCCGTCCAGCCCGGGGTTGCGATGGTCGGGCGACCCGAAGACGACGAAGTCGGCTGGGACCACGGTCGTACCCTGGTGAAGCATCTGATGAAACGAATGTTGACCGTTCGTGCCCGGTTCGCCCCAGATGACCGGCCCGGTTTCGTAGGTCACGAGTTCACCGTTGATGCGCGTGCGTTTGCCGTTGCTCTCCATGTCGAGTTGTTGGAGGTATGCGGGGAACCGGTGGAGATGTCTCGAATAGGGGAGCACTGCTCGACTCTGGAGCCCGCAGAACGTCCGGTACCAGACCTCGGTCAGACCGAGCAGCGCAGGCACGTTGTCGGCAAGGGGTGCAGAGGCGAAGTGTTCGTCGACAGTCCGGAAGCCCCCGAGCAGTTCGCGGAAGCCAGAGGCGCCGATCGCGAGCATCAACGACAGCCCAATCGCCGAGTCCACCGAGTATCGGCCGCCGACCCAGTCCCAGAAGGCGAACATCTTGTCGGTCTCGATCCCAAATGCTGCGACCTCGTCAGCATTGGTGGACACTGCGACGAAGTGCTTGGCGACAGCCCGCTCACCCAAGGCTTCCGTGAGCCAGGCACGGGCTGCGCGCGCGTTGGTGAGGGTCTCTTGGGTCGTGAACGTCTTTGACGAAACCACGAACAGGGTTGAGGCCGGATCGAGGCCTTGGAGGGCTGCGATCATGTCACTGCTGTCGATGTTGCTGACGAAGCGGCAGGTCAGGCGTGGATGGCGGAAGGCGGCGAGGGCCTCGTAGGCCATCACCGGACCAAGATCGGATCCTCCGATCCCGATGTTCACCACCGTCTCGATCTCGAGGCCGGTTTCGCCCAGCCAGTCCCCGTCACGCACCTGTGCACTGAATGCGGCCATCCGGTCGAGCACGTCGTGCACGTCGGCCACCACGTCCTCGCCGTCCAACCTCACCGTGGTCCCGCGGGGTGCCCGCAAGGCGGTGTGGAGCACGGCTCTGTCTTCGGTCGTATTGATGCGATCGCCGCGCATCATCGCAGCGATCTTCTCCGTAACTCCCGCCTCCTCGGCCAGTGTGATGAGGTCATCAATAATTGCCGGCGTGAGCAAGTGCTTCGACCAGTCGATGGTCAGGTCACCGCACGAGTGCGTCATCCGTTCGACCCGTTCGGGGTCGTCGGCGAAGAGCTGGCGGAGGTCTAACCGTTCGAAATTCGTGGCGTGGTTTTCCAGCGCCTGCCATGCATCCGTCCGGGTGATATCCACAGGCCCAGTCTCGCGGGCCTGAAGCGTTGGTCTGGTGACCCATGAGAAGGGTTGCCGACGGGCCATGTTGGGCTACGGGCGAATTCATGGACTTGGAGGAGGCCTCTCTCCGCCTCTGCGTTCGCTTCGTTCTAGAGGGTTTCTTCTCCGCCCGTTTCCGGCCACTCGGCCGAGCGTCGACTCGGTGTGGCAAGCTGCCCGACCATGCCACAGATTGCGCTGACCGAGATCGAGTCGACCGTCGCCGTCGCACTCGAAGCCCATGGGGCGACGCCTCGTGTCGCTGCGCCCGTCGCTCATGCCGTGAGAGTGGCCGAGGCCAAGGGCAACAAGATTTGCGGCTTGTATTACGTCGAGTCGTACTGTCGGCAATTGGCATCGGGTCGAGTGAACGGAACTGTCGAGCCGGTCATCAACCACGAGAAGGCGGGTGCGGTTCGTGTCGATGCCGGATTCGGGTTCGCTCAGCCCGCGTTCTTGGCGGGTTTCGACGAGGCGGTCGGCGCAGCGAAGGCTGGCGGGGTGTGTGGCTACTCGATCGAACACAGCCACACGTGTACGTCGCTCGGCTACTTCACCGAGCAGTTGGCCGAAGCCGGACTGATCGCGATCGGGGCCACCAATTCCACTGCGCGCGTCTCGCCGCCAGGCGGCACCAGACCACTCCTTGGCACCAATCCGTTCGCAATGGCCGTGCCCGGCCGCAACGGTGGGGTTGCGTTCCAATGGGACTTCTCCACGAGTGCCGTTGCCCTGGGAAAAATCACCATGGCAGCTGCAGCTGACGAGGCGATCCCACTCGGTTGGGCGGTCGATGAGAACGGCCATCCGACCACCGATCCGCATGCGGCGCTGAGGGGCTCACTCGTGTCCGCCGGTGGCTACAAGGGCTATGGGATCGGCCTGATGGTCGAGGTGCTCGCCTCTGCCCTGACCGCTGGCATCTCGAGCTGGGAGATGGAGCCACTCAAGGCGGTGGCCGGTGGTCCGCACGACATCGGCCAGTTCTACGTGCTCATCGATCCAGGTGGATATGCCGGTTCGGGCTTTCATGATCGCATCGAGGCGCTCGCAGCGACGGTTGACGAACAGCCCGGTGCCCGCCTTCCTGGCGTGCCGTCTGCCTTGCCCGAAGCAGTAGATGTCGACGATGCGACCTGGACCCTCATGCAGGAACTTGCGGCGGTTTGATCCCCCGCAAGTGAACGCGCCGGTCGGATGAGCCAGCCGAAGAAGTGAACGACTCGGTGTTCGACTACGACGGAAAGACTGTTCCGAAGAGTCGAAGCCAGTTACCGCCGAGAATCTTGTCTCGGTCTTCGGTGGAGAAGCCAACCTCGATCAGCCCTTCGGCCAGGTTCGGGAAGTCCTTGGGGCCCTGGAACCAGTCGAACCACGGTGGGAACTCTGGGATCTCGCTCGCCTTGGCCGGACGGTCCCAACGGCCGCTGCGCATCCACCCGAGGGCGTTGGGCGCCCACCCGAGGACTGCGTCGGTGCCGATTGCCACATGGTCGACGCCGATTCGCTCAGCGAGGTCGTAGAGCATTCCGCAGTACTGCTCGCGGGTCGTTCCGGCACCGCCAGCGAAGAGGGGGTAGAAGGTGCAGCCGACGATGCCTCCCCGAGCGGCGACTGCTTCGATTAGATCCATCGGTTTGTTCCGCGGCGCCTCGCAGAACGAGGACGGGTTGCCGTGGGTGATAGCGATCGGGTTGTGCGACGCCTCGCAGGCGTCGCGGCCGGTGACGTTGCCGACGTGGCTGATGTCGATCAGGACACCTTCGCGATCGAATGCCTCGACCATGCGGTACCCGGCTCGTGTGAGGCCGGCGTCGACCGGTTCGTAGCAGCTTGAGCCGAGGTGATTTGCGATGTTGTAGGTGAGCTGGATGATCCGGACGCCGACGTCGGCAAACATGCCGACCAACTCGGGGTCGTCGCCGATCATTGAGCTGTTCTGAAAGCCGAGTACCACGCCGAGCACGCCGTCGGCCTTTGCCGTGTTCATGTCGTCGACCGAGCGAACGATCCGGATGATGTCGTCGTTCATCCGGCACAGATGGCGAAAAGCCCCAAGACGAGTGAACGTCGCAGCGGTGTCCTCCCACACGCCGACCGTGGCGTGAACGATGTCGACACCGCCCGATCGGACCTCTTCGATGACGGGACGCGACCAGTCGTTGATCTGCAGCCCATCGATGACCATCGGAGCGCCGGTGATGCTCATGTCGACTCCTTGCGTGCGATCAGCTGAGCACCGGCGTTGTTGTCGGTCACGTGTGTCCCCTCTCGGTCGACGCAGCCGTGCGGCCGACTCGTCGGAATCTAGCGGTGTTGATCCACACGGGTCGAAGCTACGTTGTTGTCGTGCCGTCTTCCGCTGCGGTGGACCTCCGTCCACCCGATACCGTCATGAAGCTCGCCCGGCTCGGGTCGTTTCATCAGACTCGACTGTCGTTCATGCGGGTCTTGCTGCGCCGGCTTGTCCGTGAGCACTGGACGTTCGAGCGGGTACGTTTCGACATCACCGAACCGGGCGTGGGGGTCGCCGTCTACGAGGCCCGTGGCCCAGAGCGCACCTACAGCTTGGTCGTCTTTGCGCACGATCTTGCGGCCGATCAGCGGTCCGATCGGGTGATCGCCCAGGCGTGGGATTCGACCTTCACACTTGTCGACGGCGTCACCGATAACGAGACAATCGAGCGCCTCGCTGCGAACGTGCCCCTGCAGGAGGCCGGACGGGTTTCGGCAGGTGAGCTGACCCTGTCTCGTGCCAATCGATCGGTACGTCTGTTCGAACACGTTGTCGATCGGCTCGCTGCCGGCGAACAACCCGACCCCGTCAAGCTCGCCGAGGTCGGCTACCTCATGCGCACGACCGCCGTCTACGGATCAGGCAAGTTCGGCCTCGCCGACCGTGAGCGGATCGCAGGCCGACCCGAGCTCGCAGGTCCGTTCCAGGCTGAGATGCTGACGGTCTTCTTGGTCAGGGCGTTCTCCCTCGACCTCGTCGAGCATCTTGCGCAGCTTCGTTCACCTGCGACTGCAGTCACGATGGAACCGTCGCTGCGGCGAACCCTCGGGGTTGGCAACGCAACCGGTTTGGGAATGGCGCCATTCGTGATCAACCATCCGTCGCTGTTCAGCAACTGGATCGTCGCAAAAGAAACCGCGCTCGCCCGGGTGCGGGCACTATCGGAGGCTGAACCGCCTGCTCAGGCTCGCTTTCTCGAACTCCTCGAGCGTGCACGGCTGAACGCAGCCAGCTGGCGATCCGTCCACGAGCTCCAGGTCGAGAAGGTCGCAACACTTGTGGCTGACCTCGACTCCCTCGCCGCTGCAGCTCCCGAAATCATCACTGGACCCGAGCCGTGGGATCGGTTGGTCCGCTGGGCGGAAGACTCGCTCGGTCTGGAAGGCCAAGAACAGCTCGTGTCACTCGTGCTCGAGCCGTACGGCGAGTTGGTCGACGATCTCGCCACGGCCATGGGCTCCGACGAGGGCGCAGTCTTCGATATCGACGGCTTCATGAGCACCGGTGACCTCACGGCACTGGTTGCCGACGTCTATGGCTGGGCGCTCGGTATCGACTGGACCGATCTCGACGAGACAGCGCGGGCCTGGTACGTGTCGGAGGACAAGCTCGAACCGCGAATGGGAGAGCGACACGTGGAGGCCATCGAACCCTACGAATCGCCGCTGGCCCCCGGGCGCGACGCAGCTCGGTTGTACACCGACCTCCTCGCCTGGGACGGAGAGCCGATCTTGGCTGCCTTCCTACTTGCCCATCCCGAGCATCGGTTCGTGACCCGACGGGTTCAGCAGTCGACCGCCTTCCCCTACGCCGAGATCCGTGAAAACACGATCTCGGCCGACGTGCTGCCGATCGACATGCTTCGTTGCAAGCTCTCGTACTTCGGGGCCACTCATTTCGACCCGCGATCCGATCGATGGGTTCGCATCATCATGTTCCGCCACGCTCCGTTCCCGCACGAGCTCGACGGGTTGCCCGAAGACACCGTCGACGACTGGTGCTATCCGCCGCTTGCGGCGGAAAGGAAGCGGTGAGCTCGCTGGTTTTGTCGTCGAACGAGATCGACGCGATGGCAAAGAAAGCGGCGAGAGGTGTCGGCATGCCGTGGGGGCTGGCGTCGGACGCCGGTAGGGCTGCCCGGTGGCTTGCCGATCATGGGCTCCCCGGACCAGAAGTGCTGGCCGATCTTCTCGACTGGCGTGATGGGCGCGTCCACGCCGACGTTGCCCCGCCGGACGTCGGGTTGGCGTGGGCCGACCACCCGTTCGCGCTCGACCCTGTCGTGGTTGGCGCGGTGTGTGCCGACCTCGCGGAGCGGCTCGCAGCGGGGCCCGCGGAACTCGGTCGGATTCGACAGCCGCTGCTCCTCGGCTCTGCGCTGGCGAGCGTGGCCATCCGGACCCGAACCGCGCTGGTTGCGTCCTGGGGCGACGCAGCGCTTGGGGTTGCGGTCGGTGCAGCCACTTGGCGCGGGTCCCTGTTCGCGTCGGAGGCGGCGGTCACGGTCGAGCCCGGTCGTCTCGATGCCGAGCAGCTGACAGCACCGGTCGACGGCTGGGCCGTCGACCCGGCTGCGTGGGCCCGATTGGAGGGGTACGCCCACCGGACGTACGCACCCGACACCGAAGAGTCGCGGCTGCGTGGCGCGGGCGCAGGTCTCATCGACGACTGAGGGGTTGGCGGCCCAGCGATCAGGAGTTCGTGGCTTCGCGGTCCGAATGGCCGGGCTCACTCGTCAACGAGTCGGAGCCTTCAGTCGGCGTCTGCTACTCGGCGGCCATTTCGCCGTCGACAGCGAGCTTGGTGCTCGCCGCGTCGACCCAGAGACGCACATCGTCGAGAGACGCTCCGTCGAAGCTCTCGCCGGCTTCGTCGACCACGTGCACCAACTCTTCGAGCAAGTGGAGTTCGTGCTCGACCGTGTCGGCATCGAGTTCACCGAAGGAGGAGCGTTCGTGGTACACGACCGCAGCAAGCTCCTCGGCCGAGAGGCCGCCACCAAAGCCGCCCATCACCCCGAATGACCCGGCCTCCCGTTGGCCTCCGGGACGAGCCGGATCCCCGTACACGCCATCAACTGCACCAGCCGTGCCGCTGGCGACCCAGTAGACCATCTGCGCAACGCCTTCGTCGTTCGCAGGGAATGTGGCGATGACCTCACCGCCGCTGAGCTGACGCCCGGTGCCACCACCACCGGCGCCACCGTGGCAGCCGGCGCACTGTGCTCCATTGGCCTCTCCACCTTCGAAGGCAAAGCCGCCGGTAACAGGGGGATTTTCGAGGTAACCCACGTAGTAGATCGCCCAGAACGGCAGAAAGGCCAGCACGGGGACGATCCAGACCGGCACGGTCTTGCGGCGCAGCCCAGCCTCGACGTACGGCGCCACGGGCTCGGGTGCTTTGGGCTCTTCGGGCACTGCGGGCGTCGGGTCCGCAGTCACGGCAGCCGGGACCGAGGCAGCTGCGGGGGCGTCGCTGCCACTCGCGCTGGGCGCAGGCTCGCCGGCCAGGCGAGCGCGTGCCTCGGCTGCTCGCTGTAGAAGGTGCTCGGGTACTTCGGTCACCAGGGACTCCGCTGGATGGGAAGGGCTACAAGAGAATGAGGTGATGCCGCACGGAGGTGCGACAACCGCCCTCGTGAGGATAGAGGCAGTGTCGCACGTCCGACCAAGCCGGAGCGGAATCATCGGATGAATTTCCGGCTCTTCATTTTGCCGAGCGCCGGATGTCTAATAACCGAAATCTGCGTGATAAACCTTGCGCCGGACCCGAGGGCACATGTCTGATCGGTCTACACTTGTGCATGGATTCACGAAGTCCGTGAACCTGTCCTGTCATCAGGAGTCGAAGCGTGGTCGCTTTCGTGACATCTTTGATCGTCACCGCCGTGGTCGTGGGTGGCATCCTCGCGTACCAGAAGCGCCGCCCCGCGGGCCAAGTAGTGACCTGGGGCGAGGCGATGGTGGGCTCGCTCGTCGTCTTCTTCCTTATGTTCTGGGTGTACGGCGTCGTGCCGCACCAGTGGCTGACCTGGGCCGACAACGAACTCAACTGGCGGGTCGACAAGATCTTGTACGGGCCCGGCGACATCTTGAAGAGCCAGGAAGACGGTGGCTGGTCGCCGATCCGCATCAACTACATCGTCTTGCGTGACCTCATCGCGGTAGGCATCTACATCATCGCCCTCGGTGGCAACATCTTGATGTGGTCCGCCTGGCAAAAGCGCGGAGAGCAGCAGGCCGAAATGCCGGTTGAACGCAGCCAGTTCGGCCGTCCGTTGGTGAAGGAGGGTGCAGAGTCGTGACCACGACCGATGCGAACCCGCCGCTTCCGGAATTCCGCGACGACTACGTCCTGCAGCAGGTTGACGCTGCGTGGCTCACCTCACAGGTCAAGCCGAAGCAGTTCATCCACATCGACCAATCCGAGTGCATCATGTGCGAGGGCTGCGTCGACATCTGTCCGTGGAAGTGCATCCACATGGTGCGACCCGACGCCGTCGACGAGGCGATCGGAACCGAACTTCCCGGCGACGACCCCAACGACAACGTGATCTTCACGATTGACGACGACGTGTGCACCCGGTGCGCACTCTGTGTTGATCGCTGCCCCACGGGTGTGATCATCCTCGGCAAGATCGGTGATCCTGCCGCTGATGGTGATGCTCATCAACGAACCAACTCGCACGGCTACGGATACGGAATGCGTCTCGGCTGAGCCGAGCACCCGGGAGAAACCACAGTTCAATGGCTACCACCGACGACGAAGTAAAGAAGCCGCTACCGCAGCGGATGCAGGACCAGATGGCGAACCTCACCGACCAGGTGCAGGGCAGTCAGGCCTGGAACTCCATCTTCCGCCCAGGGTCTATCTTCCGAAAGGGCTACACCGACAGCCCTCGTAACCGCAGTTACGTGATCATGAACTCGGTGCTCTACCACTTGCATCCTGTGAAGGTGAAGCGTCACGCGGTCAAGGTGAGCTACACCTTGTGCCTCGGCGGTCTGAGCTTCTTTCTCTTCATCTTGCTGACGGTCACCGGCATCTTCTTGATGTTCTTCTACCGCCCAACCGCTGCTGCAGCCTGGGACGACATCTACACCCTGCAGAACTCTGTGACGTTTGGTCTCCTGGTGCGGAATATGCACCGATGGGGCGCACACCTCATGGTCCTGACGGTCTTCTTGCACATGGCACGTGTCTTCTATCACGGCGCCTACAAGCCCCCCCGTGAGTTCAACTGGGTCATCGGTGTCAATCTGCTGCAGTTCACACTGCTGCTCTCGTTCACCGGCTACCTCCTTCCCTGGGACCAATTGGCCCTCTGGGCGGTGACGGTGGGTACCAACATGATGGGGTACACGCCAGTCTTCGGAGAACAGGTCCGGTTCGTGCTGCTCGGCGGCGTCGAGATCGGCACCGATACGTTGTTGCGTTGGTACGTGCTACACGTCCTCTTGCTCCCCTTCGTGCTCGTCATCTTCATGGCGATCCACTTCTGGCGGGTTCGCAAGGACGGCGGCATTTCAGGTCCGCTCTAGGACGAAGGAGAGCAGTCGATGACCGAAGTCCCCGAACATCTCCGGAAGCGAGCCGAGGAGGCCCGCGCGAAGGCTGCAGCCGCAAAGGCAGCTGCTGACGCACCGGCGGAGGCTCCTGCTGAGGAGATGACGGCCGAACAACAAGAAGCGGCCAGCAAGATCCCGGCCCATCTGCTTGAGCGGTCGCGTGCCGCCAAGGCCAAGGCCGAGGGTGGTGACGAGGCCGGTGGCGGCGTTGCCGTCGCCACTGCACCAACGGCTGCAGCGCCAGTCGCCGCTGCTGGCGGCCCGGTGCCGACCGGCCCGGGTGGTCACACCCAGCGGCTGCTCACCGTCGTGAAGTCCGGATCGATCCAAGACGTCAAGGCGCTGCCGCAGGACAAGGTCCACACGTGGCCACATCTGCTTGTCGTCGAATTCGCGGCTGCGCTCTTCATCACGGCGTTCACCCTGATCTTCTCGATATTCGTCAATGCGCCGCTGCTCGAACTTGCGAACTTCAACGAGACCCCGAACCCCTCCAAGGCACCGTGGTACTTCCTCGGCCTGCAGGAGCTGCTCACGATGTTCCATCCGATGGTCGCCGGTGTGACCATCCCGGGCATCGGTCTCTTCATCCTCATGTTTGCGCCCTACATCGACCGCAACCCGTCCCCAAAGCCGGAGGATCGTAAGTTCGCGATCTCACTCATGACCGTCCACCTGATGTTCTGGGCGGTGCTCGTGATGATTGGTTCGTTCTTCCGAGGTCCCGGATTCAACTTCGTCTTCCCCTGGGAAGCCGGCCTGTTCTTCGAGCTCTGATCGAGGAGATTTTTCATGGCACTTGCAATCGCCCTTCTCGCGCTGGTGGTCCTCGGTGGCTTGGCCGCGCTCGTGATCCTCAAGGGTCGTGATGCCGACGAAGCCGCCGGTGTGTTGTCCAGCGAAACGCGCAAACGGGACCAGGCATCGATCGTGCTCGGTGACGAGGCGGAGCTGACCGGCAAGCAAGTCGAGAGGGCACAGGTCCTCGAACGCAAGGCTGCGTCGAAGGAACTGGTACTCGCTGCCCGGCAGGCGGCCCCACCGGCGCCTTACGTACCGCCGGATCCTGAGATCATCGGTGTCAGTCGTCGCCAGTTCTTCAACCGCACGATCGTCCTCATGATGCAGATCGGGCTCGGCGGGTTCGGCCTGGCCTGTATCGCGTTCCTCTGGCCCCAGCTCGGCGGCGGCTTCGGTTCGGCAATCAAGGTTGGTCTCGTCAGCGATGTACTGGCTGAGATCCGCAATAGCAATGGTTTCCTGTACCGAGCCGAGGGTCGAATGTGGCTCACGGAGTACCCCAACGGGGCCGTGGAGAAGGCACGGGCCACCTACTCCAGCCCAGAACTCGCCGGCATGGAGGCCGGCCTTCAACTCGGCCTCGACGGTGGTGTCATCGCCTTGTACCAGAAGTGCCCTCACCTCGGTTGCCGGGTGCCCGAGTGCGTCACCTCACAGTGGTTCGAGTGCCCCTGCCACGGCTCGCAGTACAACCGCGTCGGTGAGAAGCGCGGCGGTCCGGCCCCTCGCGGCATGGACCGCTTTGCGGTGAACGTCGATGCGTCCGGCACCCTCACCGTCGACACCGGCGCAATCATCCAGGGCCCACCGATCGGTACCAACACCACAGGCCAAGAGGCCGAGGGGCCCAACTGCATCGGCCAGTCCTCTCACTAGTAATCGTCCTTTTCGAACCAGAACCCGAGAAACTCCGTCACGCGCATGTTGCTCGCTGCCTCAACACAACGAACCATCGGCCTCGTCATCTTGGCGATCGTCTTTATCGGTGGGCTCGTCTACCTCTATTTCAACATCCGCTCAGCGCGAGAAGAGATCGGATCCGAGATCGAGCTCGCCTCGAACCGGAAGCCG
>CAJQPN010000039.1 GCA_905480195.1 uncultured Acidimicrobiales bacterium
GCGGATTCCTTGATCCGTGAAACACGAAAGCGAAGGACTGCAATGAATTCAATTGAACTCTTGAGCGACGACCAGTACACGCTCGTGTACAACGCGCTCTCGTTCGGCACAGCCGTGATGCTGGGTGCGTTCGTCTACTTCCTCACGCAGATGAACGCTGTGAACAAGGAGTACCGTCCTGCGATCGCAGCTTCTGCCGTTGTCGTTGGTATCGCCGGCTATCACTACTTCCGAATTTGGGATGCGTTCGGCCAAGGCGAGATGAACGAGGGCTACCGCTACGCCGATTGGCTCATCACCGTGCCACTCCTCGTCATCGAACTGCTGATCGTCCTCGGGGTTGCCGCCGACCAGCGGAAGCAACTCATGAAGACCCTCGTACCTGCGACGGTGCTGATGATCGGGCTCGGCTACCCGGGTGAAGTAGCCGACAGCACCGGCACGAAGTGGACCTTCTGGGTGCTGGCGATGATTCCGTTCGTTTACATTCTCTACACGCTCTATGGCCAGCTCCAGGCCGCAGCCGCCCGCGAGACCCCCGCTGTCTCGGCAGCGATCAAAAACGCCACCATGGTGCTGCTGATCACGTGGCTCGTCTACCCGATCGCGTACCTCTTCCCCGTGTTCGACGACACCTCAGGTGCGCTCGAGACCTTGCGCCAGGTCGGCTACACCCTCGCCGACATCACGGCGAAGGGGCTCTACGGCTTGATGGTCCTCGGCATCGCCAAAGCCCGAAGCAACGCCTGATCAAGTCCCCTTTCGACTGTCGGTCCGGGATGTCGCTGCGAAAGCAGTGACTCCCGGACCGACGTCGTTCGGCGTAAAGATGGTGATCACCGACATCAATCGATCGGCACGAGCGAGAGCATCGACCATTCATACGCTTCGGTGTAGCCAGCATCCCCAAGCGGTGTCTCGAGCGTGAAGTCGTACATGCGAGTTTCACGAACCGGCAAACCGGTCTCGATGTCCACCCACAGCTCGATCGTCTCGACGTTGTCTGGATGATCGCCAGCCACCAACGTCGTCGCGAAGACGAGAACCAACCGCTCCTGACCAACCACGTCGGCGACCGTCAGCGTCGTGGTCACCGCACGTTCGGCGACGGAATCACTACTCTGGCAGTTCCAGGATGTGACGTCGGCAGAGAGTCGGCTGTCGGTGCACGTGCGCACCAAAAGATCGTCGAGTCCGAAGAATTGGTGGAAGATCTGCTCCTGGCCGAGTTCCAGACCACTGCCTGTCTCGCACCATTCCAAGCTCTGCCAGCGTTCCAGAACGAAATCAGTTCGGATCTCGACCCCGCACGCACTCGGCGCCACTGTCACGAATCCCTCAGCCGGATACTCCCGTGCAGCGCCAGTGGCGAGATCGAGTTGCTCCCCACCGGTGACCGCAATCGGGTAGACGCCGACATCGGGCAACTGGGATAGGACCGAGGTTTCCTTCACTTTCGATTCCGACGGCTCGGCCTCCGCCGGCTCTGCGGAGTCGTCGGAGCGTTCGATCAGATCATCTTCATCTGCTGCCGGCTCACCACCCGATCCCTCGGTTGTGTCCTTGGTGTCGACGTCCGGCTGGCTATCGCCGGTCGAGGGCGGGGAGCTGCCACCCTGCTCGAGTCCGTCCAGGTCCTGCTCGAGTCGATCGACCGCAACGGCGGCATCGATTTCAGTGGTGGTCGTTCGAAATGACCGAACAGCGAACACACCAGCGACCGCCAGCAAGACGACGAGGACGACCCCCAGGTTTTTTTGCAAGCGTCCACGCAACCTCTTGGCTCCGCATGCATTGCTGGGCCTCACCACGCAAGCTCCGTCCTACTACCCATCACGACCGTCCAGCGGTTCTCAGTTTTTCCGTGAGCGAAGCAACGACGCCGGCATGGGATATGGGCGTATCAGGCCGTGCGACCACAAAACCCAAGCATTTTCTCAAAACTTGGTGCACTAGCAGGAACTTCGATCTCTGGCCCAAAGGCGCCACCAGCACGAAAATCATCGGTGATGAAGGAACGGAAGAACGTTGAGGCTTCTTCGGTCAGGTGCGGCGGAGGAGTGAATTCCTGTCCGGTTGCGCAGGCCAGATCCCAGCAGTGGATGTAGTTGTCGGCGGAAAGCATCTGCAGCGCGTATCCCGCAGGCATCTCACCGAACACGAGGCTGACACTCTCGGTCACATCGGCCACACCTTCGACAGCAAGATCAAGTGAAGCGGTGGCTCGTCGGTAGGTTTCGCGATGATCGTCTTCGAGCACATCCCCCATTTTGGCTGGAATCGTGCTGACAAGTTCCTGTTGGCGCTCATGATCGCCGGCTAGTCCGGCTCCGAAAATAAAGCGCCCGAGCGTGAAGTGGCCGATGAGGTCTCGGACACTGAAGTCCTCACAAGGTGTGTCGTCCGGCAGCTGGTCGGGGTCGGTTCCCTCCACCAGCGGTGTCAGCAGTTCACTGACCTCTCGAAAGAAATCCTTCGGATCCATGTTGCCTCTCATCTGTTGATCTGTGTCGCAGAGTAGCGAGCATTGCAGACTGCAATTCTGCTTTCCAAGTAACTCTGGTTTCAACCCTCAGCGTCGTCACGTCATCACACGCGATGCACCTGCACCGAGTCGATCAGGTCGAGCCAGTTACCGCCAGGTTCCGTCCCTCACACTTCGCCTCCAGCAGGGCATCGTCGGCCACCTTCAGCAGGCTCGTTACCGATCTTCGACCGTTGCGCTGGGCAACGCCGATCATCAACATCAAGAATTTCTGCGCCGAACGAATCAACGTCTCGAATACATCAGCGGCGCCGCGGCGATTTATCAGACCAGTGAGTCGCTCAGTCATCGCAAGCTTGCAGCTCAGGGCGAGATCCGACTCTCGTTCGATCCGGCTCATCGTCTCAGTGACGAGTTGGCGGCGATGGCCGATCCAAATCTCGATGCAGTACCCATACAGCAAAACGACGAATCCCATGAGCGGGCCGAACCACCAATCGAAGCCGTCGTCGACAAGGGCCGGCCGATTCGCACCGATAACCGACACCGTCGCCATCCATGCGGCGATACCGATCAGAAGCACACGTGCCCAAGAAAACCCCACCATCGCCACGACAGCGAGCGGCGGTTGAAGGAAGAGGAGGGCGTTCAGCACCCCGAGGAGGGCGAGTTCGTACCCCGCCGAACAGCATCGGTCACCCAGAACCAGGTCACCTGACAGCGTGCGAGCCCCGAGAAATGCAGGATCGGCCAGAGCAGGCCCGGGTGCTGGTCGACGCCACGCAATGTCGACACCACGACGAAGGCGCCGAGGACCGTTCCCACGGTGATGAGCAACCCGAGCATCCGCAGCGCCGTCCGCAAGTCGGCGAACCGGATCGCTGCGTCGGCCGCAAAGAAATCCCGCCAGATTGTCGCCAGGGCGCGCCCCGTTTGGAGCCATGCCCCGACGGTAGGGCACTGCCTCCGGTAGTCGGTCAGTAGTGCTGCCCGGCATCTCCAAATCAGCGTGGCATAGCCTGACCGGAACTCGGGAGGACACACATGCGAAACGTTGAGCGGTTCCGCGACCGGTACGCAGTCAGCGGAGATCCGGCACTCCTGGCTGCGGAGTTTGACGCGCTCGGTACCGACTACTCGGCAAACGGGTACACCACCCCCCTGCAGGCCGAAGAGATCGGCGACTGGCTTGCGCTGGGTGAAGAGGATCTCTTGCTTGACGTCGGCGCCGGGTGCGGGTGGCCCGGGCTCTATCTGGCGAAACGGCACGGCTGCGCCGTCATCAGTCTCGAACCAGTACCGGAAGGCATGCCGGCCCTGCGGGCCCGCGCTTCGGTCGACGGCTGCGGCGAACAGGCCTGGCCTGTCGTCGCTGATGCTGTGGCAATCCCACTCCGACCAAAATCTGTCGATGCGATCGTCCATGCCGACGTGCTGTGTTGAGTGCGCCAAAAGCTCTCCGTGTTGAGGGCATGCAGACAGGTCCTTCGCCCGGGTGGGCGAATGGCGTTCCACACGATCGAGCCGACGCCGGGACTTGATCCAAAGCAACGACGTGAGGCGAACCGATTGGGCCCCGCTGCGGTTTCGACGCGACGTAGCTACGAGGCGTTGTTGGTAAGCGCTGGTTTCAGCCGGGTGCAAACACGCGACTACACCGCCGAGTACCGGGCCACCCAGGCCCGATGGATCGAGGCGACCTACCGCTACGAGGCAGCGTTACGGCTTGCGATGGGAGATGCCATGTTCGAAGAGCGGTTGACAGCTCGGGCGAAGACGCTCGCCGCCGTCGACGCCGGACTGCTGTCTCGCTTCGGCTACGCCGCGACCCGCTGATCAGCGAGAAGCCGGTAGGTACCGCCGGTGCAGGTGGGAGAGCCTTCGACCCCTACCGAACACGGGGCAGATCGCTGGTTCGTTGGAACCTCACAACCGTTCGATCACCATTGTTTCTGGCCCCGAGCCGGCGACGTTGGTGCATGAGTAGTTGCCGGGTTGTGCGGCGATGACGAGATCGATACAGGTGCCGTTGGCGCGCTGCCCCAACGCATTCGGGTGCATCGATTCCTGCGCGTCGCCCTGCGTGAGCCCTGTCACCAAGAATCTCGCCCACTCTGCGTCGGCGCCGTTGCCCTGCGACGTCGAGGTGGAGCAGACCTCTCGGCCATCGAGCGCGTCGCGGAGGTCGAGGAAATCCACGCCCCGTGCGTTGGCAACGGCCTGCAGCTCGCTGCTGATCTGGGGCACCAATGAACTGCGAGCCCACGTGGCATCGACATTCCAGAACGGACATCCGCCGGTGTCCCATCGACTCCAGCCCGACTCGCTGTAGCGAATCTCTGATCCGTTGGGGATCGGAGACGGATAGCTCTGGAGAATCAACCGGTAGTCGGTGTCGCCGGCTGCCGCCATGACAGCCTGAATCTCACCGATTGCCGCATCGACCCCAACCATCGCTCCTGCCATCCGGCTGGAGACGTTGGCCTGTTGTTCCTCGTTGCAGGTGTTTTTCCACCAGGCCGGACTCGTGTACCACTCGAGGAAGCAGTCGAAAATAATGTCGGCGAAACCGAGATCATTGCCGCCGATCGACAACACGATCACCTCGACGTCATGGGTTGTGGCGACCTGAGCCAGTTGGTCGGCCTGCGGAGCTTCGCCGTGCTGCCCACTCCCACCGTTTACGGCCCGAAGGATGTTCTGGGTCACCGCCCCAGAGCACGCCAGGTTGATCCGTGCATCGACGGCGACCGTCGTCGATGCTGCAGGCGCGACGTCGGAACGATGACAACCCGTCGTTGTGTCCCCGTACACCCGGCTCGCATCGTAAAACCAGGTTCCGCGACGCTTGAAGGCAGCTCGATCGGTTCCGCCCCTATTTCCTGAGGATGACGCCGAGTTCCCGGACCAACGGCCGCCTTCGCCGCTGATGTAGCTGTCACCCAGGGTCACCAGCGCCGTCGGTCTGCCACCGGAACCACCACCATCATCGCCGCCTCCGCCGCCGCCGCCCTTGCCGCCGCCCTTGCCCTTCGGCCCGGCCATTGCGGTGCCCGGAACGGCAAGCGCGAACACCAACACTGCGATGAGTCCAATTCGACGCACATCAGTCCTTTCGTAACTGCATTGAACCTAGACCACAGCAACGGCGTGAGGCCTGCTCGCGCCACCACGCAACTGTGCGTGCAGGAATCGGGGAGCTCGCTCACGTGAGGGCCTCGGCGATCGCAAGCCGGGTGATCTCGTCGTCGGTGAAGCCCAACAACTCCTTCAGCACATACTCGTTGTCTTGCCCGATCGTCGGGCCTGCCCGCCAGGGTGCGGCCGGTGTCACCGAAAAGTGGGACACCGGTCCGTCGAAGCGAGCATCGATGACAGGATGGGAGAGCGGGGTGAAGAACGACCGGTGTTTGAGCTGCGGGTCACGGTTGAGATCGGTTGCCCGCAACGAAACGTATGCAGGGCAACCGGCATTCATCAGCAGCTCTTGGGCCTCAAATACGTCGCGTTCAGCCAACCATCCGATGAACAGCGTCTCGATCTCTGCTCGGCGTTGCAATCGCCCGACTGCGTCGGTGTCGAACGCAGCGAAGTGCTCCATGGCCGGCACGACCGACCGAACCCCATTCCAGTGCAGGTCGGTGACTGCGGAAACCACGAGGAATCGCTGCGTCTTCCCGACCCGAAAGACGCCACTCGGGGCACCCTGTTCGGCCGCAGATCCGGGCCGCATGAGCGTCTTGCCGGTCGCTGCCGTTTGAAGGATCAACGGACCGAGGAAATGCACACCACACTCGTTTTGAGAGATGTCGATGTACTGCCCGATGCCGCTGCGCGCACGTTCGCGCAGTGCCGCAACCAGCGCGGCGAGGGCGTACCGAGGTGAAATGAAGTCGGTGTAGGCCCCCCACGGGGCGATCGGTGCCCGATCGGGCCACCCGGTGATGTCACAGAAGCCGGCCAGCGCAGCACCCTGGAGCCCGAACCCCGCGTAGGTGGATTCGGGCCCGGTCTGGCCCCGCATCGATGTCGACAGCATTAGGACCTTTGGGTTGCGGTCATGGACGTACTCCCAGCCGAACCCGTTTCGCGCCGCCATTCCTGGCCGAAAGTTCTCGACGACGACGTCGGCCCAGTCGATCAGGCGGTCGACAATGGCTCTTGCTTCAGGAATCGAAAAGTTGCACGCGAGTCCGTACTTCGACTGGTTGGCATTTGCCGCCGGCAGTCCGGTCTCGGGGGTGAATGTCTCGTTGAAGTACGGCGGGAGCCAACGCATCGTGTCGACACGGGTCATCGTCTCGGCATGAACCACGGTTGCACCATGGTTGGCCAGCTCGCGGGTGATGAGCGGACCCGCCGCCATCCAGGTCAGATCGGCAACCCTGAGGCCGGCGAACGCACTGCGTCGTGGCTCGGCAGTCGGCGTCGGCGCAGTGGGATTGCGGTCGAGATCATCGAGCAATGCCTGATGTTCGCCGAGTCCCGGCGCCCCCCGGTCGTACACAATGGGGGTATCGCCGAGAACAGCAAAGGGACCGGGCATCGGAAAGCCATCGATGTCCACCCAGAACTCGCGCGCTGCGAGCTGCGGATCAGCGAGAAGATCGATCGAATCATTGCACGGCGCGATGAGGAGCTTGTCGCGAACCGAGCGCCGGTGAAGTTCGTTTTTGGTCTTCGACTTGAGGAACGCAAGGAGCTGCGTCATCGCCCGAGCTCCGTCGCTGACCGCAAGGTCGCCGTTGTTCATCTCGTCGATCCAGCCCTCCCACTTGCGCCCGCAGAGATCAGCGTCGAGTGCACCCTCCTCTTCGCACCACCGCATCGAAGCCGCGAACGCGTTGTTTCCCTGGGCTCCCAGCACGTACGAAACCACGAAGTAGCCGTCAGCACAGGGTTCGACCACCGGGTTGCGGACGCCCGGAACGACCTCACCACCACGATCGGTGCTTCCTTGGGCTCGGTCGTCGGCGGTGAAGCCCGGGTTTTTGTCGATCACCGCATAGGACGACGTCCACAACAAGGTGCCGACCACTGCGGCTTGCATCGACGTGTCGAGATGCTGACCGAGGCCCGACCGGTCGCGCTCGAAAAGCGCGATGAGTGCGTCAGCCGCCGCCTGGACAGCACCGTGGTTGGCCGACTCCGGGAAGCCAATCGGGATCGGTGGACGATCTTTGTCACCTTGGTGATTCAGAAAGCCACCGCTCGCCGCCAAGGTCATGTCGGTGGCGGGGGCGTCGGCCAGGGGGCCGGTGAGCCCGAACGGGGTGACCGAAACGTGCACCAGCGACGGGTGTCGGCGGGCAACCTCGGCAGAATCGATCCCCCATCGACGGCGTTCAGCGGTGGTGGCTGACTCGAGGAGGACATCAGCACCGCCGAGGAGACAATCGAAGCGGGCCCGGTCAGCGGTGGCCTCGAGATCCAGCACCACACTGCGCTTTCCCCTCCCCCAATGTCGCCAATGCCAGGCCACGCCGTCGTCATCGACCTCGCCTCGGACGCGCGACTCACAGCCATCGGGCGGTTCGACCTTTATCACCTCGGCACCGAGGTCGGCGAAGACCCGCCCTGCGGCCTCGGCGAGATGGCCGGTGATATCGACCACCCGCAGGTCGTCGAGAAGACTCACCGGCGCCGTTCCTGCAACGTCACGAGGCCATCGCCTTCGAGATGATCATCGAGTGCCGAACGACCTGACGCTGCGCAGATCAGCGCCATCGCAGGCCCGCGTACCTCGGGGCCGGTGCCGTAGTGCCAGTCGATATCGGTCGCGATCAGGCGAAGTCCCCTGCTCTGCTGTGCAGATCCGATCGCCTTGTTGGCTCCGACCATGCCGTCGGCCATCCATCGCAGCCGAGCGTCGTCGGTGGGTACGGTTCGGCCCAGCGGGATAGCGACATCGTGATGGTGTACGGCTGTGTCGATCGCAAGGTCAACCCGCTTCGTGGTTGGCGGGTTGTGGCTACTGCGCGCCACCAGTTCGGTCTCGGCCAAAAGCTCAGCGATCGGCCGGCTCCCCTTCTTGATCGAATATCGCTTCATGAACCGGTCGAAGTCTCCGCGAGCGAGGAGGAGACCCACCACCACGGCCGGCACCGCGAGGGTGACCCCGAGGTTGACGTGGGCGACCACGTCCCGAATCCGCCAACCGTCGCACAGTGAGCCCACATCCCATTCGGCGGGAGAAAGGTCGCGAACGGTTTCGTAGAGCGTCGCGCGTTCTTGCTGCAAGGCTTGTTTCTCGTCGATCATGCGGCCCGATCCTCGCAGCGGAACAGGGGTCCCGCAATCGTGGCGAGTACGGTCGCTTTGGTGGCAGGTGATCCAGCGAACACGCGACGTTTCGAGTCGCTGGCGGAGCCCGAGTTTCGACGTCTGTGGTGGGGCGGCCTGTTCGTGTTCCTCGCGATGCAGACCCAGCAGATCGCGCGCAGCTGGCTCGCCTACGAACTGACCGGGACGAACACGGCACTCGGTGGCGTCCTCATCGGCTTCGGCATCGCTGGCCTTATTGCGATCCCCACCGGAGGCGTTCTTGCCGACCGGGTCAACAAGCGCACCATCCTCGTGTCGACACAACTGATCAACACCGTGGTGGCGGTGGCGATCGCAATCGCAATAGAGACCGGTGCACTTCGCTACTGGATGATCGTGGTCGCATCGGTGATCGGAGGCTCGACCATTTCGGTCCTGGCTCCGGCCCGCATGGCCATGACAGCAGAGATCATCGATCGCGAGCGTCTCACGAACGCGATCATGCTCGGCCAGATGTCAGCCCAGGCGAGTCGCGTCGTGGGGCCGGCTGTCGCGGGCTTCCTCATCGGTGCGTCGTTCGCTGGGGCAGAGGGCGTCTATTACTTGAGTGCGGCTCTGTCACTCTTTGCGGTCGCTCTCTCGATGCTCCTGCCGTTGGGCGAGCCACAGCAACGCGCCGAACGCAGCCCGATTGAGGACCTTCGCGAGGGCATCCGCTACACCCGCCGTAACCCAGAACTCGTCCGTCTCCTTGTCGCCAGTCTCCTGATCGTCATGTTCGGGTTCGCCTACCAAGCCTTCCTGCCGTCGATGGTCGTCGACCTGTTCGGCCGCGGGGCCGGCTCATTGGGCGCGATGACCACCGTGGGGGCGGTCGGCGCAGTGCTCATGTCGATCGTGTTGGCGAACACCCCGCGAGAACGACTGACCGACCTCCAGGGCCAGGCTGCATTCGCACTTGGTCTGACGATCATCCTGTTCGCCATCGCACCGAGCTACGGGTTCGCCCTCGCAGCGATGGCCTTGATCGGAGCGGCGACGTCGGCGTTCCAGTCACTCAACGGATCGTTGATCTTGTCGATCGCCGACATGGCGTTCCACGGGCGAGTCCAATCGCTGATCATGTTGAGCTTTTCGGCCTTCGGTCTTGCTGCCCTCCCCTTCGGCATGCTCGCTGACGCAGTCGGACTTCGCGAGACCATGGCTGGCATGGGTGTCGTCGTCTGTATCACCGCAATTCACAGCCACCTCTGGCGCCGACGTATCGAAGCGGTAAAGCTTGGCTCGTCCACCCTCGATGCCCTATGAGGTCTCGACCATGACCATCGACGACAACGACCCTGTCGTGCGCCTGTGGCGCCAGTTGTGGATTGACGGCGACGACACCGCTATCGCCGAGCTGCTGACCGATCCGTTCGTGCGACACACCACCGAAGGACGGAAGGTCGACACACCGAGCGCCTACGGCCACCACGTTTGCACTGTGACCCGCCATCTCAAGGGCACCGACGTGGTGGTCGACCACCTGAGCCACACCGGCGACATGACCCACGTTCGCTTCACGCTCGAGGGAATCAACCTCATGACGGGTGAGCCGATCTCGATCGGCTGGATCGCCCACTACCGAACCGACACCGGTCGGATCGCAGAAGCATGGACAATGCGCCAGACCGATTTCTCCTGGCACGACTGAACACCAACCACCCTCGTGCGACAACGGAGCCGCAGGAGCCCGGTCGGAACCAATCCGAGGCCGCGGATTCACCTCCGACGGGGCGGCGTGGATCTCTTCAGTACGTGTGGTCTATGGCACTCAGGCGGCTGAGTAGGGACCGGCGGTCGAGTCCGGATCAAGAACCGGTGAGCCAGGTCGCCGGATGCATGTCGTCGGCGAACATCTTCTGCTGCCAGCGCTGCATACCGGTGATCCACCGATCGACGTCGTCGCCCTTGCGCCGCACGTACTCCTCGACCTCGGGATGCGGCAACACGTGAAAGCGCTCCACGCGTAACGCCTGCACGACGACATCGACCGCCTCTTCGGCAGTCAGATGCCCATCGGCACCTGCGACATCGGCGCCTCGGGACTGCATCGTTTCGGCGTCGGGGCTGTTGGCGACGATGTTGGTCTGCACGGCCTGCGGGCACAGTACCGAGACCTTGATGCCTTGGTGGCCGTAGGTGATCGCAATCCACTCGGCGAGCGCGACTGCAGCGTGCTTGGTGACGGCGTAATGCATCGATCCGAACTGCGAGAGCAGGCCGGCAGCCGACGCGGTGTTGAGGAGGTACCCGTGACCCCGGTCGGCCATGTAGGGCACGACCGCCCGTGCTGCGTATACGTGTGCGAGAACGTGCACCTCCCACATGCGGTTCATGTCTTCGATCGGCGCCTCAAGTCCCCCAAGGGTGACGTAGCCGGCATTCGACACGAACAGATCGATCGGGCCGATGTCGCGTTCGGTCGAGTCGACGAGTGTTTTGATCGCTGCTGCATCGGTCACGTCGACTGCAGTTGCGGTACCGCCCACCGAATCGGCGACGGCACGTGCTCCCGTCTCGTCGCGGTCGACCACGACAACATGCGCTGCGCCGTCGGTATGGGCCCGCTCGGCGAGCGCCTTCCCGATGCCGCTCGCACCACCGGTGATGACAATCGTCTTGCCCTCGAGTTCCATGGCTCCGGAACCTACTTCGGCGCCTGCAACGCTGTCAGGCTCAGAGATTGCTCGGCGCGGACCGCCTGTGGCGACCCGGTGGGGGGTCGTCGTCGATGCGCATCCCGAAGTTGTTACAGCCGAGCCCGATCACCGAGGCGACGACTGGGCCAACGGGGGCGGTGCTGCATCCCGCCGAACCTACTGCCGTGACATCTCCGCAGCTGCTTCGGTCTTGGTCTCGCTGTCGCTTCGCCGAGGTGGCAGCTGGATCACGACCTCATGCAACGTTCCGGTGAAGGCGAACGGCGCCGAGTAACGGTCCGACACCGCTGAGCCGTGATCTCGCCCCAGACTCGATCCGACCGACGACACCATGCGCATGTAGAAACCGATGTCGCCCCGTCCGCACACCTCACCATTGATCGCGATCTCGCAGAAGCCTGTGGTCCGGCTGTCGCGTTCGAGGTGGACACGCAACTCGACATCACCGGCCGGAACCTCGATCGACGACTCGACGATGGTGTGGGTGTTGAACGAGTTGTAGTCAGCGACGAGTTTGCCGTCCTGAACGAAGATCGAGAACCCCGAGTTCTCGTTGCCCGTGGCCCACAGCACCCCTTCGTCACCGGACTCGACGGTCACCTGTGCGATCAGATCGAATGCACGACCGCCGACGACCGCCGACGGTTGCGATGGCACCGGCGACATGGGGGGCCGGTAGACGTAGCGGCGGTTGGGCCGGTGCGGCGAATGGTCACTGAGGCGCGGGGAAAACAGCTCAAACCCGCGATCATCAAGGGGTAGTACCCCGTTGCGTTCGGCCTCCCGCCACCAGAGGTCGACCACCGTGGCGAGCATCTCGGGCTCGACCTCGGCGAGATCATGCAGCTCGGAAGGATCGTCGGCTAGCCGGTAGAGCTCCCACGGTTCGGTGTCGAAGTCGTCACCCTGGTTGTGTTTGGTTACCCCCTTCCACCAGACACCGTCGATCTCGGTGACAAGCGCCCTGCTCCCGCTGTTCTCGAAGTACTGAAGCGTGTTGACCGACGCCGCATCGGCATCATCGAGGATCGATCGAAACGAGTGCCCGGTCAGGGGCAGCTGCGGTACGCCCCGGTAAACCTCGGGTGGCGTGATGCCGAGCAACTCGTAGAGCGTCGGGGTCACGTCGGAGACGTTCACGAACTGCTTGCGCATCGTGCCTGCCTCCTCACCGAGACCCTCAGGCCAGTGCATGATCATCGGCACGTGGACCCCGCCCTCATGCGTGTTCTGCTTGTACCAACGGAACGGCGAGTTCCCGGCCTGGGCCCACCCCCACGGATAGTTGGTGTGACTGTGGGGTCCACCGATGTCGTCGATCCGCTCGATCGCCTCTTCGGGGCTTTCGAGGATGCCGTTGAAGAACTTCATCTCGTGCATGACACCGAACGGTCCGCCTTCTTGGGACGCACCGTTGTCGGCCAGCACGACAACGATCGTGTTGTCGAGTTCACCCATCTCCCGCAGACCCTCGATCAGACGACCGATCTGGTCGTCGGTGTGGTCGAGGAACGCAGCAAACGCCTCTTGGAGACGACACGCAAGGCGGCGATCGGTTTCGGGCATCTCGTTCCATGCCCGCACACCGGGGTTGCGGGGTGCGAGTTCGGTGTCGGGCTCGATGACGCCGAGTTCGATCTGACGTTCGTACCACCGCTGACGCACGACGTCCCATCCCTCGTCGAACCTGCCGCGGTACTTGTCGAGATACGACGGGGGCGCCTGGTGGGGGGCGTGGGTGGCGCCGAACGGCAGGTAGGCAAAGAAGGGACGGTCGGGTCGCACCCCCTTGCTGTTGCTGATCATCAACAGCAGGTTGTCGACGAGGTCTTCGCTCAGGTGGTAGCCCTCGTCGGGGGTGGCCGGTGGGTCAATGTGCGTGTTGTCCTGCACCAGCTCCGGGTGAAACTGATCGGTCTCCCCCTCGAGGAACCCGTAGAACCGGTCGAAGCCGCGCTGAACCGGCCAGTGATCGAACGGGCCTGCAGCTGAGATGTCCTGCGTCGGCGCCAGGTGCCACTTGCCGGTGCAGAATGTGGCGTATCCCTCGGCGTTCAGCACTTCAGCGATGGTGGCTGCGGCGTTCGTGATGTGGCCGAGTTGACTCGGGAAGCCGGTGCGCCAGTTCGACACACCGCGCATGCCGACCGCATGTTGCGAACGACCGGTGAGAAGCGCTGCGCGCGTGGGTGAGCACAGCGGCGTGACGTGGAAGTTCGTGAATTGCACGCCTCCGGCGCAAAGCGCATCGACGTTCGGCGTCTCGATGTCGGAGCCGTAGCAGCCGAATTGAGCGAAGCCCAGGTCATCGATCAACACGATCACCACGTTGGGGGCATCGTCGCCCGGGTGCGGCGGTTCAACGAAATGCGGTGTGGAGTCGGCAAGTGTGCGGCCGATCGTGCCCTTGAAGTCGGTCATCTCGGTCTCCCGGGTTTGTCAGATCGTGACACTGGTGAGGTCGTCGCCGATGACGACCTCACCGTCGAAATGGGCGGCGGCGCGAGCGATCCAGTCGGGATAGTCGGTGGGTTGTGGTGCAGGAACCATGTGGGTCAGCACCAGACGCTTGGCTCCGACTCGCGAGGCTGTCTGCGCTGCCTCGACGACTCCTGAGTGGTAGTCGAGGATGTCTTGGATGCCTTGGATCGGGATCTGTTCGAGGATGTCACGCCGAAGGACCGTCTGCACATACGCGTCTGCGTCTCGGGCGAGTTCGTCGACCCCGTCACAGGGCAAGGTGTCACCGGCCAGCGCAGCTGTCGATCCGTCGTGTTCGAGTCGGAACCCGATCGTTGGCTTAACCGGCGAATGCTCGGTCGCTGCGGTACTGACGTGCACGTCGTTGACCGAGAACGAGTCACCGGCTTCGAGATCGGTGACCTCCAGTTGCGGACCTCGTTCGAGGAAGTCGTGATGCTCGATCCGATACCCGATGTCAGGCTCGAGCGCGTGCATCTGGCGGCGGACAAACTCCTCAGTACCCACCGGGCCGAAGATTTTCAACGTTGCACTCTCCTGTGACATGACCCAGTGCGTCGTGATGATGTCGTTGAGTGCGCACACGTGGTCCGAATGCAGGTGGGTGATCAAGACGGCGTCGAGCGCGGGGGCACCGGTTAACGCTCCGGCGAGGCGCATGACCACACCGCGTCCGGCGTCCACGAGGATCTGGGTCTCGCCCGCCTTGACCAGCGTCGACGGCCCGGCCCGGTTTGCATCAGGAATCGGAGTGCCGGTTCCGGTAAGGATGATCTCCATCAGTTGTCTTCCTCTACTGCTTCGTGGGCCGCCTTGGTGGCGGGGTGATCGAGGGGCGGGCCGGTGAGGCGACGCAAACGGTTGATGCTTGGGCCGTAACGCCAGATCATCACGGCGTCGTTTCCAGAGCCCTCGACACGGCGGGTGACGGCGACGACCTTCTTGTTGAACGGTCGCAGTTTGTGCACGCCGTCCTCCCAGGTCGCAGCGACCCGGATGCGGTGGCCTCCGATTCCGGCAACGTCGTCCACGCCCTTGTCGAGGGTGCCATCGCAGAACATGTCGTGGACGAGGCCCCCGGTCGTGATCGTGACGCGATTCCCGGCCTGCTCGACCCGCTCGACGTGGCCCTTCATGCGCCCCTCAAAGCATTCCCACACGCCCCGCATGTCGGCGGCCCCCGCGACGAGGGGTTCACGGCACTCGCCGAGGATGCGAGCCGGCCACACGTTCCAGCTGGCGTCGGCTGCGGTGCTTTCGAGCGAGATGTCGGCGGCTCGCGGCCCCGAACCATCGAGTTCGGGGATCTCGTAGTCAGCAGGGTCGGGCGGGCGGGCGTATCGAGCAAGCTCGTCGTTGTCGACACCTCCGAGGAGCTGCCGCAGTATCGCAATGATTGGGGTCTTGGCCATCAGGTCTCCTCGGGTCCCCAGACTTCCAGATTGTTCACGCGCTCGACCCGCCGGGTTGTGCGCAGGTCGAGCCACTTCTCCAGACCACAGGACCGGAATACGTTACGAGTGTGGGCCTTCGCGTTGGGGTTTGCACCGGCCAAGTCGTCATGCAGTTTCTGCATCAGCCAGAAGCGGTAGGGCATCACCGCCGTCGTCAGTTCGATCCCTCGCCATTCGAAGGTGGCGGTGCCACGACCCTCGAGCCCGCGTCCGCCCGTGAGCCCCCGATCGCCGGGACGTTCGAGGCCGTTCGTTCCAGCCTTGATCTGCGGGTTGGCAGCGAGATGTTCATTGGCCACCTCAACATGAGCAATCAGCTCCGGCAGATACTCAACGCTGACGTAACGCATCAGGTCGAGCAGCGTGGCGGGCAATGTCTCGGTATCGACGAGCGATCCGTCGTGATCGGGAAACTCATGGAGGTACGACTCGGTCGTGGTCATGCGTTCGACCCAACGCCCGACGCGGGGAGCTCGCTGTTTGATGAGCATCGCCGGCGCAGGATCGCGATACAGATGCGCCCACAGCGCAGCGATCAGGCCGAAGTCGCCGATCGTGGGATAGCCGCCCAACAGATAGGGATGTTCGGCGAGGTGCAACGAGAAGAGGCCGAGGAATTCCTCGAAGCCAGCCTCGATCAGTTCGAACGCATTGGGAACAACACCGAATCCGACCGCCGCCCTTCGCATCCTGGCGCTGTTGTGGAGAAAGCCTTCCTCGTCGTGGCTGCCAGGAGGTACGAGCAACGAGAACTCGGCGTTGAGGTAGTCGAGATTCTGGTCGTCGAAGTTCCAGCGGTAGTGCATTGCCGGCCGAAGCAGGCCTTCGCCGCCAAACATCTCGAACACGTGAGCGATCGCCCGCAATGTGGCATCGTGCGGGTAGCTGTCGAACGCCTTGAGGTTTTGGCCGGGACCCTTTTCGAAGTGGTCGATGATGTCGGCCCCGTCCTGGATGATCTCACCGTCGGGCGTCTCCAGCACCGGAATGATCCAGCGACCGATCTGGGGAACGATTTCGTTGAGATACCGGTCGCATCCGGGAGAGCGTTCGACGAAGTCGATTCCTTGGCGACGAAGGTAGGCCCGAGCCTTGCCGGTGTAGAGCGACACCGGAGCGCCGTAGAGAGCGTAGGTCACGAGGTCTCCTCAAGCCACGAGAGCAGTGCGTCGTTGTACGCGTCGGGGATGTCTTCTTGGAGAAAGTGACCCCCTCCTTCGAGGATCACGTGCGGTTGACCGACTGCACCGGGGATTCGATCTACGATCATCTTCCAGCCGTTCGGGGCGACCGTGTCTCTGTCGCTGAAGATCGTGAGTACCGGTTTATGCCACTCGTCGAGGATCTTCCACGCTTCGTCGTTGGCGGGAAACATCGCATTGTCGGGTCGCGTCGGCAGGAGTTGGGTGAATGCTCGGCTGCCGATGGTGAGTACAGGGTCGGGATAGGGCGCGTGGTAGCCGGCGATCTGCTCCAGGGTTGGTTCCTTGCACAACACCATCGAGAGCAGCGTCCACGGTTCCCACAGGGGGGCGAGACGAGCCATCTCCTGGAACTCGGCATAGGGCCCCGTGGCGTCGATGTCATCGGGCAGCGGTTCGGTCATGTCACGCCACGGGAGGCCGGAGTTGGAGACGACCATCCGGTCGACGAGTCCGGCTTGTTCGGCCGCGAGTCTCATCCCGATGATCCCGCCCCAGTCGTGCAGCACGAACGTGCAACCCGAGAGGGCCAGTTCGTCGATCAGCAGGCAGCGCATCCATTCAACGTGGCGCTCTACCGAGTAGTCGTCGAGCATCGATGGCTTGTCAGACATACCCATACCGACCAGGTCGGGGACAATCACCCGGTACCCGGCATCGACCAGCGGGCCGACCTGGTGGCGCCAGAGGTACGACCACGAAGGGTTACCGTGGAGCAGGACAACGGGGTGCCCGAACGGAAGACCGGCGTCAATGACGTTGATGCGGATGATCTGCCCATCACCAGACGGGATCTCGACCCAGCTGCGCTCGGTCGGATAACCAGGCAGACCGTCGACGGCATCGGGCGGGCTCTGGAGGATCTTCATCGACTGGACTCGATCGACGCAGCGAGATGGTTGAGGGTCGGTCGAAGGCCAAGTGCGTAGGTGTCGGCGATGGCAGTGACGCGATACTCGCTCTGCGCCTCACGTCGGTCTTGATCCATGGCCACGGCCGTGAAGGCGCGCTTGCTCGGGAAGGTGTTGAACCGGACCTGATGCCACCGGCGCCCATCGCCGAGGATGGTGCCCTCTGCAGAGAACCAACCGTCGATCCGAACGCCGTTGGGAATGGCGATCGATCCGGCAACCTGCTGGTACGCCTTCATGTTGCCTGGTGTCTGCGTCGCCCCGTCTGCTTCGTGGAAGGCGATGACGTGCATCATCGTGTACGGACCGTCGTCGTCGTTGGGCGGATGCGGGACGTCGTCCCAGTCGACGATCGCGTTACCAGCGACCGAGGGCACGTCGAGCGGCAAACAGCCGATCACGATGGTCTCGGACATACCCGCTTCCTTGTGTTCGTGCGATGCTCGGAAGTCGTCTCGCTTTTGCATCTCGATGAATGCTCGCCTCGTCGGGTACTTCACGATTCCGATGCGATCCCATTGGGTTCCGTCGCCGAGGAACTGATCCTCGACATCGGCGACGTACACGAGTTTTGCTCCCACCCCAGTGAGTGAGTCCGTGGGCATGTACTCGTCGTCGGCCTCTCGGCCGGTTCGTTGCGTCTCGCGCCCGTCGCGATACTCGGCGACATCCTTGTACCGCATGAGGTTGACCATCCAGATCGGTCCGTCATCAGCGGGCGCTGTCGTGGCAAGGCTGATGCCGTAGTCGTGGTCGATCTGTCCGTACCCGGGCATGCGCCGTAACCTATCTATTGTCACATTCTGTGGCAATAGATAGCAGGGTGCTTTTCTCCTCCCTTCAGGGTGGTGAGCCGTCCCTCTCCATGTCGCCCAAGAGCGCCTCAAGACTGTCAACGAGGACTTTTCGAGCCTCGGTCTCCGAGAAGCCGCGGAATGTTCGGAGAAACTCGATCGATTCGAGCTGCGTCAGGAGGTCAGCGGCGGCGACCGCCGTCTTCTGACGCTCGGCGGACATGCCCGACAACTCCGGGGCGAATTGCAGTTCAAATTGCTCGCGCATCATCGTCCGGTTGTGAGCCCGTGCTTCTTCGACACCAGGGTGCCGCGTTGCGTTGGCGACGGTTGCACGAAACACCGCAGCCATGCCGCTGTGCAGTGAGATGCGCATCGTGACGAAGTCGCTGATTCGCCGCTTCAGTGGCCCCTCCCCGATTGCGTGCAACTTCGTCAATGAGCGCGCCACTTCGTCATTGCGAGCGATCGCAGCCTCGCGGAGCTCGCCGGGGTCGGAAAAGTAGCGATAGAGCGATCGCAGCGACAGACCCGACCGCTTCGCCACCTGCTCCATCGAGGGAAACATGGCGTCTTCGGCAAACATGGCAAGTACGACGTCGAGCACAGCCTCGATGTTTCGCTGCCGCCGCGCGACGCGCCCGTCGTGTGGTTTGGTGCCCTTGTCGACGTCGGCCATCGAGAACCGAACTTAGCTGGCGCGTTCCGAGGCGAGCCGGAGCATCTCTCGAGCGACCATCGGCGCTGCGTTCTGGTTCTGACCGGTGACGAGGTTTCCGTCAACCACCCAGTGATTGGCGAGGGGATCTCGACGTCGGGTCTGACTCTCGAACTCAGCCCCGAGCTTGCGCAGTTCAGTTTCTGGGTGGTGCGGCGTTGAGGTGATGCCGAGTTCACGGACCTGCTTGTCGGTGACCGCGCTGACCTTGCGACCAGCAACGAGGGGCGAACCATCAGGCGCCGTCGCCTTGAGAAGACCGAGCGGCCCATGGCACACACCTCCGATGATGGCGCCGTTCGCGTTCGCCCGCGTCATCTGTGCACCCAGTTCCTCAGAGAAGCCGAGGTCGAAGGCTGCGCCCCATCCCCCGGCCAGACAGACAATGTCGTAGCTGTCAATGTCGACATCGGCGATCGCGTAGGAGCAGAGGGTCTTTGCGCGGAAGTCATCGTCCGCGAGAAAGCGATCGCACGCTTCCGTCCGCAACGGTGCCCGTAGCGACTGCGGATCGACCGGGATTGCGCCACCCGCCGGACTTGCCAGATCGACGTCCATGCCGGCGTCGCGAAAGGCGTAGTAGGGAACGGTCATCTCACTGGCGAACACACCCGTTGGCTTGCCCACGTCGAGAACACCGTGGTTGGTAGCAATCACGAGCGCTCGCCGGCCGGTGAGGTCGACGTCGATGCTCTCGGTGTCTTCGGGGTGCATGCCGGCTCGCTGCAGCAGCTTGCGGAGGGCGCGGGCGGGGGGTGGAGGGGTCCTCATTGGGGTCCTTTGGGCACGGGTGGCGTATGGCCATGGTTCGTTTCGGGCGGGAACGGCGCGGGTGCGTTCAGCCGCGAGGCGATCGACCAGCAGGGTGAAGACTGCGGCCACCTCGGTGTCGTTCCAGCGATTGTCGGCCTCGAAGGGATCGGTGTCGAGGTCGTACAACTCCCACTGGTCGGGCAGGGGTTCGGTGCGGTAGGTGTCACCGCCGACGCCGGTGCTCGCCAGGTGGCGGACACCGGGCTCGGTCCAGGTTTCGGGATCATCGAAGCTTCGAACGATCTTCCACAGATGCCCTTCGCCGGCCAGCACATCTCCTTCAGCGACTCGGCTGACGATGCTCTCGAAGTTGGCGGGAACGTGGGCCGGGACCTGGATGCGCAGCGGCGGAAGTTGCTTGTCCACACGACCCAAGCGTCGGGCCATCCCACTCGCACCGGTGTCGCCCTCGGGCATGTTGTCTCGCGTCATGGCGTAGACGACTCGATCGGGATCGGCGTCGGCGCCGTCAACGACCGGCATCAGGTCTCGACCTGGCAGAGCGTGAAACTCGGTGAAGTGTCCACGGAGTTTGATCGCAGCCGTCTCGACGTCGATCCCTGCAGCCCCGAGAAGGGTCGGCACCACGTCGACATGAGACGTCGGAGCATCGATCACGTTCCGAGCGACCGTCGCGCGTTCGCCGGTTCGGGCGATCGCAAACGGCACACGCGTGGCCTCGTCGTACAGGTTGAACCACTTCTGATGCAGCCCGCCATGGGCGCCGAGCAGTTCCCCATGGTCTGCGGTACGGACGAGGACTGTGTCGTGTCCGCAGGAGACGACCGTCTCGCGCACCCGCTCGAGCTGGCGGTCAGCGGCGACATGCAACCGGTAGTAGAGGTTGCGGTACGCCTGCGCCTGCTTCTTGTAGGCCACCTCAACAGCTGGAGCAGGGCCATACGTCGTCGGATAGGAGGCCCGGAAGGCGATCTGCGCAGCAGGCTTGGTCGACAGATCTTCGCGATCGGTCGGAGACTCGGGCACATCGGGAGGGTTGAGTGGATCGTCAACGAACGGGGCGTCTGGTCCGAACCGACCGAGCCAGCCAGGCGCGGCCACAATGTCGTGAGGATTGACGAAGCTCACCACCAAGAGGAACGGTCGGCGTGCAGCCTCGTCTCCGGCAGCTCGCCGCTCGTACCGTTCTCGGAGAAACTCGATCGCCCGGTTGGCATAAATCCCATCGCAAATCAGACCGAACAGCGCCGGACGCGCCCCGTGAGGCTCCGGGCCGACCCAGTCCGAGAAGCCGAACGGATCGAGCACATTGGCGTCAAGGTACGCCTGCACCGCTTCAGGCTTCACCGACCCATCGTCTCCGTGGGTGAACAGCACGTCGCCCGTCTCGGGGTCGGTGAGGTCTGCATGGGTGATGTGCCACTTGCCCACGTAGTGCGTGTCATAGCCACCGGCTCGGAACCAGTGTCCCAGTGTCGGCACCTCGCCTTCGCGCAGCCAACGCATGCGCGAGTCATCAGCCATCTTTCCGAGCCCATTGGTCTGGGTGACACCATGGACATCGGGATACTGGCCGGTGAAGATCGTCGGCCGGCTCGGCACACATGCCAAAGACCCGGTGTAGTGCCGGCGGAAGTTGATGGCGTTGTCGTCGAACCAGGCCTCGGCGTGGAGTGTCTTGCGCCGCCAGGCTTTCAACTTCTCGCTCTCATACGGCGGCGCGGCCCGTTCCTGGTCGGTCATCAAGACGACGACATCAGGGCGGGTCATGCCTTCTGCTCCACATGCACCCTGAGGCCGTCGAGCATCTGGCGCGATGCCTTGGCGAGGGCTCGGCCGACCACTCGTCCGATCACTCGCTGCGGGGGCCGTGAGCCGGTATCGATCGAGGTCGTGAGCGTGGCGGCGGTAACGCCACCCTGGTCCAGAAGCGACCAACGATTGGTGGCTGATCGAACGACCGGTGGGAGTCCCTCGAGTTCGTAGGCGAGGGCCTCGCCAGGTGTCCACTCAACGATCCGTTCGAGCAACACATTGCGACCGACCTGCACCCGACGGACTGCGCCCACCTCGCCTTCAGCCCTAGTGGCCAGCCATGAATGATCGACGTTCGGGGCCCAATCCACGATGGCTCCGAAGTCGGCAAGGACCGCCCAGACCTCCGCACGGGGGCGGGCGATCTCGATGCTCTCACGAACTTCTGTCATCACGCTCCTCGATCATCGACAACTAAACTTGTGCCAACTTTACTGACATAAGATGTGAATCACCGACGCGGCGGGGCAATCTCTCCGGCGAGTGCAGCGTCGATGGACCGCTGACCGAAGTGCAGCCCGCACTCGTAGCGGCCGAAGACGAAGGAATCGTTGACCCCGGCATCGAAATTGCGTTGAATCCCCTCGCCAATCGCGAAGTCCTCGTCAAACACCCGCCGCACGACGTCGTAATTGGCTCGCCAATACTGTGCGATCTTTTCTGTCACTGGCGCCTCAGGCACGAGCATCATGCACTGGAACACACACGTACCCGGACCGGTCGGAATGATCGTGTGGACATAGACGTGGTCGGTCATCGCCTGCACAAAGTTGGCCGGGAAGACGAAGTTCTGCGTCATGAAATGACGCCGGTATTCCCACTCACCTTCCGGCACCTCCCGCAGATCAACAAGTGACGGCAGCGGCACGGAGTGACGCACATGGGGCCCGTAGTCGGCCCAGACGCTCTGGTTGTCGAGGTAGTTCGAGCAGGCGCTCTCACGATGAGCAGAACAGAAGTGGTAGGACTCCTGGAAACCCTCGAGCGCGAGGCGCCAACTCATGTTTCGGTGAAGCGCCCATTTCTCGAACACAACGTGGCCGCCGAGATCGAGATCGGAGAACTGTTCGTCAAACGGCGTCAGCCATGCGGCCATGTCGATGTCGTCGGCCTGGGGTGAGGGAACCACCCAGATGAGCCCATGCGTTTCATAGGCCGGGAGTTCGACCAGCCCGCGCTCATTGCGGTCGACGGCGTCGAAGCCCACCGGCTGCGGCATCCCTCGCAGGGCGCCATCGAGGTCGTAGGTCCAGGCGTGGTACGGGCAAGTGAACCGGAGCGAATGTCCACACGGTTCGTCCTCGATACGGGCCCCTCGATGGCGGCACACGTTGAGATAGGCCTTCACAGCACCCGATTCGGTTCGGGTCACCAGAATCGGCACGCCGGTGTCGTCGTGGGTGAGGAAGTCACCCGGCGCTGCAAGATCGGAACGGTGCGCGATCGCAATCGGAAACTCTCGGAAGAGAACGTCGATCTCTCGTTGGAGCTTGAGCGGGTCGGTGTAGTTCGACGTCGGGTTCAGTCCGACCTCAGGCAACATCTCCGTGGACTTGTGCTCGACGTGGTGGAGCAGTTCGCGAATGATGTCGCGTTCCTCTGCACGGATGGACATTCCCAGACTCTAGCGACGGGGCGAGAGTCGCTTGGCGCTGTCATCTAGGTTGGCCTCATGAGTTCGCTGTCCTCGTCCGACCTTCGTTCCCTCGTCGTCGAAGCGGTCGCAGCTGGGGCCGACGTCATCGCCGACGCAGCCACGGCCGACCGTTGGGAACAACCCTCCGCCCTCGAAGGCATGACGGTGGGCGCGCTCTGCGCCCACCTCGTGCGCGCCGCCGGTGCAACGATCGCGTACCTCGACCGAACCCCCGTCGACCGGCGACCCGACGGCGAGCTGCTCACGCCAGTCACCTACTTCCGGGCTGCGGTCGAGGCTCCGATCCACAATCAGATAAGGGACGTCTCCGCCGACGAGGCGGCGATCGGGCAACTGGCAATGGCGGCCAAGTGCCGCCAGCTTGCCGATGACCTGGCATCGAGATTTGCCGACGAGCCCGAAGATCGCCTGCTGACAGCGCTCGGCGGGCGAATGCTCACCCTCGACGACTTCTGCCGGACGCGCCTCATCGAGGTGCTGCTCCACCTCGATGATCTGACAACGAGCACCGGCGTCGTTCAGCCCGAGATCGATCCACGCGGCCCAGCCGAGGTTGTCGACATCTGCATGGGCATCGGCGTCGACCGCCATGGGGTCTGGGGTGTGTTGGCGGCGCTCGCCCGCGCCGAGCGCTCGCCGCGTGATGTCTTTCCGATCTTCTGAGGCGCCGTCGGACTCGCGCCCGGCAGCGTCAACCGGTGATTAGTCCCTCGACCAGAGCCGATCGGTGAGGATGCCGTTGCGTTCCTGCACAGCTTCCATCGCATCGACGACCAGGTCCTCGCGATAACGCCTCCCGACGATCTGCACCGCCGCCGGCAGTCCTTCGACGAGGTCGACACCGAACACGCCCGCCGGGAGTCCGAGATAGTTGGTTCCGCAGCTGTACATGGACGAATCGAAGATGTCCTTCAGGACTTCGAAGCTCTGAGCATCGTCATTCCAGTTGTAGAGCGGCCGCATGAGGAACGGTGTGACGAGCAATGGGTACTCGTCGAGAAAGAGACTCCACTCTCGGAGGTACCGAGCCCGTTCACCCATCGATTGGACGTAGTCATCGCGGTCGAGGATCTCGCCGAGTTCGTAGTACCACTCGAAGACCTGTTGGATGGTCTCACTGCCGTGGGTGGCGACGGCCGGCCCGAGCGAAAGGCCCATTTCGGTGACTCCGGCGCGGAACCATTCCCTCGCCGGCCCGAGAATCGACGGTGGGTCGACGTGAACCACGTGATACCCGGCATCGGCCAGCATCTCAGCACTGCGCTCGACGAGCTCACCCATCGCCGGGTGCATGTTGTACCCGTTGCTTTCGGTTGTCACAGCGACGGTGATCGGCCCATCGACCGCCGGACCTTCCCATGGCAGGGGCACGTGGTTCGGGTCGCGCGGATCAGGGGCGATCATCACCGACGTAGCGAGGCGAACATCAGCCGCAGTGCGAGCGATGATGCCCTGACACGACATCGTGGCGGAGAGCAGCGGCCGCTCGGCGGTTGCAGTGGCGTTGAAGACCGGCACGCGGAAGCTGCTCGGCTTCACGGTCGTGGTGCCGTTGGCGAACGACGGGAAGCGAAGCGAGCCGCCGATGTCGTTGCCGTGATGCAGCGGGCCCAACCCCGCAGCACACGCCGAGCCGGCTCCACCCGACGAACCCCCCGGGCTCGCTTCGTCATCCCACGGGTTCCTCGTCCGCCCGCGCAGCGGGTTGTCGGTAGTGGCCCGCATCGAGAACTCAGGCGTGTTCGTCCGGCCGAAGATCACGGCACCGGCCTTTCGGAGGTTCGAAACCAGCGGCGCGTCCGTGGACGCGATCAGGTCTGCGAAGGCCGGGACACCGTTGGGGTTGGGGGTTCCCGCTTGATCAACGTTCTCCTTGATGGTGACTGGCACACCATGGAGCGGGCCGAGTTCCACTCCGGCGGCAACGCCTTCGTCAGCTGCAGCGGCCTCGGCGCGCGCTGCGTCTCGACAGTCGTAGGTGATTGCGTTGAGATGGGGATTCCGATCGTCGACGCGTGAAAGCACGGACTCGAGTGCCTCCGTCGCCGTGTGATCTCGGCGACGGATCCCCTCGGCGAGTTCCACTGCCGTTCGCTGCCACAGTTCGGTCATGTCGACTCCTTCTCGGACAGGTCGAACGTAGCCTCAGACCTCGACCCGGCGCTCGAAGACGAACTCGTGCTCGAGGTACGAGTTCGTGTGTTCGAAACCCAGCGCAGGGGGGATGAGTTGCGCGCTCTGCAGGAGGAACCAGCCGTCACAGAGGGCTTCCGCGCTCGTCTCGTAAGGCGGATCACCCTCGGGCAGGGCCGGCCCGACCCCGCCGGTCCCATCGTGAAATGCCCAGGCAATGACGCCGGAGTCAAGCGAGGAGCCACTCCCCCACAGATAGAGAACCTGCTGACGCTCCATCACGAAACCAGCCCGTCTCGGTCGGCGATACGGGTGAGGTAATGATCGACGTCATAGGTTTCGTCACCGGTCAGATAACGCCACGCCAACGCTCGTTGCATCTGCTCGTTCCGCGACTCGGTCGTGCCGTGCCACGGATGGTTCGTCCGGAAGAGTTGCGCCACGCTGTCGGCCTGCATCGTGGCGAACTGATGGTCCGAAGGATCATTGTGCAATTCGTCGAGGTCGGCGGTGTTCCACAGCCGGACTTGCGGGACCATCGGGTTGAGTCGGGTTTTGTGCATCAGTCGACCCTTCACGCCCGGGTTGGGTTGCCCGGCGTGCCACAACCCGTGATGGAACACCATGACGGTCCCGGCTGGACCGGCGAATTGCTGCTCTCCCTTGATGTGTTGGTAGCGGTCGAGCGACGGCGAGACCCGGTGCAGGTGACTTCCGGGAACGAAACGGGTTCCGCCTTCGCCGGGGGCGACGTCATGGAGAAACCAGAACAGCTGGATGTCGAAGCTCGGAGCGGCCGTGTCGGTGATCGCATCGGTGTGGAGCGGCTGGTCGTAGGTCGATCCTGCCGGAACATGGTGGGTCCAGTCATGATCGAAACGCGGGTCGGGCCCGACGAGCGATTCGATCACCCCGTGCACCTCAGGAAGCCGCAGATAGTCGCCGATTGCCGATGGCGCCGGGTAGCACGCCGAGAGTGGCGTTCCGGTTCTCGGCGGCTGCATGCCGTCGGGCCCGAATCGTTCTCGCATCAGTTGCTCGATCTCGACAACAGCCCGCCGGTTGATCTCGGCAGGGACGACGGCATCGAACCGTAGGAACCCGTTGGTCACGAACTCGGCCATTTGCCGGGTCGTCAGCCGATGGTCGATTGGCCCTGACATGGACTCTCTTGTAGCGGATCCGTTCCCTTCGGGCGAACCAGCGACGGGCACCTGTGCCCGGACGACCAGTTTCAGCCCGACCGAACCTGCTCATTCGGTTGTGCCGGAATCGTCGTGTTTCTCAGTGGAACACTCCCCTACGCGCAGCAACGTAACGCGACTTCCCGCGACGGGCGGCAGTGCGCTCGTTCCCATGGGGTCGGAATCGCCGCCGACGATTAGCGTCGCGCTTCGAAAACAAACCCTTCGAAGCCGGCCTCTGCGATCTCGGTGAGACGGTTGAAGTACATCGACCCGCCGAGATGACCGAGAAACTGTCGCGGCTTGCCCGGGATGTTTGCGCCCATGTACCAAGAGTCGGTCCGCGGGTAGAGGGTGCGGTTCGCAATGCCTTGGATCTCGGCATCCCAGGCCGCTTCCGCTTCCACGGTGGGTTCGACCGCGCCGAACTCCTCTGCCTCAAGGTGACGGATGCACGAGTCGATCCACTTGGTCTGTAACTCAGCGCCGAGCGGCATGGTGAAGAACACGCCGGGTGAGCCGGGGCCGTGGATCATGAAAAGGTTCGGGAAGCCGGCCACAGTCATCCCGAGGCTGGTGTCGAACCGATCCGCCCACTTGTCGCGTAGCGATAGCCCCCCTCGACCCTTCGGGTTGAGCTGCAGCATCGATCCACTCACTGCGTCGAAGCCAGTGGCGAGCACGAGCATGTCGATCGGATGCTCGGCTTCAGCGGTGTGTACCGCTGCGTCGCTGAACCGCTCGATGGGGTCGGCTCGGAGGTCAACGAGCGTGACGGCCGGACGGTTGAACGTCTCAAAGTAGCCATTGTCGAGAATCAGACGCTTGGTGCCGAACGGATAACTCGGCATGAGCTTGTCCGCAGTGTCCGGATCGTCGACGATGTCACGGATCTTGCCTCGCACGAACGCACCAATCTCATCGTTGAGTGCTTCGTCGGAATACACGCCTTGGAAACTGTTGATGGCGAGATGCATGCCACCGCGCTGCCACATCTCCTCGTAGCGGGCATATCGCTCCTCGAGGGAGTGATCAGCGGCTTGCAACTTGGTCGTCGGGAACGGCCATCCGCCGCGGTGACGCATCGAACCACGGAGTTCGTTCCAGTTGGCTCGGTACTCGGCGAGATCTTCGGGCGGCAGCGGCCGATTGCGCGCTGGTAGCGCGTACTGCGGGGTGCGCTGAAAAACGGTGACGTGCTCGGCGGACTTCGCGATCTGGGGGATCACTTGGACCCCCGACGAACCGGTACCGATCACGCCAACACGCTTACCCTCGAACGTCACCGGTTCGTGCGGCCATCGACCGGTGTGCAAGATGTCGCCGGTGAACTCGTCGATCCCCGGGTAATCAGGCTTGTTCGCAACGAAGAGGGCACCCACCGCACAGATCAAGAAGCGAGCCGTCACCTTTGCTCCCTGATCGGTTTCAATCGTCCAGTGCTGGGTCGCATCGTTGTAGCGGGCATCGGTGACGACAGTGTCGAACGTGATGTTGCGCCGAAGGTCGAGACGGTCGGCGACGAACTCGACGTAGCGCAGCACGTCAGCCTGGGTGCTCTGGGTTTCGGGCCAGACCCACTCGTCGACGAGGTCTTGGCTGAAGGTGTATGCGTAGAACGGGCTGCTCGGCGCGTCGACCCGCGCCCCTGGATAGCGGTTGTACCACCAGGTACCTCCGACGTCACTCGCCCCGTCGAACCCGCGAACGTTCAGTCCCATCTCGTCGCGGAGGTGGTGCAGCGCATAGAGACCACCGAAGCCGGCACCGATGACAATGGCGTCGTAGGTCGTTTCGGACACGAGGCGCAAGGTACCGCGCTGCGGTTACGGTCGGGGAATGCCGACCACGGAACATTCCGCACAACTCGGTTCCCGGCGAGACCGGGCGCTCGGCGCAGGGACGCCGCTGTTCTACCGGGAGCCGCTACACCTCGTCCGTGGTGATGGGGTCGAGCTCTTCGATCACGAGGGACGGCGCTAC
>CAJQPN010000040.1 GCA_905480195.1 uncultured Acidimicrobiales bacterium
GTGCGAAGCAACTCGTAGCGGAAGTGAAACGGTTCGTCACCGACAATGTCGGAGACGTCGTCGTCGAAACTCACGTCACCGGTGGCGCCAGCCCGAAGGATGACGACGAGGAAGATCGCAATGAGCGCTGCGAGCAAGGCCCCCTCGAGCCGCGTGATCTCACCCTGGATGAGGAGGGCGAAGACGATCACCGATGCAAGCGAGATCGGAACTTCACGTCTGATCGTGCTGGAACTGACCGGAATGACAGCGACCGTCGCCGCAGCAGCCAACACCAAGCTGATGTTCGCCACATTCGAGCCGACGATGTTGCCGACTCCGATGTCGAGATCACCGCGGCCTGCGGCAAGACCAGACACCACCATCTCGGGTGCACTGGTTCCAAACCCGATCAGTACCGCTCCGATGACGACCGGCGAGACCCTTCTAGCGACGGCGATACGAGCAGCTCCGCGAACGAAGTGGTCGGCCGCCACTGCGAGCACCGCCAGACCAACAAGCGTTGAGACAAGGCCAACAAGCATCGACGGGAAGGGTACTCAGCTCTGGCCGCGCCGAGCAGCAAGCTCCTCAGGGGTTATCAGAACGTCACGCGCCTTCGAGCCTGTCGAGGGGCCAACCACCCCAGCGTCCTCTAGCAGGTCCATGATCCGGCCGGCGCGAGCAAATCCCACGCGAAGCTTGCGTTGCAGCATCGACGTCGAACCGAGTTGAGTCTCGACGACGAGTTCCATGGCTTGGCTGAGCAGTTCGTCGCCGTCTTCTTCAGTTTGCGGGGGCGCAGCCGTGATGGTGTCGAGGCTCGGAGGCGTATTGGTGACTCCACCTGCTCCCGGGATCGGAGCATCTATCGAGATGCTTGACGCCGTGGCGTCGGTGGTTGCCGTGCTGGCAGTCACGGTCTGCTCGTCCGGGGTGGCCGGAGCCTGGTCGATCCAGTGCTGGACGATTGCGCGGACTTCGCTCTCTTCAACCCAGCAGCCCTGAACGCGATGCGGCGTCGATGACGACGGCCCGAGCATCAAGAGGTCGCCTTTGCCTACCAGACGCTCCGCTCCGGGCTGATCGAGGATCACACGGGAGTCGGTGAGGCTCGAAACTGCGAAGGCCAGGCGAGCAGGCACATTGGCCTTGATGACGCCGGTGATGACGTTGACTGAAGGACGCTGGGTGGCGATCACAAGGTGGATACCGACTGCGCGAGCCATCTGCGCGATGCGGGCGATCGAATCCTCGACGTCGCGCGCAGCAACCATCATCAGATCAGCGAGTTCGTCGACGACGACGAGCATGAACGGGAGGCGCTTGTATTCGAGTGGATCGCCGTTCTCGTCGACCTCCCCGAGACCGGGTTCGATCGTTCCGGCATCAACAGCATTGTTGTAGCCGGTGATGTCGCGGAAGCCGACCTTGTGCAAGAGGTCATAGCGACGTTCCATCTCGCGCACCGCCCACGCCAGCGCATTGGCCGCTTGGCGTGGATCGGTGACGGGCGCAGTAAGCAAATGGGGCGCTTTGTCGTACTGGCCCATCTCGACCCGTTTCGGGTCGATCAGGATCATCCGAACCTGCTCTGGCGTGGTCCGCATGAGAATCGACGTGAGTACCGAGTTGAGACACGACGACTTGCCGGCGCCGGTTGCGCCGGCGATGAGCAGGTGCGGCATCGTGGCCAAGTTGACCATCACGTTCTTGCCGTTGATGTCGCGACCGATCGCAACCTCGAGCGGATGCTTTGCGTGACGTGCTTCCTTCGATCGGAGAATGTCACCCAGCGCAATGACTTGCCGATCAGAGTTCGGAACCTCAACACCGATCGCTCGACGACCCGGGATCGGAGCAAGGATCCGAACATCTGGGGAGGCCATGGCATACGCGATGTCCTTGCGCAGGCTCTCGAGCTTCGACACCTTGACGCCTTCACCCAACTCGAGCACATAGCGGGTGACGGTCGGGCCGACGACCGGGTCGAGCGGTGTCGTCGGCACACCGAACTGGTCGAGCGTGAACTGGAGCAGGCGGCCGCGTTCGGCCACCTGATTCTGATCGATCGCCTTCGCTTCACTGCGCGACAGGATCGACATCGGTGGGAGCTTCCATTTGCCGTTGTTGGCTGGCAGCGACAGGGACTCTTGGGTTGCCTCGGCGACAGGTTCTGCCTTCTTCCGCTGCTTCTTCGCTTCGGGCGCAACAGGTTGGGTCTCTAGCTCGGGTTCGGGCTCGGGCTCGGGTGCCGACCGAACCTCGGACTCGAGCGGTCGATGCTCGGTCACGGCGTCGTTGCCCTGCGTCGGGTCGTGGAAGAGCGACGCCATCGCTCGCCGGAACAGCGTGCCGATCGGAGCGAGCGTTCGACCCACACCCCCGCCGAACGCTCGGGCCGACGAACCGGTGACGACGAGCGCTCCAGTAATACCGATTGCGGCCAACACCAGCAAACTTCCAGCAGCATCGGCTGCGGCGTGCAGCGGGCCACCCACTGCCCAACCGAGGCCACCGCCGGCCGCACCAAGCTCCTCAATCGGATCGTCGATCCCAGGGCGGCCTCGCACGACGTGCAGAACGCCCGTCGTAGCCATCGCAACAAAGATCCCACCGACCATGAGCCGAGCGACCCGCTCGACATCGTCATCGGCTTCCGGATCGCCGCCACGCACGAGCGCCACACCACTGGCGACAAGCGCTATCGGAACGACCGATCGGCTCACGCCGAGCACCAGAGCCATGCCGTCGTCAAGTACCTCGCCGATGGTCCCAGCAGATCCGAGCCAGGTCGCGGCACCGGCCAAGAGACCGATCAGGATGAATCCGATCCCCCACATGTCAGCTCGGTGGCTCGCCATTACCGAACCGACCGCGTCGCGCGACGCGGCAGCGCTCACGCGCTTCGCAGCGGATTTCTTCACGGCCTTCTTGGCCGCAGGTTTCTTGCGTTGTTGCGTGGCCACAGTACCCCCGACGCTACTTGAGCGACCTTGCTCGACCGGGGCACCCCTGTGGATAACTCGCGACGAATGTTGGGACTTGCCGCTCGCCTCATCCTGCGTGATTGGCGGCTTCGAGAGTCGAATGGATCGCTTCGACCGCTCGCCGGATCCGATAGCCGGAAGCCCCATCGACCACCCGTATCCGTACGCGAGAACCGTCGGCGGCAACGAGGGCGAGGGTCTTCACCCGACGCGGGTCGGCAAGATCCTCGGTCCAATCGTGCCGACCAAGTGGTTTGATCTCGAGTCGGGCTCCTTCAGCCTTGATCACCTGTCGCTTCACCCAGTTGACCACCACGAGATTGTTGTCGTTTGCGAACCACACGCCTCGCCGCCACCAGCCGAACAGCAGCACGACGACGCCGACCCCGATGAACAGCGCGCGACCAAGCCCCTCGCCCGGGCCCGCTGCGTTGACGACGGCAGGCACGGTGAGGGCGCCGAAGACGATCGCATAGCCCCAACCAGGGCCGACCACACGCAACGACGTCATACCCATGGCGCTCAGTCTTCGCGCACGACCGGCACGATCATCGGACGGCGGCGAGTGCGGTCGTTGACGGTGCGACCTGCGGCACGACGTGCGATCTGGGTCATCCGCTCGATATCGGCGTCAGGGTCCCCGAGCGCGTCGAGTAGATCGGCCTCGACGGCGTCGGCGACCGCCGCCTCGTGCCCAGCGAGCGCCGGTACTTCCACCCAACCGCGTGAGATGACGTCGGGACCGGCGAGGATCTCACCCCGCTCCATGTCGAGGTGGACCACAACCACGACGAAGCCGCCATCACTGAGGGTACGTCGTTCGGCGAGAACGGTGCTTCCAAGATCACCAACCATGCCGTCGACGTAGAGGTGATCACCTCCGATCGACCCGAGATGCTCGATGCCCTCATCGGACAGCACGATCTGGTCCCCGTCCTCACACAGCACGACCCGTTCGTCGGGCATGCCCATCCGAACAGCGAGTTCCTGGTGGGCTACAAGGTGCGCGTACTCACCGTGCACGGGTACGAACCATTCGGGAACAGCCACCGAGTGAAGAGTTTGAAGTTCCTGTTGTTTGCCGTGACCGCTCGTGTGTACGTCTACCGTTCCGGAGTGGAATACCCGAACCCCGTGGCGGGCGAGGCCGTTTCGCACCGATGCCACGGCGGTCTCGTTGCCGGGGATCGGGTGTGAGCTGAAAATGACCGTGTCGTTCGCGTCCAGCTGCAGCCACTTGCTCCGACCGATCGCCATCTGGGTTAGCGCAGCACGAGGCTCACCCTGCGATCCGGTGCACACGATGAGCGCCCTGGCCTGATCGAGCTCGTCGAGATCGTCGATGTCGCGGATGTTGGCGTCCGGGACCCGCAAGATGCCGAGGTCGCGGGCGAGCTTGACGTTGCGACGCATCGACAACCCGAGCGTGACAAGGATTCGACCACTCTCGACCGCTGCGTCGGCCAACTGCTGGATGCGATGGACGTGACTTGCGAACGAAGCGACGATTACCCGCCGTCCGTCCTGACTCCGGATGAGACTTGCCAGGTTTCGGCCGATCTCCGTCTCTGACTTCGACGCTCCCGGGCTGTCGGCGTTCGTCGAGTCGGCCAAGAGCAGCCGAATGCCGGGATCGTGGGCGAGCGCGCCGATCCGACTCAAGTCGGTGCGGCGACCATCCACCGGGGTGAGATCGAGCTTGAAATCGCTCGAGTGCAAGATCACACCCTGTTCGGTGTGGAATGCAGTGATGTTGCCGGATGGAATCGAGTGGGTGACCGGCAAGAACTCACAGTCGAAGGGCCCGACATTGAGCCGATCGCCATCGCTGATCGGCCGGAGATCGGCTTGGTTCTGCAGCCCACGCTCGCGGAGTTTGTGATCGACGAGTCCGAGTGTGAACGGCGAGCCATAGATGGGAATCGCCATGTGCGACAGCAGGTACGGCAGAGCGCCGATGTGGTCTTCGTGGGCGTGCGTTGCGATACATGCCTCGACCCGATCCGCATTCTCGATCAAGTAGGTCAGGTCAGGAAACACGGCGTCCACGCCCGGCAGGTCGTCACCACCGAACATCTGGCCGCAGTCGAGTACGACGATCCGACCCTCGGTCTCGATGGCGGCACAATTTCGTCCGATCTCGCCGAGGCCGCCGAGGAACGTGATGGTCACCGGTGCGGCCATATGCGGGCTCAGCCTTTGCCGAGCCCAGCCAGCACGGCCTTCGCTTCGATCTCGACAAATTCGGGTTCGGGACCCATCGGCGGGCGGGTCGGCCCACCGGGCAGGCCCAACAGACGCAGCATGGCCTTGGTGGGAATCGGGTTCGGAGCATCCTCGCCGGTCTCGAAGGAATAGCTCGGGATCAAGGAGCGGTTGATCTCGATCGCCTTGTCGACCTCGCCGTTGAAGAACGCCTTCATGAGATCCTGGATCTCGTTTCCGACCCAGTGCGTTGCGACGCCGATCGTGCCGACGGCTCCGATCGACAGGAGCGGAAGGGTGAGCACATCATCGCCGCTGTACACCTCGGTGTCGGGAGGAGCGATCGACAGGAGCTTCGCCGTCTGGGCCGGATCGCCGTTGGCATCCTTCACGCCGATGATGTTGTCGACCGTCTCGAAGAGGTCGACCATCGTCTCCACCGCGATGGGGCGACCCGTACGACCCTTAATGTCGTAGAGCAGCACCGGCATGTCGGTTGCAGCGGCACACGCACGGAAATGATCGGATAAACCGGCCTGCGATGGGCGGTTGTAGTACGGCGTCACGTGCAGAAGCCCGGCTGCGCCCGCGGCGGTAGCTCGCTCGGTAAGTTCGACCGCTGCGCGCGTGTCGTTGCTCCCGGCGCCCGCCACGACCGGGCCGTCGATGGCTTCCGCGACTGCGCCGATCAGCTCGATCTGCTCATCGTGGGTGAGGCTTGGGCTTTCGCCGGTGGTCCCGGCAATGATCAGCCCGTCGTTGCCCCCCTCGGTGGTGAGCCACCTTGCCAGCTTCTGTGCACCGTCGAGGTCGAGGCTTCCGTCGGCGGCGAAGGGGGTGACCATGGCGGTCAGGACCCGCCCGAATGTGGCGATTGCAGCGGTCATTGCTCAAGCCTGCCACGGGAAGGAGCTGCTGCCGCGCCGCTTCACCGTCAGGGCTGATGACCGGCGAGTGAACCACCGTCGGTCGCCAGACGTTCGAGCAGCGGCGAGAGCTTCCAATGCGCACCACCGAGGCGATTGTCATAGCCCTTGATCTTGTCGACGATCTCACCGAGGCCAACTGCATCGGCCCAGTGCATCGGGCCCCCGCGATACATCGGCCAGCCGTACCCGTTCACCCACACGACGTCGATGTCGCTGCCGCGGATCGCGATGCCTTCCTCTAGGATTTTCGCGCCTTCGTTGACCATCGGGTACAGGAGGCGCTCGAGAATCTCCTGGTCGGTGACCTCACGCTGCTCGTGGCCACGGGCCTCCGCAAAATCGCGGATCGTCTGCTCGACGTCGGGGTCAGGCGTAGCCGCTCGGGTCTCGGGGTCGTATGTGTAGTAACCGCGACCGTTCTTCTGCCCACGACGACCGCTCTCGCACATGACTTCACGGATCGTCGACGAGGTGCTCTTCTCGGCCTTCCAGCCGATGTCGAGACCGGCGAGATCGCTCATGGAGAACGGACCCATCGGGAAGCCGAACTCATAGAGCACGCTGTCGATCTGTGCGGGCGTAGCACCTTCCATCAGCATCTTCTCGGCCTCGGCGCCGCGCATGGCAAGCATGCGATTACCGACGAACCCCCGGCACACGCCGACCATGGCGCACACTTTGCCAATCTGCTTTCCGATCGCCATTGTCGACGCGACGACGGTGTCGTTCGATTTGTCACCGCGTACGTTCTCGAGGAGCTTCATCACATTGGCAGGTGAGAAGAAGTGCATGCCGATCACCCACTCGGGCCGCGTCGTCGCGGAGGCAATCTCGTTCACGTCGAGTGCAGAGGTGTTCGACGCCATGATCGCTCCGGGCTTACAGATCTGGTCGAGTTCGGCAAAGATCGTCTTCTTCAGTTCCATGTCTTCGAACACGGCCTCGATGACGATGTCGCAGTCGGCGAAGTCGTGCTTGTCGGTGGAACCGGTGATCAGCGCCATTCGCTCATCGACGGCCTCCGCCGGGATCGAGCCCCGGCTGGCAGAACGCTCGTAATTCTTGCGGACAATCCCGAGCCCCCGCTCGAGCGCCTCGTCGTTGACTTCGACGATGGTGACCGGAATGCCGACGTTCGCGAAGTTCATCGCGATGCCACCACCCATCGTGCCGGCGCCGAGCACACCTGCCTTGTGGACGTCGATGGTCGGCGTGTCCTTTGCGATGTCAGGAATCTTGTTCGCGGCCCGTTCGGCGAAGAAGTAGTAGCGCTGGGCGGCTGACTGGGGGCCGGTCATCAGCTCACGGAACAGCTCTGCCTCGACCTTCAGCCCCTCGTGGAACGGCAAACTCGCGGCCGCCTCGATGCACCGGATGTTGTATTCGGGAGCGAGGAAACCTCGGGTCTTGCGGGCGATCTTCTCGCGGAAGTCGGCGAATATCTGAGGATCAACACCATCGACCTTGTCGTTGCGGTCGCGGACTTTCATCAGCGGCAGACCGTCGGCAACAGCCCGCTCGGCGAACGCAATGGCTGCTGTTCGCAAGGTGGCCCAGTCACCGTCGATCATTTCGTCAATCAAGCCGTCGGAGGCTGCTTCTGCCGCCGGCATGTGGCGCCCAGACGTCATCGCTTCAAGGGCCTTCGGCACACCGATCAGACGGGGCAGCCGCTGGGTCCCGCCGGCGCCAGGCAGCAAGCCGATGTTGACCTCGGGAAGGCCGTACTTCGATGAAGCAAGCCCGACGCGATAGTGCGCCGCTAACGCAACCTCAAGCCCACCTCCGAGCGCGGTGCCGTGGATGGCGGCGATCACCGGGACCGCTGCGTTTTCCATCACACCTTGGACGTCGGCGAGACTGGCCGACTCGGGGACGCTGCCGCCGAACTCACTGATGTCTGCGCCGGCGATGAAGGTCCTACCTGCACAGATCAACACGACCGCCTGCGCGCCGTCGGCGCTCGCCTGGTTGAGGCCGTCGAAGATGCCCTGCCGGACATGCCAGCTGAGGGCGTTGACCGGTGGATTGTCGACGGTGATGACGGCGACGCCGCTCTCGTTATCGATCGAGACAGATTGCGTAAGTTCGGCCATGCGGTGAGTCTCGCGTCCGGATTCCGATCGGGCCACCTCACGCTTCGGCGCCTACGCTGCAACCATGTCTCCTCGTGCCGCTTCTGTCGTCGCTGTTGCCGTCTCGCTCGCACTGGGAGCCGCCATCGCAGCGGCGGGTAGCGACGGCGGGGAGGAGGTCGGCGGCCTACCTACGTTCGTCTGGCTCGTCATCGTCGCCTTCGGTGTGAATCTGGCCGTCTATATTCCATCGTTTCTGAAGCGCACCGAGCACTACTTCGATCTCACGGGCAGCATCACCTATGTGACGGTCATCGTCATCGCAATCACGACGACGTCTGACCTCGATGCCCGAACAGTGATTCTCGGCGCAGCGATCGGTCTGTGGGCTGGGCGCCTCGGCACATTTTTGTTCCGCCGGGTCACGCGCGACGGTGGAGACGGCCGGTTCGACACGCTGAAGCTCGATTCGCTCGTCTTTTTGCGCGTCTGGGTATTGCAGGGCCTGTGGGTCACGATCACCGCCGGCGCTGCCCTCGCTGCGATGACGTCGGGCACAAAGCAAGATCTCGGGATCGTCGGTGTCGGTGGCCTCATGCTCTGGGTCGTCGGCTTTGTGATCGAGGTGACCGCCGACCGGCAGAAGTCGGCTTTCAAAGCTGACAAGACCAACGATGGCCGCTTCATCGCCACTGGTCTTTGGGCGTGGTCTCGCCATCCGAATTACTTCGGAGAGATCACCCTGTGGCTCGGTATTGCCATCCTGGCGGTCCCGGCACTCGACGGATGGCAGGTCGCCACCCTGATCTCGCCACTGTTCGTGTTCGTGCTACTCACCCGTGTCAGTGGTGTGCCGCTGATCGAACGTCGGGGCCTGAAGCGTTGGGGTGATGACCCGGAGTACCAGGCATACCTGGCGAAGACTCCCGTTCTGATGCTGCGGCCCCCCAGCCGATAAGGCGATCGCGAGTCGACCTCCTAGACGGTCTCCGGTGGAGATTTGGTGGCGCAGAACGGTGACGAAACACCGAGTAGTCAGCGCCACGTCGAACCAGCTCGGACTAACGTCGACGGCCATGAGTAGTACTGGCGAGGCCCCGCCGCGCGACGCAAAGCAAGTTGTCGACGAGCGTGTCGGGGGCCTCCAGAACCTTGGTTCTCGAGCACTCCTCGTCACCATGGTGGTGGCAGAGTCCGTGGCACTGCTCGCACTGCTGGTCCCCGCAGAAACGACGTCTTCGTCGGTCAGAGTGCTGATCATCTACAACGCTTTGTTGCTGATCGCTCTGGCCGCCTGGCGCCACACCAGCGATTGGGTTCGTCGTTCCTTCCTCTATGCCCTGTTGACCGTCGTGCTCTTTCGATGGTCGTTCGCGTGGTACGGGGCCGATCTCACGGACACCTACATCGCCGTCGTAGCCACCCTTATCCAGATACCGACTCTGCTGATCGCCGTCTTCTTGATGCATCAGAAGCGGGTCGGACTGGGGATCGGGACCTCATGGCTCGTGACCCTCGGACTGGTTGCGTTGGCCGGCTCCCGACGGACCGTATTCATCGACGATCCCTTGAACGACTGGCGCCTTGGGCCGTTCATGGTTGCAATGAACCTCGGCCTGCTGATCATCGTCGGATGGTGGGTCCGCGAACGCGAAGACTTTCTCGCCGCCAGCCGGGAACAGATCGAACTGATCGATGCCGCGAATCTCGATCCACTCACCGGCCTCGCAAACCGGCGCTCGATCCACCAACATCTCGACAGCCTGACTCGAATCCGGCACGTCTCCGTGGTTGCGCTGTTGGATATCGATCACTTCAAGGCGATCAACGACAGCTTTGGGCACGAGGGTGGAGATGCTGTTCTTTGTCGGGTGGCCGAGGCACTCGCGGGGGCGATCCGACCCAGCGATATGGTCGGTCGCTGGGGAGGCGAGGAGTTCGTCGTGGTGGCGAGGGGCCTGAACTCTTCGATGGCCGACGACCTTATCCAGCGACTCCGGTCTGTCGTCACTACTGCCGATGTCACTGCCAGCGTTGGATGGACCCTTTGGGATCCGGCGGAGGAGTCGTGGAGCGAGGCGATGAATCGCGCTGACATTTCGCTGTATAAGGCGAAAGAATCCGGGCGCGACCGAGCGATCTCGGGTTGACAAGCTCGTTAGGCGCCGTCGGGCGCCTCGCGAAGTCGTCGTCGCAGGATGTACAGGTAGGTCAGAGCCCCACTGGCCGAGAAGAAAAACCACTGGAACGCGTACGACAAGTGCGGCCCGTCATCGAGGATTGGCGGTGGGACCGGCACCGGTAGATCGCTCCGTGGTGGGTCCTGGGATTCGAGCTGAACCCACCGTCCGACGACGTCGACGCCCAACAACTCCGAGACGACGTCGAGTTCGATACGACTGATCTCAGGAAGTGGTGCACGGCCTTCGCCGATCCGGCCCCCGTCGACGCTGTCGAACAAGCGGCCGGAAATCACGACATCTCCGGTTGGCGAACTGATCGTCGCTACCGCATCGGCCGCCACGACGCTGCGCGGAATCCAACCCCGGCTGACGACTGCAAGGCGGCCGTCAGCGAGCTCGACCGGCGTTGCGAGCCAACTCCCCGGTCGGGTGTCGAAGGTGCGATTTGCGACGAGGAAGCTCAGATCGGTGCGGTAGACGCCCGTGAGCGTGACTGCGGTGTGATCGAGGATGTCGGGTTCGTCGAGCAGGTCTTCGATCCTCCGAGATGGCGCCTCGGACGCGGCTCGGATCTGGTCGTTGTCAGCCTTGCGTACCTCGAGTCGATCGAGTTGCCAGAGCCCCAGACCAACCATCACCACGACCATCGACACAGCGAAAAGGTGGGACAGCACCCATTTCGGCGTCAGCAGTGATCGCACAGGAGATCGGTCAGAGACCGAGGTAGACGTCAAGCCCGACGGTGACGCCGGGGAAGTCTGCGACGCGCTTCACGCCCGCAAGAACACCGGGCATGAACGAGGTGCGATCGGTGGTGTCGTGACGAATGGTAAGCGTTTGCCCCATCGCTCCGAGAAGGATCTCCTGATTGGCGACCGCGCCGGCCATTCGGACGCTGTGCACGCGGATACCGGCTGGACCGGCACCGCCCCGGGCGCCGGGATACACCTCGTGCGTGGTTGGATCCGCAGCCCATACGGCCGATGCCGCCGCCATTCGCTCGGCCGTGTGCGTCGCCGTGCCGGACGGCGCGTCACGCTTGTCGTGATGATGAAATTCGATGATCTCCGCCGTCTCGAAATGCGGGGCAGCGAGCTCAGCCATACGGATCATCAACACCGCACCGATGGCGAAGTTCGGCGCAATGAGTGCGTTACTCGATGTGAACCGGGCTCGAACGTCATCGAGATCGTCGTCGCTGAACCCGGTCGTACCGACAACGGCGTGGATGCTGTTCGCCGCAGCGAATGCCAGGGTCTCCCGAGCAACGTCGAGGACGGTGAAGTCAACGACGACATCGGCTCCGTTCTCGGTCAGCAGCTCGAGTGAGTCACCTTGGTCGATCTCTGCGACCAGTTCGATGCCCTCATGGTCCTCGATCGTTCGGCACACTTCTTGGCCCATTCGGCCGGCGGCACCGACCACTCCAACTCGGATCATGCCCGCAGGTTAGGCGCCAAGACCCGCCCTTCGGCGACCCCATCCACTACCGTCGGCGTCATGTTTGCAGCCATAGGTGACACGTCGTACAACATCCTGCTCATTCTCCACATCCTGACTGGTGTGGTGGCGTTCGCTCCAGCGTTCACACATCCGGTGCTTCAAGGCAAGATGGAACGAGCCGGTTTCGACGGCCGCTCGACCGTCGTCGGTTACATGGCGTCATACGGCATGAAGATCTACGGCTCGGCGCTCGTCCTGTGCGGTCTGCTGGGTTTTGGTGTCGCCGGCCTGAGTGAGGACGTATTCAAGCTCAGCCAGGGATGGCTCGTCGCTGCGATCATCGTGTGGATCGTCATGAACGGCCTGCTCCACGGTGCCATCCTGCCGTCCGAGAAAGCGATCGGGCAGGCCGGTCAGGCCGGTGACCAGACGGCCGAGAAGAAACTCGCCACCGCCGGCGGCCTCATCACGCTGCTGTTCCTCGTCCAGCTCTACCTGATGGTCTTCCAGCCAGGCCTCTGACGGGCAACGCTGCGATACTCAGCCCGGAGCTACGACGCTCACCGCCGACGGGCCAGCGAGCACGTCGCCGATCACTCGCTGCACATCACCTGCGCTAACGGCACGTACGGCGTCAAGGTATTCGTCGACACCCACGATTCGGTCGCGGATCAAGAGGTTGGTCGCGAGCCGAGCCATCCGACTGCCAGTGTCTTCAAGACCAAGGACCGTTGCACCTTCGAATCCGCCGCGAGCGACCTCGAGCTCGCGTTCACCCGGTCCGTCAACGGCGAGCTCAGCAAGTTGCTCATCGATCACAAAACGGAGTTCGGTCAGACGTTCGGGCGCAGTAGCGGCGTACACCGAGAAAGTCCCGGAGTCGACGAACGAAGTAGCCGAGGCGAAGACCGAGTAGCTGAGACCGCGCTTTTCGCGGATCTCTCGGAACAAACGACTCGACCAACCGCCGCCGAGCAGCTGCGCAGCGACAGCAAGCGTGTACCGGTCGGGGCTGTGCAGGCCGGGTGAGCGCCATCCCTTGGCGAAGTGGGCCTGTTCGATCGAACGGTACGTGCTGGAATCGGACACCACAGCGTCGAGCGGAGCGATCCGCGCTGGAGCTCCTCCCCCACTGCGTCCGGCCAGTGCCACATCGACTCGGGCCACAATCTCGTCGTGCTCGACCGGGCCGACCACGGCGACCACGATGTTGGGCCTGCGATACCACTGGTCGTGAAAGGTACGCACGTCGTCAACAGTCATGGCCCGAATCGATCCCTGGGTACCAAGCACCTCCCAACCGAGTGAATGGTCCGGGAAAAGGCATTCTGCGAGAACCGAGTGCACAACGTCATCGGGCGTGTCGGCGCTCCACGACAACTCTTCGAGGATGACCTGCCGTTCGGCGTCGAGGTCGTCGGCAGTGAACCCCGGGTCGACGAGCACGTCGAGCAGGGTGTCGAGCCCGAAGTCGAGATCCCACTCGGGGATCCGAGCGTGAAAGGCCGTGTACTCCTTGGAGGTGAACGCGTTGAGGTCACCACCGACAGCGTCGATGCCTTCAGCGATTTCCTGAGCCGATCGCGACGAGCTGCCCTTGAAGAGCAGGTGCTCGAGGAAATGCGACACGCCTGCGAGTTCCGCCGGTTCGTCGCGATTGCCGACGCCGACCCAGACGCCAATTGCCACCGACCGCGAGCGAGGTAGCACCTCGGTAACCACGCGGAGGCCGCCGTCAAGCCGACTGACGCGGACCGAGTCGCCGTCCTCCAGGGACGACGACCCGACCACGCGCGATGGGTGTTCAGTCAACGATTGGTCCGTCGATCACCGACGACCGCGGCCTCCACGACCACGGCCACCGCCGCCACCGGAGCGGCGAGGTGACTCGGGACCCAGGTCACCGAACTCCGATGCGAGATCTTCGTCGAAGGAAGCATCGAACGAGACGGTGACCCGATCACCGGAGTCTTCTGCGGCCTCGTCCGACGAGCCGCTCGGAGCGGAATCCGAAGCGTCACCACCCGTGGTCTCGGGACCATCGCCGACCGGTTTGAGCGAGATCTTTCCGTTCGGATCGACATCCTCGACAACAACCTGGACTTCCTGTCCAAGCTCGAGCACGTCCTCGACCCGCTCGATGCGCCTGCTGCCGCCAATCTTCGAGATGTGGAGCAGGCCATCGCGGCCGGGAAGGATGTTCACGAACGCACCGAACTTGGTGATATTCACGACCCGACCGGCATACTCGGCACCGACTTCAGCGGTCGGTGGGTCGAGGATCAGCTCGATCTGACGTTTGGCCTCGGCCACAGCGCCGTTGTCGGTGCTGGCGATGGCGACGATGCCGACCATGCCGTCGTCGTCGACAGAGATGTCGGCACCGGTCTCTGCCTGGATGGTGTTGATGACCTTGCCCTTGGGGCCGATGACTTCACCGATCTTGTCGATGGGAATCTCGAAGCTGACGATCTTCGGCGCGGTGTCGCGCACTTCCTCGCGCGGCTCGGGGATGGCCTCGAGCATGACGTCGAGGATGTCGAGCCGAGCCTCGCGGGCTTGGGCGAGCGCACCGGCCAGCACGTTGGCGGGGATACCGGCGATCTTCGTGTCGAGCTGGAGTGCAGTGACGAAGTCGGTGGTGCCAGCAACTTTGAAGTCCATGTCGCCGAAGGCGTCTTCGGCACCGAGGATGTCGGTGAGCGTCACGTACTCGCCTTCGGCATGCACGAGGCCCATAGCGATGCCGGCGACCGGCGCCTTGATCGGAACACCGGCGTCCATGAGCGACAAGGTCGAGCCACAGACCGAACCCATCGATGATGAGCCATTCGATGCCATGACCTCAGAGACGGTGCGGACGGTGTAGGGCCATTCCTCGTAGCTCGGAACGACGGGGAAGACCGCACGCTCGGCGAGCGCACCGTGGCCGATCTCGCGACGCTTCGGACCGCGCATGAAGCCGGTCTCGCCGGTGGAGAAGGGCGGGAAGTTGTAGTGGTGGAAGTACCGCTTCTTGTCGGTCGGCGAAAGGTCATCGATCATCATGTCGCTCCGGCCCATGCCGAGCGTCGTGATGTTGAGTACCTGGGTCTCGCCACGCTGGAAGAGGCCGGAGCCGTGCGCTGTCGGGATGACGCCCACTTCGGAGGACACGGCGCGCAGGTCAGCCGGCTTGCGGCCGTCGATACGGATCCCTTCCTCGACGATCCGCTTCCGCACGACCTTCTTCATCACCGAACGAGCAGCAGCCTTGATCTGCTTGACAGCATCGGCGTTGTCGGCGAACTGACCTTCGAGTTCTGCGATCAGCGCGGCGGACATCTCGGCCTCGGCGTTTTGACGCTCGGTCTTGTCGGCGATCATCTGGGTGGCGGCGATGCGCTCGGTACCGGCGGCCTCGACGGCAGCGTAGACGTCGTCGGTGTAGTCGATCGACAGCGGCACCTCCATCTTCTCGATATCACCGAGCTTCTCGAGGCACTCCTGCTGGAGTTCGATCATCTCACGGATCCAGACCTTGCACGCCTCGAGACCACCGGCGAGGACGTCCTCGTCAACCTTCGGCGTGCCGGACTCGTAAAGCTGCCAGCTGTTCGCTGTACCACCGGCTTCGACCATCATCACGGCGACGTCGTCACCGTCGAGACGGCCGGCGACAACCATGTCGAAGGCCGACTGCTCGGACTCCTCGTAAGTCGGGAAGGGAACCCACTCACCGTCGGATGACCAGCTCATCCGAACGCCACCGATCGGCCCATCGAAGGGGACCGGTGACGCACACAGAGCGAGCGACGCAGCATTCAACGCAAGGATGTCGTAGGGGTTCTCTTGGTCAGCGCCGAGGACGGTGCCGACGACATGGACCTCGTTGCGGAAGCCATCAGGGAAGGCCGGACGCAGCGGGCGGTCAATGAGGCGGCAGGTCAAGATCGCCTGCTCGCCGGCGCGAGCTTCACGACGGAAGAACGAGCCAGGGATTCTGCCGGCGGCATACATGCGCTCTTCGATGTCGACGGTCAGCGGGAAGAAATCGGCGCCGTCACGAGGCGACTTGGCACCCGTGGCGGTGACGAGGACGACAGTGTCGCCCATACGGGCGGTAATCGAACCGCCAGCGAGGGGCGCAAATTTGCCAACCTCAAAGGTCGCGTCCTTGCCCTCACCGCGGCTGAACCCGCCGGTGACGGAAATGGTTTCAGTCATGTGTTGTGTTCCTTGGGACGGACACACGACCGCCAGTTCCCAGTCGTGAACTGCTGAGATCTCTCAGAAATTCACGACTAAGCACCAACTGCCATGTGTTCGGTTGTTCGCAGGACGTTCCTGCTACTGGGATTCGTCGGGCTTCCGCGGGAGTAATCCGGAGGAAACCGAGAGGGCGGCCCGGCGGACCGCCCTGACATCTTTTCAGCGACGCAGACCGAGGTGTGTGATCACCGCGCGGTAGCGCTCGACGTCATTGTCCCGGATGTAGTCCAGGAGCCGACGACGCCGGCCGACCAGCATGAGCAGGCCACGCTGGGTGTGGAAGTCCTTCTTGTGGACCTTCATGTGCTCGGTGAGATGGTTGATTCGCTCCGAGAGGAGCGCAACCTGGATCTCCGGTGAGCCGGTGTCGTTTTCGGCGAGATCGAAGGCCTTCGCCATGTCGGCGATGGTTTCGTTCTTGTCACGCAGATTTACTGCCATATTCGTTCGTGTCTTTCGTTGGGTTTTTTACCCGGCCGTCCGTGCCGCTGTGCGAGCAGAACCGCGGTTCCCCTCTGCGGGGACGATGCAAGGATAGCGGGGCCCTGTGGAAACCGTTTCACGGACCGGCGCTGGCCGAACCGCTTGCGTCCGGGGGTTCGATCCGTCTCTCGGACCTTGCTGACCACCACTCCCGTGCTTCTCCTGGACGTCTCACGTGCCCGTGCTCGGAGGTCCTGAGGGTGAACGGTCGCTGTCGAGCACCCGGCCCGGGGCGTGCAGACCGTCGCAGTGCATGACCCGAAGTATCAGTTGGCGGGTGGGGGCAACCCCGACAACCGTCGCGATCGATCCCTCGCCGAACCGACCCTGCGTTGCACCCCATGAACGGCCAAACGCTTCCTGACCCGGATGACAAGCGGCTCAGGGCTGATCGCCGGGGGGCTACGGGGTCAGGTCGAGTTCCCAGCCCCCGTCAACATCGAGGATCCTTACCACTGCCGGTTGATCGACCGGACCAGCCGTACCACCTTCGGCTGTCACCCGACAACTGATCTCACGTCCCACCCTGACCACGACCCATGATTGCGCGCAACGCACCATTGGCGAGCCGCCGAGGTCGGCATCAAGCCGGGCAGCCGCGTCGACCTCAACGGTCGACACATCCAGGATTGGCGTGCTGACCGCGACGGTCACCTCCACCGACTCGGCACCGGCGCGGATGAGCACGGCATCGAGTATGACTTCGTCTCCGCCCAGCAACCCGGTGCAGACGATCGGCACGAAATCACCTTCGGGGATAGGGCCCAACTCGTCGACGTCGGGGCACCCGATATCGACGAGTTCGAGATCACTGGACGCGTCGCCGACAGCCGCTTCGACGTCGGCACGTCGCAGTTCAGGGATCTGCTCCGAACACGCAACCGTACCCGCCAGCAGCGCGAGCGAAAGCGTCAGGTGGCGAGCCACAACACCAACCCCACCTGGCCGAGATGGTCGGTGGCGTGCACCAGAGCATTGCCTCCCGGTGCCGGGGCGACGAACCGGTTCCACGTGACCAATGCGGTGGATGCAAAGAAGAACCCACCGCCGATCGCTGCGACCAGAACACCGGTCCCGGCTGCAAAAATACCGAGCAAACCGGCGGTGAAGAGCGCACCTGCTACCAACACCCCGATCGCCGGATGCTGTCTACGGGCACCGTCGATGATCTGCGGTGCCGCCCCGATCCCAATCCCGACATAGAGCAGCACAGCAACGACAGCCGTAGCCAGCTCGACTTCCTCGACGAGAGAGGCAGCGAAGAGCACGTGCGAAACGACCGTCGCGAGAATCCCGGCTTCGAACCGGGCGTCGGGGGTCGAGAGCACGACATCGCCCACGAGTGCCGCTCCCAACGCCGCAACAATGAGTCCACGGGTCACGTCTTGCGGCGTGTCGATTGCGAGCGCAGTTCCGATCAGTGCGATATCGACCAACGGCTTGGCAATGAACTCGACACTCACCCGGTGGCGCGCAACACCCCACCAGTCGATAAGCGCGGCAACAAGAGCCAGACCAAGCAGGAAGTCCGCCGCTACGGTCACCGGGAATCAGACCCCGGCGGCGATGGCGTCAGCAAAGCTGATCCCGTCTTCGATCATCGTTTTGTACTGCATGACATGACGTGGACGGTTGAATCCGAGTACGCCGACGAGCTTCCCCTTCCGACCGTAGAGCGCAGCGAACCGATGCGCTTCGAGGGTGCCGGTGACAACCTCCACATCGTCATCGGGCCGGATTCGACCGGCGAGTTGGATCTTGCGGTCGTACTGATCGGACCAAAACCACGGCACTGGGGTGAAGGGTCGCGCGTCGACCTCATCGGTGAGAAGGCGCTCGGCTGCATGGACACCCTGCTCGATCGCGTTGTCCCAGTGCTCGACGCGCATCACTTCGTCGAATCGGTGGTTGGGCCAGCGGGCGACGTCGCCGGCTGCGGTGACACCCGGGCCGGCGAGCATGGTGCCATCACACAAGACACCGTTGTCGATAGTGAGGCCGGAACCTTCAAGCCACTCGGTGTTCGGAACGACCCCAATGCCAACGACCACGACGTCAGCAGCGACCTCGGCGCCGTCGGTCAGTACGACGTTGGCAACCCGGCCTTCACTGTCGGCCTCGACTCGTGCAACACCGACGTTGGTTCGCAGATCGACACCGTGCTGACGATGGATCTCGGCACAGATCTCTCCCACCTGATCGCCGAGGACTCGGGCAAGTGGAGTGTTCAGGGCCTCGACCATCGTCACCTCAACCGATCGCTCGCGGCAGGTGGCGGCGACCTCGGCACCGATGAACCCGGCGCCGACCACAACAACCCGTTCAGGTTCTGCGTCGAGCGCTGCTCGCAGCGCCATGGCTTGGTCGAGGTCGCGCAACACGTGTACGCCACCCATGCCTTCGGTGCCGGGCAGCGTTCGGCAGCGAGCACCGGTGGCGATAAGCAGACCGTCGACTACCTCGTCACCGTTGCTGGTGGCCAACGTGCGGCTGTCGAGATCGAATCCGGTGGCGCGAACGCCAAGCCGGAGATCGAGGTCGAGGTCTTCAAGTTTTTCTGGCTTCGTCAGCTGAATACGGTCAGCGTCCCAGCTTCCTGCCAACACCTGCTTCGACAGAGGCGGCCGGTCGTAGGGAAGATGTGGCTCGTCACCGATCAAGACGATGCGGTTGCTGAATCCGCGACGCCGAAGCGCTTCCGCAGCGCGGATCCCAGCAAGCGACGCGCCAACAACGTGGATCGATTTCCGATTCATCGAGCCTATGGCTCAGTCCTCAATCGAAATCGCCTGCTTGGGGCAGCGCTGGACACACTCTTCCATGCGACCGCGGTCGCTCTCATCGGGGTTCTCGTTCAAGATGTAGAGGAAGTCGTCATCGCGGACTTCGAACACATCGGGCGCAATCTGCATGCAGATGGCGTTGCTTTCGCACAGATCGAAATCGACCACGATCTTCATTTGGACGTCCTCCCCAGAACGGTTGCTGGGCGCAGACTATACGCCACCGGGATAGCCGAAGACGTCGGCGGTGAGGTCGATCGAACGAAGACGCTGATCCAGCTTCTGGGACGGATGCACCGTGATGAGTTCGTCAACATCGGCCTCCTTGGCGAAGTTGTTGAGATACCGCTTCACCAGCGCTGGTGACCCAGCGGCGGTGTAGTGCGTCATCTGAGCAATCCCCTGGCCCTGCGGGGACGCAAGAAGCTCGTCGGCCTCATCGTCGGTCAGCTCGCGGGGCATGCGCAGAAATCGAGCAACCCGGCGGCGGTTGACGTCGAGCCGCTGCGCTTCGGCATCCTCATCAGTGTCGGCCGCAATCACGTTGACTCCTGCAATCGCATACGGCTCGTAGAGATACTCGCTGGGCTTGAAACGGTTGCGGTACAGCTCAACGGCTTGGACGAGCGATCCGGGGGCGAAGTGCGAAGCGAACCCGTAGGCGAGGCCGAGTTCCGCGGCGAGTTGGGCTCCGAACAGCGACGAACCGAGAATGAAGAGCGGCACGTCCGTGCCGGCGCTGGGAACCGCTTCCACGCCAGGAACGAGGGACTCGCCGACCAGGTACGCCTGCAGCTCCTGCACATCCTGCGGGAAGCGATCGGAAGCCATCGGGTCGACTCGCATCGCTCGCATCGTCATCTGGTCGGTACCGGGCGCCCGACCCAGACCGAGGTCGATTCGCCCTGGATGAAGCGTGGCAAGGGTTCCAAACTGCTCGGCGATGACCAGCGGCGAATGATTGGGCAACATGACACCGCCCGAACCAAGACGGATCGTCTCGGTGTGGGCCGCCACGTGTGCAATCAGGACACTCGTCGCAGACGAAGCGATCGACGACATGTTGTGGTGCTCGGCGTACCAGACCCGCCGGTACCCTCGGGCCTCGGCCCGCTGAGCCATTGCGACGCTGTTGGCGAATGCCTGCCGCGGTGTCTCATCGGATCTCACGATCGCCAGATCGAGGATGGAGAGCGTCGGATCGTCTGCGAATGTCACCCGCTCAGACTAGAGATCTGTGCGCTGCTCTTCGACTCAGCAGTATCCGGCCGACGCTCAGAGCCCTGGGCGCGCTTTGACGTCGATGCCAAAGGTTGAGCGGACGCGGGCGTCGATGTCGGCGGGGATATGGTCGGGCCAGTGGTTCTCGAGTAGTTCGTTGGCCCGCTCGTGAGCTCGGACGAGTTGATCCTTGCCGCCGGCATCCATCCAGTTGTCGGGGGTCTCCCGATCACCGACCTCGGGATAGATGTACTCGCGCTGCATCAGGTCAAGTGTCTGCTGCGAGCCCAGGAAGTGACCGGCCCCGGTGACGACATCCTGAATGACCTGGGTCGAGAGTGTCTCCTCGTTGACTTCGATACCGCGAACGGTGCGGTTGATCGAGCCGAGCATGTCGTTGTCGATCACGAGCCCCTCGAACGAGCAGCTCAGCAGTGATGCAAGCATGCCGGCCGACTCGTACACAAGATTTGCTCCTGCATGCCCGGCGAGCGCGATGTTGAGCCCCTTCTCGTAGCCGGCCTGATTGTCGGGGACCTTCGAATCAGCCATACCGGCAGCCACACCAGATGGCAGCCCGAGCCAGTTGGCCACCTGCGCCGCTGCTGCGTTGAGCACGCCTTCTTCGCCCGACCCGCCGCTCATTGCGCCAGTGCGAAGGTCGGACACGAACGGCCACAGCCCCATCACACACGGATGACCGGGCGACATCAGGTTGACGGTGGTGAGGCCGGCAAGGCACTCGGCCAACGCCTGTGCCAACGAGCCTGCGAGCGCAGCTGGCGATGTAGCACCGGCCTGCCCGGCCGAAAGGAGATTGATCGGCATACCGCATTCGACCTGGGCAACCATGCACCTGATCGATTCCTCGGCGAAGCGCATGGGTGGCACGACGAACGTGTTGTTGGCCGTCACGATCGGGCGGCTTCGGAACGCCCCCTCGCCACCCATCATCATGTCGAGCATGGCGACTGTCTCGTACACGTGCGGTTTCTCGAACCACGACGTGCCGATCGGCTTCCGGCAGCCTGCGACTGCGCCGTAGGCCGTGTTGAGGTCGAGGAGCCGACTGTCGGCGTGGTTGCGGGCCACGACGGTACGGACGTAAAAGTGGATGTTGTCGAGTGCGTCGACCAGCCGGCCGCAGTCGTAAACGTCGTCGCCACTTGAGTGCCGAAAGGAGTTCGTCGGATAGTCGTACATGAGAACGGCTGCCCCGCCCGTGCCAAAATGGACCTTGTCGCCGCCGACCTCAATCGAGTGCGACTCGTCCCAGGCATGCCACGTCCAGATTTTTGCCGCCGTCTGGATGGCCTGCTCGACGATGGCCTTCGGGTAGTAGAGGCGATCTCCCTCGACCCGGCCACCGGCTTCGGTCACGACCTCGATGAACTCGGGAATGGGCGAACCCATACCAACGTTCTCGAGGAGCCAGACCGCAGCGTCGTAGACCTGCTGTAGATCGGCCTCGGTCAGCGGCTTGTACAGACCGCCTACAAGGCCCGGCCGCACTGGCCGCATGTCCTTGCCGAGCGGGGCCTGGCGGGCCGCGACCCGCCCGGCGCGCCCGCCGGAGCGTCGCCTCGGACCGGGGCTTCCCGTCGCCGCGTTGTCAACCGCGCTGGTGTTGCTCATTTCGGTTCCCTGTCGGGTCAGGCGCGAAGCGCGGCGTTGGTTGGATCGTAGGCAGCGTCGGCGAGCACCGTGGCAGTGCGGCGAACGCCGAGCATGTTGAGTTCAAACGTCGATCCGGGCACCTCGTAGTCGGGTGCCACGTACACGAAGCCGAGGGATTTTCCGACCGAGTGGCCGTAGGCGCCGGACGTCCCGATTCCCATGACCTCTCCATCGGAACCGTAGGCAGGCTCGTTGCCACGCAAATCGGAATCACCGTCGGAGATCTCGCAATAGACGAGCACCATCGAGAGCGGATCGGCCTGGTCGCGCCGGGCGATGGTGGCCTCCTTGCCGATGAAGTCACCGTCGAAGTCGACGAACCGTTCGATGCGAGCCTCGATCGGGGTGATCTCGGTGGTGAGCTCAGATCCCCAGGCTTTGTAGCCCTTCTCGATACGCATCACATTCATGGCATACGACCCGAAGTGAACCATCCCGTGGGGCTCGCCGGCGGCGATGAGAGCGTCGTAGACCCCGGCCATTTCGTCGATCGGCATGTGGAGCTCCCAGCCGAGCTCGCCGACATAGCTGACCCGCAACGCCCTCATTTCGACACCGGCGACGGTGATCTCCTTGGCAGTGAGCCAGCGGAATGCTGGTGCGTGAAGGTCGGCATCGGTGAGCCCGGAAAGCACCTCGCGGGAGCAAGGGCCGGTGACGGCGAGAATGCCGTTGGCATCGGTGACGTCGGTGACAGTCACATCCTCACCCTCGAGGATGTGGTCCTTGAGCCAGTCCTCGTCGTGTTTGGTGCCCATGATCGCCGAGTTCAGGTAGTAGCGCCCCTCGCCGAGGCGGGTGATGGTCATCTCACACTCGATGCCTCCGAGATCGGTCAGCATGTGCACGAGACGCATACCCCCATCCTTGCCCGGGATCTTGTTGGCACTGACGCGGTTCAGCAGGTCGGCAGCGTTGGCACCGGTGACTTCGAACTTCGCGAACGCCGTGAGGTCAGCGATGCCGACACGCTCGCGGGTGCCCCGTACCTCCTCGCCGACGATGTCGTGGGCGTTGGACCGCAGGAAGGTGTGCTGTTCGGGGGCACCGAAGTACTGCGGGCGCTCCCAGCCGAAGACTTCTTCCCACTGCGCTCCTCGTGCGTCGAGTCGTTCGTAGAGCGGGTTGGTCTTCTGCTTCCGGGCCGCTGGGTGGTGCTCGCCCGGAGGACGTGTGGCATACATGAGGTGGTATTCCTCGATCGCTTTTTCGACCGCAAACTGACCGGACGCGCCTGCGTGAGCGCCGAAGCGGCGCGGGTCCATGCCACGCACGTTGATCTCGGTCTGGCCGTGGACCATCCACTGCGCGAGGTACTTGCCGGCGCCAGGCCCCTGCGTGATGCCGATCGACGCGCCACTGCAGTGCCAGTAGTTGGTCAAGCCGGCTTCGGGCCCCATCAGATAGCCAGAATCGGGTGTGTGGGTGATCGGGCCTGACACGATCTTTTTGATGCCACTGTCGGCCCACGCCGGAACTCGCTCGAGGGCTACGGTGAGGCAGTCGGCGATGACGTCGAGATCGGGTGGGGTCAAGTAGAAGTCGAGATTCCAGTCGATTCCGTCGACACCGTAGGTCTGGGCGCCAGCGGTCTCGTACGGACCGATCAGGATGCCGTCAATCTCGCGACGGTAGTACGACGACGAGATCGGGTCTCGGGTGACAGGGATCTCAAAGTCGAGCGCCTTCATCGCGTCGAGTGGCTCACTGATGATGTACTGGTGGATCACCGACACGATCGGCACGTCGATTCCCACCATCGCTCCAAGCTGCGGCGCGTAGTGGCCCGCGGCGTTCACGACATGTTCGGCGATGATCCGGCCCTGCTCGCTGATGATCTCCCAGCGACCGTCAGGCAGCTGATTCATGTCGGTGACACGATTGTTCCGAATGATCTGCGCACCAAGCTGACGGGCACCCTTGGCCATTGCATTGGTGACGCCGGTCGGATCGGCCCAGCCGTCGTTCGGCGTCCAGAGGGCCGACTGCACATCGTCGATGTTCTCCATGAGCGGGTTGAGCTCCTGGATGCGGGCCTTGTCCACGATCTCGTTCTCGATCCCCAGCTGGTCGAGCTGGGCACTCACCTGGCGGTGCCAGAGGACATCATTTTCGGAGATGGCGAACCGCAGTGCGCCACATCCGTGCCAACCAGAGAAGAGACCGGTCTCCTCCTCGATCTTCGGGTAGAGGGAGACGGCTTCCTCGTGCACCTTCGCCATGTTGAGGTCGCCAATGAAGTTTGGGACGAGACCGGCGGCGTGCCAGGTCGAGCCCGAGGTGAGTTCGCCCTTCTCGATCAACACGGTGTCTGGACCCCAGCCCTCGTGGGCCAGGAAGTACAGCAAGCCGACGCCCATGGCGCCGCCACCGACGATCACACATCGCGCTTCATCCCTCACGGTTGATATCCCCTCAAAATCGATGTTCTGTATCGTCAACCGACACTAGCGTTCCACTGAATGGAACGTTCCATTCAGTGGCGGCTAGTGTAGCTCTCGTCATGCAAGCAATCGAACGAACGTTCACGGTTCTACGCGCGATCGCATCTCGCACCGGCACCTCGACGCTCGCCGATATCACCAAGGAGTCAGGCCTTCCCAAGTCGACCGTCCTCCGTCTTCTGATCGCCCTGGAGGACCAGGGCGCTGTGCAGACAGTCGGTGGCCGCTACGCAATCGGGCCCGGCCTCACCGCACTCTCCCAGCAGGGCGCTCCCGTCAGTGCTCTCAAAGAAGTCGCTCGCCCCCATCTGGTTGAGCTCGCAGAGTTCCTCCAAGAGAACGTGTCGTTGATGATCCCCGACGGTGACGCCACGCTTTACATCGACACGGCCGTGTCGGAGAGTTCGGTCATGGTCCAAGACTGGACCGGTGAGCGGCTCCCCTACCACGGCTCGGCTGGCGGGCTTGCGTTGCTGTCATCGTGGACCGATGGCGAGATCGCCGATCATGCGGCGACCGGACTCGAGGCCTACACCCCGACCACGGTGACGACGCTTGCTGAACTTATGGCAAAGGTCGACCACACTCGCCGCACCGGTGTGGCGCTTACTCACCAGGAATTCAGTGACGAGGTCAATGGATTCGGGGCGGTCGTCACCGGGCCAGACGGTGAGTCGCTCGCCGCTGTCAACGCGTATGGCCCCGACTACCGGTTCCCCGGCGACCGGCAGGTCGCTGAGATCAGCACGGCGGTCTTCAACACCGCTTGCGTCATCAGCGACCGACTTGTCTGATCGGCAGTTGCACTGCTCACGCAGCGCTGGTCTGATCTGCGGATGGCCGAACTCACCAGACCGCTGACCGACATCATCGCCGACCTCGACTCGGGCACAATCAGCGCGACGGAGTTGCTCGATGCCCACCTCGATCGAATCGAGCGGCTCGACGGCGACATCAACGCCGTTGTCACCCTCGCCCCCGACCGGGCCCGCAAGGAGGCCGGCGCCATCGACCGCGCCCGCGCCAACGGCGAAAGCCTCGGCGCACTGGCCGGCGTCCCCATCACCATCAAGGATGCCCTCGCCACCGAGGGCATCCGATCCACCGGCGGTGCCACCGAGCTCGCTGATCACATACCCACCGAAGACGCCACCGTCGTGTCAACGGTCCGCAACGCAGGTGCAGTCGTCTTCGGCAAGACCAACATCCCGCGCTGGTCCGGCGACTACCAGAGCTACAACGAGCTGTTCGGAACGACCAAGAACCCGTGGGATGTCGAACGGACGCCGGGGGGGTCGTCGGGAGGGCCGGCCGCTGCGGTGGCTATGGGTTTCACTGCCTTCGAGATCGGGACCGACATCGGTGGGTCGATCCGGGTGCCGTCTTCATTCTGCGGGATCTACGGCCACAAGCCGAGCTTCGGTGTGATCCCGACCTACGGCTACCTCGATAGCGTCCGGTTCCATCGCAACGTGAGCGACGTCAACGTGTTCGGACCGTTGGCTCGATCGATCGACGACCTCGACCTGTTGTTCGACCTTCTGGCAGGCCCGAACCCCGACGACGCCCCCGGCTGGAAGCTTGACCTTCCGGCATCGAGGGCAGAAACGATCGGTGACTTCCGTGTCGCTGCGTGGCTCGACAGCGACTTCGCTCCGATCGACGCCTCTGTCGGCGCCGTTCTTGCTGATGCGGTCGAAGCGCTGGAGCGCGCCGGCGCCCGCATCGATCACGGCCGGCGGCCACAAATCGATGCGGCCACGGCTGCCCTCAACGGCTCGGCGCTGATCGGGCTTGCGACCCGCATCTCCGACAGCGACAGCCCGGAAGGACCCGAGCCATCGGGTGCGCCGGTGCCCCACCGCCAGTGGGACGTCCGTCATCGTGAACGCGGTGAGGTTCGCCAGAGATGGGCCGACTTCTTCGACGAGGTCGATGTCCTCCTCTGTCCCGTCACACCGGTCCCGGCCTTCCGGCATGTGCACTCCGAGCAGGGCTCGAACTGGATCCATGCCGAACTCGAAGAGTTTGGCGGCATGCCGTATGGCGAGTTGGTTTTGTGGAATGCGCTCATCGGCAGCGCCTACCTCCCCGTGACGACTCCTCCAGTGGGACGCACCGCAGACGGGCTCCCCGTTGGCATCCAGGTCGTCGCTCCCTATCTCCACGACCGGACCGCGCTCACGTTCGCTCGACGGATCACCGAGGTTCTCGGTGGTTATACGGCACCGCCTTGTGCCGTGCGGTAGCACCGACACGTGGTGAGCGGCCAACGCAGTGTGACGGCTCCCCCACAACGGTGAACTCCTTGCACTGCATCGTCGTGTTCGACTAGCCGTTACCTCCGGGCGACCAGAACGCAACGTCACCACCGCTCACCCGGACCGGGCCACCACCGCCGATCTCGCGCACCTGAATACTGTCACCGAGTTCGTCTTGGGCGGCGTAGACGATCGCGTCGCTGGCCGGCGACCAAATCCGCGGAGATTCGGTGTACTGCCACGAGAAGAAGACGAAGTTCCGAAAGAACGTGAGCGTCGGTCGGAAGGGTTCGAGGCGACGCACCGACTCGCCGTCCCAAATCGCCCAAACAGCGCCGTCGAGTTCGGCGCTAGGTTGCATGAGTGCAAGCTTGGTGCCGTCGGGTGACCACTCGGTCCAGATCGACAATTCGTCGGAAATCGGTGTGCGCTCTCCGGTCTCGAGGTCAACGATCTCGGTCGGCGCCGTCACGGTGACCGGTATGAACCTGACCGTGACGTCACCTCTCGCCGCCGGACCAACCGAGTGGGCAAGAAGTGCCTGGCTTCCGTCGGGTGACACCGAGATGCCGGTCGACCCCTCGACCGGCCCGAGATCATCGGACTCCAACGTGTCGACGTCAAGGCGAACGAGCCGTCCACCTTCTGCAGTCTCCTCGACAATCAGAACTTGCCGCGTACCCGGAATCCAGGCTGGAGCGAGGAATAACTGGCCAGGTTCGCCGAGGGGTTCAATGATCGTCAGGTCGTTGGGATCGCGCACCAACGCGAGCGATCGATCACGGTGGATGACCAGGTCATCGCCTCCACCGGGTTCCCATGCCAAGTAAAAGCTTGCCGTGTCGAGACTCTCCTCGGTGACTGGGACACCGTCAGGCCCGAGGATGTCGAGCGACGTTCCGAGGGGTCCGGGTCCGAGCGCTGCGATGTACTCACCTTCGGCACTCCAAGAGTAAAAGAAGTACGGCCGACGGGCGGCTCGGAGCGTGACCGCACCGTCTTGGACTGCCATCGTCATAACCGGCTCACCAACCGCGGTCGCGATGATGCTCGTTCCGTCACGCGACCACGTCGGCTGGGTCACCGACACACCAGCGGTAGGGAAGGTCCCGGTAGGGCGGCCTGATGGGGTAGTGATGATCAAGGCGCGGGATCCGCCGATGGCGAGTGAACCTGTCAGATGGTCACCGATCCCAGGAGCACCCAGCGGTGATGGGACAGTCGTGGTCGGACTCGTGCCTTTGTCTGACGGCGGCAGCGTTGTGGTGTTGGACGGTGAGAGCCCCGACTCGATGACGGTCGTCGTGGGTGCCGAGAAGCGGGCTTGGAGTTCCTCCGGGCTCACCGATGTGCAGCTACCGGCGAGGAGAGCGCCAGCGGTCAGGGCAAGGCCGAGTAAGACGAAGCGCACCTTCGGACCGTACCCGACTGGATGACGTGTCGACCCTCTCGGGCCTGCGCGAGGAGAGACGTTTGGCAAAGTCGGCGCAGGACGAAAGTCCCTGCCGCAATCTGGGTGACCGCCGCATAATCGGAATCCGACCAGGAGATAGTCATGTTTCAGCTGATCATCGTTCCCCTCGATGGCTCCGAAGAAGCGACGCTCGCCACCGGACCCGCCTACGTGCTTGCCCGACGGCTCGGCGTGCCAGTGCGTGTCCTGGCGCTCTCGAAGGCTCACGAAGACCCCACGGAGATCCATGACGCGCTCGTCGCTCAGTTGGGTCCGACCGGTGATTTGCCACGAGTGATCGACGTCGTCCCGATCCGCCGATCGGTGGCCGAGGACATCCGTGAGCTTGCTGCCCAAAACGCCTCAGCACTGATCGTCATGGCATCGCATGGGCATGGCCGCTTGGCTGCAGTGGTGGGCAGCGTTGCCAACGACATTCTCGCCCACGCTGAGCAGGCGGTGCTCCTTGTCGGGCCCGCATCGATCCCAGGACGCTTTCGGACGGACGGGCCCGCACTCGTCTGCGTGTTCGGTGATGATGACCGGATGCTGTTGGATACGACCGCCGAGTTCCTCCACGAAACCGACTTCGACCCAGTCGTGATGCACGTGACAAGTCCAGGGTCCGCTCACCTGCTTGACCTGGCCCATCGCCAGCCCGGGGGATCAGACGTTCCGATGGAAAGTCTTACTGCGCAACACGCAGCACTCGACCTTGAGGGATCGACGGACCGAGTCGCGATCGACTTCGACGTCTACCATGCCAAGAACCCCGCCCTGGCAATCGTTGAGCAAGCGAGTACACGCCGGGCAGGCGTCATCGTCATGGCGACACATGCCCGCCATGGGCTCGATCGGCTCACCCACGGCAGCGTGACTGCGGAGGTGGTGCGCGAAGCACCTTGCCCGGTGTTGGTCATCGGGTTGGGTTAGTCCTCAAGGTGCGGCCGCAGGTTCGTGGGGTCGTACCACGAGCGGATCGAGACCGAAAGCGGCACGCGACGACCACCAATGTTGGTCTCCCACTGGGCATCGTCGAGCCACGTCTTGGTGACTGCATCGCCGTTGGGGTGCTCGACGTACCCCATCGCACAACAGCGGTCCTGGGTAACCGACCACATCGATGATGAGGTGCGACCGACCACGACTCCATCGCGGTAGAGCGGCTCATCGTGGTACGTGAGGAGGTCGCGATCTTCGACTCGGAACTGGACGAGACGCTTACGTAGAGGCTGGTCTCGCTGAGCAACGAGGGCGTCGCGACCGATGAAATCGTCTTTTTCCCAATCGACCACGAACCCGAGCCCTGCCTCGAGTGGCGTGTCTTCATCGGTGATGTCGTGACCCCAGTGACGCATGCCTGCTTCGAGGCGCAGCGAGTTCATCGCGTGGTAGCCCGCCAGCACCAGTCCGTGCTTCTCTCCTGCGTCGACCACCGCGTCGTAGACGGTGCCCGCGTTGTCGTTGGGCACGTAGAGTTCCCAGCCGAGCTCGCCGACATAGCTCATCCGCAACGCAAGGCACCTTTGGCCAGCGAGCTCAATTCGCTTGCTCCAGCCGAACGGGAATCCTTCGTTCGACAGATCAGCCTGGGTGAGCTCGGTTAGCAACTTGCGGCTGTTGGGGCCCATCACCCCGAGCATCGCGAAGTCGTGTGTGACGTTGGTGAGCGTGACCTTCTTGCCTGCGGCGGCCCGTCGTAACCAGGTCCAGTCACGGTTCTCTGCGGCGGCGGCGGTGACGACGAGGAAGCCGTCCTCGCTCAGGCGAGTGACCGTCAGATCGGCTTCGATCCCACCCTTGTGATTACACCACTGGGTGTAGATCGCCTTGTGGATCGGGGCATCGATGTTCGCAACCGAGATTCGGTTGAGGACATCGAGGGCATCAGGCCCCTCGACCCGGAATTTCGCAAACGACGTCTGGTCGAACAAGCCGACCGCCTCTCGTGCACCCGTGCACTCACGAACCATGTTGTCATGCCAGTTTTGTTTGCCGTACGAGTACTCGTACTCGCGAGCCTGGCCTTCGTCGGCGAACCAGTTTGGGCGCTCCCAGCCTGCGGTCTCGCCGAAGACGGCATTTGCGGCATCGAGTCGCTCATGTAGCGGAGACAAGCGAATACCGCGCGCCGACTCGTACTGCCGGAACGGCCAGTGCATGGCGTAGAGAAGACCGAGACTCTCAGAGATCCGGCTCTTGAGGTACTCGACGTCTCCTTGGAACGGCTGAGCGCGTCGGATATCAACTGAGTTGAGGTCCATTGGTGGGTGCTTGTCAGCAATCCAATCAGCCAACGCCCACCCGACGCCGCCAGCCGACTGGATACCGACCGAGTTGAAGCCGGCCGCGACGTAGCAGTTGTCGACCTCGGGAGCCTCTCCCATGTAGTACACCCCGTCGGGGGTGAATGCTTCCGGGCCGTTGAAGAACAACTGCAGCCCGACCTCGCCGAGCACGGGCACGCGGTGCATGGCAGCCTCGAAGATCGGACCCACATGCTCCCAGTCCTCAGGAAGGCTGGCGAAGCTGAAGTCGCGAGGAACTTCGTCGGTGCGCCAGATCTTGCCGCGTGGCTCGAAGAAGCCAGCCATGATCTTGCCGGTCTCTTCCTTGAAGTAGGTGTAGTTGCCGGGGTCGCGCAGCGTCGGCGTGCCAGGATTGAGTCCCTCTACCGGCTCGGTGACGATGTAGAAGTGCTCACACGCCTGCAGTGGCACGTTCACGCCGATCTGGGCGGCGAGGTGCCGGGTCCACATACCGGTGGCGAGCACGACGATTTCGGCTTCGATCTCACCCTGCTCGGTAACGACCCCGGTTACCTTGCCATTGCTGGCGGTGAGCCGGGTCACGGCGACGTTCTCAATCACCTTCGCACCCCGCGCCTTCGCCCCCTTGGCGAGCGCCATCGTGGTGTCGACAGGCGAAGTCTGGCCATCCCTCGGGATGTACAGCGCACCAACAAGATCGTCGGTGCGCATGTGCGGCCACTTCGCCGATGCCTCCTCAAGGTCGAGAATGTGGGTCTCGACTCCAACGCCTTCGGCCATCGTCGCGCTGCGCAGAATCTCCTCCCACCGCTCGTCGTTGTCGGCAACGCTCAACGAGCCGGGCGTGCGGTAGCCCGTTGCCTGGCCAGTTTCGTCTTCGAGTTCTTCGAAGAGGCGGGCAGAATAGGTGGCCAGTTTGGTGAGTGAGTGAGTCGATTTGAGTTGGCTCACCAAACCTGCAGCGTGCCATGTCGTACCGGCCGTGAGCGTGTTCTGTTCGAGCACAACGACATCGGTGATGTCGCGACGGGTGAGGTGATAGGCGATGCTGCATCCGATGATCCCGCCGCCGATGACGACAACTTGAGCGCAATCCGGAACGCGTGACATCCCGGGAGGGTAGTGCCTTGAACCCCCGGAGAAGACTGCGCAATGACTGGTTCCCGTGAGCGAAACCGACACCCGAAGCGATGAACGCGTCAGCCGTTCACGGCGGAAATAATCTCGGCGTAGCGATCGAGGAGCGGGATGATCGTTTCCGTGGGTGCCGGCGGCAGGCCAAAGATGAATCGCCTCACGCCGCCGTCCTCGTGCATCTTCGCCGAGTCGATGTCCGGCGGCGCCATGTAGAGCGACAGTTCGATCTCAGAGACATCCCGATCGTTCTTCTTGCACTCCTCGGCGAGCGTCGCAATGTCGTCGAGCATCGTCCCACCGCGTCCGCTGATCGGCATCCAACCGTTGCCATAGCGAGCGGCGCGACGAGGGCCATGCGGCGACGAACCACCGACGTGAATCGGCGGATGGGGTGCCTGCACCGGCTTTGGCTTCGAAAAGATCGGCCCGAAATCGACGAAGTCACCGCGATACTCGGCCGGATCGTCGGCCCAGATTGCTTTCATCGCTTCGACACGCTCTCGCATGAGTTTGAAGCGGGACCGGAAGTCCGTTCCGTGGTTCTCCATCTCCTCGGCATTCCAACCGCCACCGATACCGAAGAGGAAGCGGCCCCCGGAGATGTGGTCGATCGATGCGACCTCCTTGGCGGTGACGATCGGGTCGCGCTCGACCACGAGGCAGATGCCGGTCCCAACTTTGAGTTTCGTCGTCGCCGTGGCTGCTGCGGTCAACGCGACGAACGGATCCATCGTCTCGTAGTACATCTGCGGAAGCACGGCACCGCCCGGCCATGGACTGCGGCGATCAGCGGGAATGTGCGTGTGCTCGGCAACCCAATACGACTCGAAGCCGCGGTCTTCGAGCGCCATCGCAAGCTCGGCCGGGTGCATCGCATCCTCGGTCGGAAAGATACAAACCCCGAAGTCCACCCTGATCTCCTCAACGTGAGGCCACCCGCGGTCAGGCTGCGGGGGCGTTGGTTTCTGTCACCTTCTCACTCACGACCCGGCTGCTGCCACCCGGCTTCATCGAGACGCCGTAGAGAAAGTCAGCTGCCTCCATCGTGCGCTTCTGATGGCTGACGAGAAGCAGTTGCGCGTCGGCGCGAAACTCCTCGACGAGTGAGAGAAAGCGGTGCAGATTGACATCGTCAAGCGCAGCTTCAACCTCATCCATCACATAGAACGGCGAGGGTCGGCTTCGGAAGACGGCGAAGAGGAACGCCAGCGCGGTGAGCGTGCGCTCACCACCCGAGAGCAACGAGAGCTTCTTGACGTTCTTGCCCGACGGTTTGGCCGAGATCTCGATGCCGGTGTTGAGCAGATCGTCGAGCGACGTGAGCGAAAGGGAACCTTCGCCTCCAGGAAACAGCGTCTCGAACAACTGGGTGAAGTTGACCGACACATCAGCGAACGCTGAAGCGAACACGGTGACGATCTCTTCATCGATGCTGGTGATCACCTTGGACAGCTCGCGACGGGTCGAGCGAATGTCATCGAGCTGCCCCTGCAGGAATGTGTGCCGGTCCTGCAGCGCTTGGTACTCCTCAAGCGCCAACGGATTGACTGGGCCGATGATGTCGAGTTCGGTCTCGAGCATCTCGACCCGGCGACCGGCCCCCATCCCATCGGGAAGCTCCGGACACAGCGCCGAGACTGCGACGTCGGGAGCAAGTTCGTGATCGGTTCGCAGTCGATCGAGGGTGGCCTGCAGACGCGTTCGCAACTCGGCCTCTTCCACCTCAGCCTTCGCTAGCGACGAGCGCAACCCTTCGAGTCGATTCTGCGCTTCGCTGCGGCCCCGACGGAGATCATCGAGTCGCCGGGCGATCTCCTGCGCCGCCCGGGACTGAGCTTGTCGACGTTCGCGAACAACGGTGAGTCGGACATCGACGGCCGACGTGCGACCTTCGATCGCCACCACGAGCTTGGCGAGCACCTCGGCACGCCGGTCGAGAGCTACCCGCTGACCTTCCGCAGCAGACCGCTGCTCGACATCTCGTTCCAACCGCTCATCGAGTTCGACGAGACGAGCAACGAGCGATGCCCGTCGCTCATCGAGACCCGCCGAGCGGACGTCGACATCTGAGCGCAGCGCTCCGACCCTCGCCGAGCGCTCCTCAATCTCTGCTCGTGCCTCGGCCAGACGGCGACCTGCTTCGAGCGACGCCTCTTCTGCCGCCTCAAGAACCGGGAGCTGCGTTTCGAGTTCAAGGACACGGTTGGTCTCTCGTTCGAGTCGCAGTGCAAGCTCGTCGAATCGAGACTGAAGTGCGTCAGCCTCGGTGGCGACTTCGCGTCGATCGGCGTCAGTGCGCTGGAGCGCATCCGCAGCTGCGGTGAGGCCGGCCTCGATCCCATCGAGCCGGTCGGTCAATTCAGCAGCGCGAGTCACGCGTTCAGCCAGGTCGCGTCGCGCCTCCGAAGAAGCATCGGCGACCTCGACACAGCGAACCTGCAAGGCCTCCACCTGCTCCTCGGCTTCGGTGAGCGCCGCACCGGTGGCGCCGGTGCTTCCGGCGCCGATACGCCACCCGGAGGGCCCAAATCGGTCACCGCGGCGTGTGACAGTAACGGTGCCGGGGTTACTCAGGCTCATGTCGAGCGCTGCTTCCCACCCTCCGTCAACTGCGATTGCGTCGCCGATAAGCCGATCGAGCAGGCCGTCAAGCCCCTCGGTGGAGCTGCTGACATGCGAACGAACGAAGTGCCCACCCATCGGCCGATCGATTCGTGTCGCAGACCCCAGGGCGAGCACCGCACCAGCGACATTACCGTCGGCCAGGGCGGAGAGAGCAACGTGCGCCGTGTCGGTACCGTCGACGACCACCGCCCGCAGCCCATCACCAACCGCCGCTTCGAAGGCAGCTTCCCAGCCTTCGTCGACAACCACAAGGTCGAGCAGGGTGCCGAGGGCACCTGGGATATCGGCGAGATGCGCGGCGCCGCTGCTGGCACGGGCCTCGTCGAGGGCGAGTGTGAGGGCTTCCGCCCGCGCCACCCACCGATGGTGTTCGGACTCGGCGTCAGCCTGCACGGCCAGCGCTTGGGAGACCGCGTCTTCGGCAGCGGCCCGCGCCGAGGTGGCCGCTTCGAGCGCAGCCACGAGGGGCTCTTCCTCGTCATGAAGGGCGGCGAGATCAGAGCGCCGTTGTGCGGCTGATGCCTCGAGATCCTGACGCTTTTGCTCGAGCTCGGTGAGCCGAGCCTGCAGCCGGTTGGACTCGCTGGAGCCTCGTTCGATCGCGGCCCGCAGCACACCGAGTTCGCCCCGCATCTCGGCTGCCTGCCCACTTGGAACCGGCACACCATCGCCCCATTCTTCACGGAATGCGGCACGATCGGCAGCGAGCGTCGCTTCTTCGCTTGCGAGGCGATCGCGATCGGGCGCGAGTTTCACGAGTTCGGCGGTGACGCTGTCGAGATCGTTTCGACAGCGCGCTGCCTCGGCCTCCAGGTTGGCGATCACGGCCCGATCTGCGAACGCTGACCGGTCACGCTCGACGCCACGCCTTCGTTCAACAAGAACGGCGCTGAGGCCTCGCGCCCGTTCCCGCATCGACTCGAGCCGCACGAGGGTGTCACCGAGATCATCACCACCGTGATCGGCAAGTGCCCGCTCATCGGCGGATACCGCGCTATCAAGTTCGCCGAGCTCATTACGGGTCGCTCGTTCCTGCTCGACCCGCGCACTCCGAAACTCGGCGTTGGTGTGGAGCTTGTCGCGCAGTTCAGCGATGTCGCGGCCTGCGAGATACACGCGCAACTCGTTGAGTTCTTGGATGAGATCACCATGACGCCGGGCTGCGTCAGCCTGCTTCTCAAGCGGACGTAGCTGGCGGCGGACCTCGCGCATCAGATCTTTCACGCGTGTCAGGTCGCCGTCGGTTGCGGTGAGCCGTCGCTCGGCTCGTTCCTTTCGCTTCCGGAATTTCAGGACGCCTGCAGCTTCCTCGATCACCGCACGACGGTCTTCAGGCCGGGCGTTGAGCACACCGTCGATCTGCCCCTGACTGACGATCACATGCTGCTGGCGACCGACGCCACCATCGCTGAGCAGTTCGGTGATGTCGAGCAGCCGACACGGGACACCGTTGATTGAGTACTCGGAATCACCAGTTCGGAAAAGCGTGCGGGTGATCTTCACCTCGTTGAACTCGACCGGCAGCATGCGGCTGTGGTTGTCGATCGTGAGCGAGACCTCGGCACGGCCGAGTGCGGCCTTGCCTGCGCTGCCCGCAAAGATGACATCGTCCATCTTGCCGGATCGCACTGCGCTCGGTGCCTGTGCCCCGAGTACCCACGCAATCGCGTCGACGACATTGGACTTTCCACTTCCGTTCGGTCCGACGACGACCGTTACCCCCGGTTCGAGGTCGATCGATGCCTGATCGGCGAACGACTTGAAGCCCTTCAGCGTGAGGTTCTTCAGATGCATCGCCACGAACCTAACAACCCGAATTACATCCGTGTAGTCCGTGGCCTGTGGATTTCGTGTGGAAACACACAGACGAGCTTGATCCTGCCGGGTGCAACTCAGTGGTATCCGGGTGTACTCCCCTTCCCCGGGGGGTGGCCCCTACCGACACGCCCCCGGATCGGTCGATACCGATTCGCGTGCCGATTCCTGCGGGCCTCACCGATAAGCAACACCTCGCCATCAAGTACCTCGTGGCAAGAACGACCGACGGCGAAGTGGCCGAGTTGGTCGGGAGAAGTCGTCAGACCGGCATGAGTGCCGGTTCAGACGCGGGTCGAGCCCAAGGATTCGCTGATCTGCGTCGTTAGATTCGGGGACCAGTGGCCCTCACAATCCTTGCGTTGATCTCGGGGATCTCGTTCCTGAAGTATGGACTCGACATTCTCTGTCGGGAGCGACTGTTCGTCGAATTCGAGCGCTACGACCTGACACGATTCCAGACGCTGGTGGGCAGCGCGGAGGTCGCTGGGGGGCTGGCCGTTCTGGTGGGCCTACAGATAGCGACGCTCGGCGTACTCGGATCTGCGGGACTCGCTGTCCTTATGGGGTTGGGGCTGATCGTCCGAATTCGTCTTCGCGATCCAATCCGACTTCTGCTACCCGCTGCGACGCTCGCGGTGATCAACGTCGCGCTCGTGGTTCTCTTCGCTAGTTCGTAGCCGTCTCCGTTGGCGACGGTGGTCCGTTAAGAATCGCCGAGACGGTGGACAGCGTAAAAACGGAGAGGGCCGGGAGGTAACGCTTTACGGGATCGCCAACTTTGATGTGCATTCCAATTGCGCCGGCCATAAAGGCTGCAAGCCCAATGGAGGCTGGCCGCACAAGTTGCGGTTTCGCGTGGCCGGCGAGCATCGCACTCGCAAGCCCGACCTTCGCAGCTCCTACGATGTACACGGAGCTTTCGGGCAACCCGTAGGTCGCAAACTCCTCTTTCATGTTGGTGGCGTCGCCACCCCGATAACCGGTGTCTTTGTTGAACCGGTTGAACCAGACGTTGAGTATCCATAATGCCGCCGAGGTCTGGGCGAGCTTGCCGATGGTCTGCACAATCAAAACACTTCCTGTAGAGGAACGTCGGGGCTGGCGCCTCAACCGATGCCGAGAGGAACAACAACTCTCACGCACTGACGATGCTACTGAGGGCCGGAGTTACCCCGGTTTCCTGGACACCGGTTTCTATCGAGCGATCTTCACCGTGTCGTAATCGGTGCTGGAGAGGCCTTCGACCGTGACGACCTCAACGATGATGCTGTCACCCGGGTTCATACTTGCGTCTAGCTGCAGAGGTGCCGAACATGTCCATGGTCGGTTGTGGGCTCGCACCTCAGGCGAAAGAAGCGCCCGAAAACCGTTGCCATAGCCGATCGTCGTGCTTCCAGGCCACACCGCCGGACACCCCCGCCCTTTCATCCCCCGAGACCCCCGAGGGGTGGGGTGACCACGACTGACGCAGCCCGGCCTGGTCGCTACCGTTTCGCGTGCCGATCCCGACGGACCTTACCGATGAGCAACACCTCGCCATCGAGTACCTCGTGGCAAGAACGACCGACGGCGAAGTGGCCGAGGAAGCGCGATCAGATCGCCAACTGCTCACACCTGACCGTCGCAGGATCTCGCTTCGCTCACACCTGTGTTTCGCAGAAGTACGTCCAGGCGCCACCAAACTTCACTCGCTGGATCGGCAGTCGGCTACGACTGCTGAGCTGGCCTTGCTTGCCCCAGACGTTGAGATGGTCGGCGAAATCGCCCGAAACCCCGAACGGATCGACGAACGGGCGGTCGGGGGTGGACGTACCTCGGTATTTGATCGCATCGTGGAGCGTGCCCACGAGCGCACGGTGCAGTCGGCGAATCTCCTGGCTCGACAACGAATTGGACGGGCGGTCATACCTCAAACCGGCCTCGAAGAGGATCTCGTCGGCATAGATGTTGCCGATGCCGACCACAAACGACTCGTCGGTGAGCAGCGTCTTGAGCTTCACATTGCGCTGCAGGAGCGCACGACCGAACTCCGTCCATGAGATCGGCTCGTCGACAGGGTCAAGACCGAGGCCATCGAGTGACGGAACCTCGTCGATCAGCGCCTCGCTGTCAACCACGAATATCTGGGCCGTGCCGCCGGCATCGATCAAACGCAGCTGCCCGTGTTGGGTGAACGTGATCACAACCTCGGTGTGATCCTCAATCGCGTCCCGGTTGGCGTTGCGGCGCAGCGAGCCCGACGAGCCGAGGTCGACAACCAGCGTCGATCCACCGTCGAGACCGATCGTGAGGTACAGCCCACGACGCTCCACTCCGAGGATCTTCATGTCGTCGAACCGACCCGTGAACGACTTGCGGTTCCTGTAGCGACCGAGCGTTTTCATGCTCATCGCCTCCACAGACCTCACCTTCTTCCCGACGAGGTCGCGATCGAGCTCGCGGCGGACCGTTTCGATTTCCGGCAGCTCAAACATCGGTTACTCCATCCCTGCCGAACGAGCCCCGTACGCGGCTTCTGCCGCTCGCTGCTCGGCTTCTTTTTTCGACGTGCCGTCACCGGCGCCCCGCGCCACGCCACCGATCAGAACGGTGGCGTGGAATCGTTTGTGGTGGTCAGGACCGCTCTCGGTCAGTCGATAAACGGGCGGCCCGTACCCGTCTTGGGCGGCTACTTCTTGCAGCCGCGTCTTGAAGTCGTCGGATCCAGGACGGCGCGCAGCGGTGTCGATGCGATCGGCGAGCATGCTCAAAACGAGGCGACGGGCCGGTTCGATCCCGCCGTCCAGATACGCGGCACCGATCACAGCTTCGACTGCGTCGGCGAGGATCGAACCCTTCTCGCGGCCACCAGATGCGTCTTCACCCTTTCCGAGTCGAAGGTCGGGGCCGATCCCAAGGTCGGCCCCGGCGGCTGCGAGCGCATCCGCCGATACGACTGCCGCGCGAGCCTTGGCCAGCTGGCCCTCAGGTAAGTCAGGAAACCGGCTGAAGAGGTGGTCGGTGACCACCAGCCCCAACACTGCATCGCCCAGGAACTCGAGGCGTTCATTCGACGGGTCGTCCGGGTGCTCGGCACACCAGGACCGGTGGGTGAGTGCGTGGGCCAGCAGGGTGGCGTCGGCGAATCGGTAACCGATCCGCTCCTCCAGCGAGGTCGAAGGCGCTACCGCAGGCAGAGCTCAGCCCAACTTCGCTACGACGTAGTCGACGGCGTCGCGGACGGTCCTCAGGTCTTCTAAGTCCTCGTCCTCGATACGGAAACCAACAGAGCGCTCGGCGAGCTCCTCTTCGATCGCCTCGACGAGTTCGATCAGTGCCAACGAGTCCGCATCGAGATCCTCGGCGAACGCATCACCTTCACCGATGGCCGACGGCTCGATCTCGAGGATCTCGGCCAAGCGGTCCTTCACCAGCGTGAGCACTTCGTCGCGTCCCATGGGTTCTCCCTCCACGTGTGTCTCGGCAGGCATACGCTCTCCATTTGCCCAAAAAGCCCCCGAAAGGGCGCAAACACTGCGCGCACCCTACAGGCAATCCGAGCTTGCGCGCTTGTGAATGTGCGCTGCTCAGCCCGGTGCGGCAGCCGAGGTGAGATGGTCGACCATCTCAACTTCAACCATTTCGTGGGCAACCCGGATGGCGTTGACCATCGCTGCGGCGGAACTCGAGCCGTGAGAGATGACGCACACACCCTTGACGCCGAGCAGCAACGCCCCACCCACCGAGTCGGGATGAAGCTCGGAGACCATCTGATCAAGAGCGGGACCTAGAGCCGCACCGGCGGCGCGGGTGTCGTCGTCGGTATCGATGGCGACGAGAAGCCGGTTGATCAGGGCCTTCATAGCGCCTTCGAGCGTCTTGAGGGTGACGTTGCCGGTGAAGCCATCGGTCACGACAACGTCGACTTCATCGGTCATGACATCGCGTCCCTCGACGTTGCCGATCCACTCGCAGCCGGCCTTTGCAGCCCAAACAGGGTCGCTGAGATGTTCGAAGCACTCCTTGACGAACGGACTGCCCTTCCCGGCTTCCTCGCCGATCGAGAGCAGGCCGACCTTCGGGCGGTCGATCGCAAAACGGTCACGCGCATAGACCCCGCCCATCTGGGCAAACTCGACCAGCCATTCGGGACGGCACTCTGCGTTCGCTCCGGCGTCGAGCAGGGTGGTCGGGGTACCCCCGGGGACAGGAATGGGTGTGGCGATCGACGGACGATTGATGCCCTTGATGCGACCCATCCGCAGCAGAGCGGATGCCATCGTTGCACCGGTATTGCCAGCCGAGACCATTGCGGAAGCTGCGCCGTCGCGCACCGCCTCGGCGGCGCGAACCAGCGACGAGTCCTTCATTTTGCGAACACTTGACCCTGGCTCGGCATCCATCGCGATGACTTCGGACGCTTCGATGATCGAGAGGCCGTCGGTGTCGCCCATTTCGCCTGGGCGCCCGACAAGGACGATCGGAATCCCGAACTCGCGGTGCGCGCGCTTGGCTCCGTCGACGATGGCTGCAGGCGCGAAGTCGCCGCCCATGGCGTCGACTGCGATCGGCAGCATGGAGATCAGTCGACCTCGACGGCCTGACGGCCGGCATACCAACCGCAGTTGCCGCAGGCTCGATGCGGTCGCTTGGCTGCGTCGCAGCGGGGGCAGGTAGAACGGGCCGTACGGCCGACCCGCCACGCAGAGGCCTTTCGGCTGCGACTCTTCGACTTGGACATCTTCCGCTTCGGGACAGCCATGATGCGATTCCTGTGTGCGATCGGGTATCGGCGAGTACGGCCGACGAGAACACTGAATGTTAGCGACGAACCCGTCGTGCACCTACCGCTTCAGCAGTGATCCTCGCCGACCTCACTGGCGACGTCATCGAATGCGAGAGCGTCGAGCGCCGCCCATCGCGGATCGCGCTGCGGCTCGTCTGATTCCGGCCCGTCGGTTCCCTCAGCTGGACCGGTCGGGAAACGATCGGTGTCCGGTCCGGTGCAATCGTCTCGACACAGTGGGGCCAACGGAAGAGCAAGGAGGGCCAGTTCGCGGACGACGGGTACGAGGTCGATGCGTTCGTCTTCGATGGGCCATGTCTCGCCTTCGGTTGGATGCCGCTCAAAGATCTCGCGTAGCTCGATCTGGAACGGCTCGTCGACGTCGTCGAGGCAGCGGCGACAGGTCGCCCGCGAGACGCCGCTGACGTTGCCGCTGACCACAATCCCCTCGGTAGCGGCCTCAACCACGACGTCGACGGCGAGCAAACCTCCCACGACCGACCTGTCCCCGACCTCGGTATCGGAAAGCGCAAGGTCTGCCCTGACCGGGCGCCGGGTCCCGGTTCGCCGCTGGAGTTCGACGATGTCGACGACGAGGGTCGACTGGACCATCAATCGTCCTGGTCGAAGAGGCCCTCGGAACGCTGAGGCTCCTCGGGTGTGACAGGCGCGGGCTCGGCTTGCGGCTCGGCGCCCTGCAGCCGGGCTCGGCCGGATGCGACCGTCTTCATGGTGCGTTCGAGCACGATCTCCATTGCGCCGAGCTTCTGATCGCACCAGTCCTCGGTCTCGAGTTTCAGCTCGCGGGCGTGGTCCTCGGCTGCGGCCACGATGCGCCGGGCCCGTTCCTCGGCAGCCTTCACCAGTTCGGTGCGGAGCACCCGCCTCTCGGCCTCAGCTCGAGCCGTCGCAATGAGTTGGTCGCCTTCGGCCTGCACCTTTGCGAGGAAGTCGTTGCGCTCCTTGAGCAGCCAACGAGCTGCGCGCAACTCGCCGGGAAGCCCTTGGGCAGCGGCCTGAAGCACGGCCAGAAGCTCTTCCTTGTTGATCATCGACGATGCCGAGAGTGGCATCGGACGCGCCTGCTCGACGAGCTCGATTGCCTGACGGATCAGTGCCTCCGCCTGGGGGCTGCGGTACTCGGGAGGGCCCCCGGCCGCACCCGACTCCGCCAACGGTGGCTGATCACTCACGCGTATCGTTCCTTGATCCGGCGATTGACGCCGTCGGGCACCATCTTGGATACGTCCCCGCCGAACTTTGCGATCTCACGAATGAACTTCGACGCAACGAACGAGGACTTCGACATCGACGGGATGAAGATGGTGTGCACGCCCGAAACGGCGTTGTTCATCTGCGCCATCTGGAGTTCGTTCTCGAAGTCGGAGACGGCTCGCAGACCCTTGATGATGAACGACGCTCCGAGTTCGATGGCGAGATCAACGACCAGTGAGGAGAACATGGTGACCTCGACGTTGCCGAGGTGTTCGACGGCCTCTTCGATCATCGCCTGGCGTTCTCCGAGGTCGAAGGCACCGCCCCCTTTCTGCGGGTTGCGCATGGCGGCGACCACGACCTCGTCGAACAGTTCCGAGGCGGTGGAAATGATCTCAATATGGCCGTTGTGCACAGGATCGAAGGATCCGGGGTACAGAACACGGGTGGTCACTCTTCTTCTTCCCCTCGTGGGCCTGCCGTGGCGAGCGTCACCACGGTACCCCCGTATCTCTTCACCCTGTGAACAACCCATCCGAAAGGAGGGTTCACCTCGCGATCGGACTCGATGACGACGGTGCCTGATTCGATGCTCGACAGCAACGTATCCCACCCGTCGAAGCCGTACGGTGGGTCCAGCAAGATCAAGTCGTATTCGCCCACCGACTCCAGATGCCGGAGGCCATCGCCTGCGATCACCGTGCACTGCGATCCGATCATCAAGGTCTCGACGTTCTCCCGCAGCGCCGCCAAAGCCGCCCGGTCCTGTTCGATGAATGTTGCGTGCTTCGCGCTACGACTCAACGCTTCGATCCCGAGTGCTCCGGAGCCGGCGAAGAGGTCGAGCACACGCGCACCGTCGATCGCATCGAGCGAAAACAGCGAGTTGAACATTGCTTCCCGCACCCGCTCCGATGTCGGGCGGGTGTCCTCCCCCTCCGGGCAGACCAGCTTTCGGCCACCGAGCGCTCCGGCAACAACACGCATGGCCGCCAGTGTGCCGCAAGATCGGGCCGGTACGGTCAGGTTATGCCCGTGCCCCAAATGATCACCTGTGTCGATTGCGGTGGCGAGTGCTCGCTGATCAGCTACGAGCCGGACGAGGGATGGGAGTCCGGCGACATCGTCGCCTTCCGATGCCGCGACTGCCTCGACCGCTGGGACGTCGAGCTCACTGCCGACGACATCGACGACTAGCGCCGGTTCGACCCACGCGTCAGCGATCCAGAGCGGAGATTGCCTCGGTGATAGGATCGAGGTGCTGATGAATCTGAGCCTCGATCGCAGAAAGCCGGGCGTAACGCTCGGTGTTGTCGGCGATGGGCACGAAGGTCTCGTCACGTTGCACGAGCAGGTCGACCGCCTCGGCCGGCGACGACCACACCTCGGCGTAGAGACCGGCATGCACGGCGCAACCGATCGCAGCCGATGAACGCAGACGGTTCCGGCTGACCGGGACACCTTGAACGTCGGCAAGGATCTGCATCATGACTTCGGAGTTGGCGCCCCCGCCGCTCACGACCAGTTCGTTGAAGGGTCGGGCGAGTTCGAGAGCCATCGGGTCCATGTGGGTCTTCAGTCGCAGCGCGATGCCCTCAAGAATCGACCGGTACACATGGGCTCGGTTGTGGCGGCCGTCGAAGCCGATCATCGCTCCTTTCCGAAACGGCGCATGGGGCGGGGCGGCCCAGTCGTGCACGGTCAGCAGACCTTCAGAACCTGGCAAGACTGCCGCCGCTTCGGTGTCGAGTTCGCGCTCGGACGCCCCCGCACCGAACTGATCACGGAACCAACTGACGCTCCACATACCGCGACGAACACCCCAGCACTCGTGGAGGTACTGGCCCGGAATCGCGGCCTGGAACGTCCAAAAGGATTCAGCATCAACGACGTGTGCTGCGCCGTGCGTCATGGCCGCGATGTAGGTGCCAAGCGAGATCAGACCAACACCAGGGTCTAGTGCCCCCGAACCGAGGGCCTCGACGGCCTTGTCGTGCGCCGTAGCGATGACCGGGAGCCCTTCGGGCAGCCCAAGCTCGGCAGCGACCGACGCAGTGAGCCCGCCGATTTTCTCCCCTGGTTTGACGAGGTCGAAGACCTGGTCGCGTCGGAGCCGGCATGCATTCCATCGTTCAGGGTCTGTAGACCAGTCGAGCGCGAGATCGTCGATCGGCCACCATCCGATGAGGTTTGCGCACGTGTCGACGTGCGCTCCGGTCAGACGGAACCCGATGTAGCCGGAGCTCGTAGTGACGTGGCTGACCTCACCGTATTCGGACTCGTGAGCGTGAGGATGATCAAGGCGTTCGTCCATCCAGTTGATCACAGGGTGGGCAAGGGACCCATCGGCGCGAAGCAAGACCCGGCAGCAGCGGATGACACAGATCGCCATCGCGGCAATCGCGGCAGTGTCGTGCCCGGCCGCCGTGAACGCAGCGACGGCATCGCGGAACGCTGCGATGGTGCCGTCCCACAGATCGTCGGCGGGGTGGACCGCTCGGTTGGGAGACGGAATCTCGAGTTCCCGGAGCGCTTGCCGACCCTGCGCAACGACCTCGCCCGACTCGGAGAAGATGAGTACTTTTGCGCTCTGGGTCCCGATGTCGACCCCGATCACGAACCGCTGCTCGGTCATAGCGGAGCAAACTAGCGGTGACGCTGCCCTGCCACCTTACGGTCGCCTCAAGCCCGGTCGATGAAATCACGGTACCGCTCGGGATGAACGTCGCTCAGCGGGAAATGAGTCGCCCTGGTTCGGGCGTGAGAGGCTCACCCCGATGCGTGACGGGGCCAGCGAAGCGATCCTGACCTTGAAGACACTGCCGTTCCTCGTCGGTGGCTTTCTCGGCCCGTTCGGCACGATGGTCGTGATCTCGATCTACCCAGAGTTGCGCGACGCATTCGATGCATCCAACGCTGCCGTCACGTGGTCGTTCTCGGGCTACCTCTTCGCGATGGCGGTGTGCCTGCTGGTCTCCGGAACGATCGGCGAACGCTACGGCCGAAAACGGGTCACGCGAATCACGTTCGTTGTCTATGCGGCGGCGTCGATCATCGCAGCGGTCACGCCCACGCTCGGCTTGTTCATTGCCGCCCGAGTCGTGATGGGTGCCGCCAACGCGTTCATCACGCCGCTCTTGATCGCCGGACTCTCCGAGATCATCGAGGAACACCGTCTCGGCCGTGCTGTCGGGGTCTACGCCGGTTTTCAGGCCGCTGGAGCGGCAGTCGCTCCGTTCGCCTCGGGACTGATGGCCGAATTCGATTGGCGGTGGACATTCGTCCTCGTCGCCGCCGTGTCGATCCTCCTCAGCCTCAGGCCCGCCCCGGGCGAGCCACGACATTCGCTGAACGCGCCACCGATCCACCCGCTCTTTCGGCTTCCAATGACGCGACTGTGGCTCGGCGCGTTCACTGCTGCAGCTGGCCCGATGGGCCTAGCCGTGCTGGTCGGGGTTCGGCTGCGCGATCAACTCGACGTCTCCTCGTCGGGTACGGGAACGATCCTGCTCGCGTCCGGGCTCCTCACCATGGCGACAAGTCCGCTGTGGGGCACAGCCATCGATCGCCTCGGCGGTCGACGGGCTTCAGCCCTGAGCCTCGGAGCGACTGCCACCATTGGATCCACACTCGGTTTCTTCGGCGATGTCGGTGCGTTCATCGTCGTGTGGCTGCTGCTGTCAACCGTCGTCGGCCTGATTCCGTTGAATCTGCAGCGCCTCGCAGCGATCGCAGTGCCCGAGAACCGCGGCGGTGCGCTCAGTTCCGTGCTCGCGTTCCGCTTCTTCGGTCACGCTGCTGGCCCGCTCGTGTTCATTCCTCTGCTCGAATGGTCGAGCTCAACGGCGCTGGCGGTCGCCTCGGGGCTGGGACTGATCACCCTTGCCGTGTACGTCGCTGCCGAGCACCCGCAGGGTCAGTCCTCGACCGGGTAGATGCAGCCGAGGTTCATGATCCCGTTTGGGTCGAACTCACGCTTGAGGCCCTGCATGAGGCGATAGGCCGTGCCGTGCTCCTCGGCGGTCCATGCCGCCCGGTACTTACCGATCCCGTGGTGGTGACACATCGACCCGCCGGCTTTCAGCGCCTCTTCGACAAAGATCGCGTTGAGTGGGATGTGATACTTCTCACGCTCCTCCTCGACCGTGCAGTCGACGACGTCGTAGTCGTACACGAAGTACATGTTCGTGCCGGTCTGGTAGCTGTGTGACGAGTGCCCACCGAGCATCGTGACGTCCGCGATGTGGGGAAACTCCTTGCGCGCCCGCTGGATGCCGTTCTCGTAAATCTCATTGATGATCGACCAGTTGCCGGAGACCTCGGTCGTGTAACCCATTCGCATGTTCTCGCGAATGAACGCTCGCTCCTCCGCCAACTTCTCAGGACCCCAGTTGAGGTGCTCGAACCACGCCTTGATGATGGCGGTGTCGACCGGGGTGACCTCCGCACGAGCGTTGACGATCTCCGCGATTCCGTCCGCGGTCGCCGACGAGACCCCCGCCGGACCCTCGGTGGTGAAGATCAGCACGCACTGTCCGGGAGCGAAAGCATGAAAGCCGTGCTGCGCCCCGTCCTCGGCGTCGTAGAGGCGAGCGACCGACGGCTTGAAGCCGGCGGCCATCACGTCGCGCAAGATCTCGAACCCTGCCTTCATCTCGTCGAGGCGCCACCCCAGGTACCGGTTGTGCTCGGGGTAGAAGCTGAAAAGCTTCACCGTGACTTCCGTGATGTAGCAGAGGGCGCCTTCGTTTCCGATGATGACGTGGCGGATGTCGGGGCCGCCCGCTCGACGCGGAACATCTTTGATCCGCACGACCTCACCCGACGGCAGCACAGCCTCGAGACCCATGACCATGTCCTCAATACCGCCGTAGAGCGTGGAGAACTGGCCGATCGAACGGGTGGCCACCAGGCCACCGAACATTGCGATCGGCTTCGACTGGGGCGAGTGTCCGGTGGTGAGCCCGAGCGCCCGGACGCGATCTTCAAGATCTTGCAGCTTCACCCCGCACTGGACGGTCGCCTGCATGTTGAACTCGTCGATCTTCACGATCCGATTCATTCGCTTGCCGTCGATCACGATCGAGTTCTCGACGATCGTCTCGAGGCCACCCTCGGTAGCGGTCCCGCCGGTTTTCGGCACGACGTTGATGCGGTGCTCGTTGCAGAACGCGAGCGTCGCCGCAACGTCGTCGGTGCCCTCGACCCGCACAACGGCGGCGGGGGTCGGAAGGTTGTAAATGCCGAAGATGTCCTCGAGTTTGCGGTAGCGATCGAGACTGTTCTCGTTGAGCGTCTGCTCATCGGTGTCGACCTTGCCAGCACCGAGGCGCGCACGGAGCCCATCGACGATCGCTTCACGGGTGAGGGTCATGGTTGAGAGTTCCCTGTGGTTGTCGGCGGGCATGAGTCAGCGGACGAGGTAACCGCCGTCGACTGCCAGAACGTGGCCGTTGACGTAGTCGGCAGCGCGGCTGGCGAGGAACACGCAGGCACCCATGAGGTCCTGCACCTGACCCCACTCGCCTGCAGGTACGTGATCGATCACGGCCTTGTCGTACTCGGGATTTGCGCGTGTCTCGCTCGTGAGTTCCGTTGCGAAGTAACCGGGCGCAATGCCGTTCACTTGGACACCGAACGGACCGAGTTCGTCGGCATAGGCCTTGGTGAGGCCGGCGATCCCGTGCTTCGTCGCTGCGTACGCCGGCGACCGGCGGCCGCCGAGGAACGAGAACATCGAGCAGACATTGATTATCTTGCCGCTTCCCTGCTCCATGAAGATCGGTGAGACGGCGTGGCTCATCTCGAACGCTGCCGTGAGGTTGACGGCGACCATCGGGTCCCATTTACTCCGGTCGAAGTTTCGGACATCGTCGACGTTGATACCGATTCCGGCGTTATTGACCAAGATGTCGATGCCGCCGAGGGTGTCGACACAAGCCTGCACTACTGCGGCAGGAGTCCCGCTGGCCGTCAGGTCGGCGTACTCGATCTCGCACCGACGGCCTTCGGCCTCAACGAGTTCACCTGTCGTACCGTCGTCGTCGACAATCGTCGGGATGTAGATGTCAGCCCCAGCTTTGGCCATCGCGATGACATACGCCTGCCCGAGACCGCGGTTGCCGCCCGTGACGATGGCTCGCTTGCCCTCGAGGGAGAAGAAGTCCAGTGAGAAGTCTCGAATAGGGCGTTCGGTCACAGTCACCCGAATCCTATGTCGCGCGATTTCCGGGCATCGCGGATCTTCGGCAAACAGGAACGTCAGAGCAGGTCGTCGAAGATGCCCCGGGAGGTGTCGTTGACGCAGACAACGAGCACCCGACGGACCGCCGAGTCGGCGCTGCGAACGATTCCGGTCGCATCTTGTGCTGCGGCGTCAGGCGGGTAGCGGTACAACCCGGTCGAGATGGCGGGAAAGGCAACGGTGTCGGCATCGCCGGTGTCACAACCCTTCAGCGTGCGGCAGAACTCGGCGAGGGCGGAGCCGGCTGCCTTGTGAATCGCCCCGTCGACACGTGCCCAACAAGAGGTTGCCGCTAATCCTTCATCAGGTATTCAGCATCGTCATCACCGAGGAGGAGATCGAGCTCGTCGGCCAAACCCGGGTGGGCGTCAAGCTCCTCGTCGACATCGACGATCTCGATCGCAACCTCTCGCGCAGCGGTCACCCACTCCTTGTCGCGGCGCAGCGATGCCAGCTTGAGATCGTTGCGGCCTTTTTGTCGGTCACCCATGATCGTGCCTTCGCCGCGGAGCTCGAGATCCACCTCCGCTAGCTCGAAGCCATCGGTCGAAGACACGATGGCCTCGAGTCTGGCCTCACCGTCGGCGGTGGCCGGATCACCGACCAGGAAGCAACGGCTTGCGTACTCGCCGCGGCCGACCCGACCACGAAGCTGGTGGAGCTGGGCGATCCCGAAGCGGTCGGCATCAAGAATCACCATGACCGTGGCATTCGCAACATCGACACCGACCTCGATGACCGTGGTGGCGACGAGGACGTCGAGCTCGCCTCGCCGGAAGGAACCCATGACCTCGTCCTTTTCGGCAGGCGTGACCCGGCCGTGGAGGAGACCGAGCCGCACGCCGGCAAGCTCGGAGGTCTGGAGCACACTGAATGTTTCCTCCGCAGACCGCACGTCGAGAGCCTCCGACTCATCGATGAGTGGACAGACGACATAGGCCTGGCGGCCATCGGCGACCGCCGCCCGGACCGCCGCCCAGACCGCCTCCTCGCCGGCATCATCGCGGGCCCACTCGGTCAGGATCGGGGTCCGACCTGGGGGCAACTCGTCGAGAGTGCTCACATCGAGGTCGCCGTAAACGGTCATCGCCGCAGTGCGCGGAATCGGTGTCGCAGTCATGACCAAGACATCGGGAGCGGTGACAGCATCGCCCTTGTCGCGCAGCGCCGCCCGCTGCTCGACGCCGAACCGATGCTGCTCGTCGATCACGACCGCGCCGAGCGCTGCAAACTCGACCTTGTCCTGGATCAGCGCGTGGGTACCGATGACGATGTCGACCTTGCCCTGAACGAGATCGGCGAGGATCTTGCGACGCTCCGCTACCCCGACGCGATTGGTCAGCAATTCGATCCTCAGCGGCCGATCGCCCATGAGTGTCGCCGGATCGGAAACCGACAGATCGCCGAGCATCGCCGCGACACCTGCATGATGCTGCTCTGCGAGCACCTCGGTTGGTGCCATCAGTGCGCCTTGGTGCCCACCCTGCACGGCGACGAGCAACAGATGCACGGCGACCAGGGTCTTCCCTGAGCCCACATCGCCCTGAAGGAGTCGATGCATCGGACGCCCGAGTACGAGATCACCGTTGATCTCGTCGATCGCCCGTTGTTGGGCGCGCGTCAGGGGAAACGGCAATCGCTCTACGAAACGGTTGGTCAGCTCACCCTCGGTTCGATGAACGATGCCGGCAGTCTCTCGTTCGATACGACGCTTCCGGCGCACGAGTTCAAGCTGCACGCGTAGTAGTTCGTCGAAAACGAGTCGTCGGCGAGCCTCGTCTTTCTCGGTCAACGTCTCGGGTTGGTGGATCCCATGGATGGCGGCAGCACGATCGACAAAGCCGAACCGTTCGAGCACGGCCGTTGGCACGGGGTCGTCGAAGCCGCGGGACCGACAACGCGCAAGGGCTTCTTCCACGAAGGCTGCAAGGTCTCGGGTGAGTAGACCCGACTTCTCCGATTGCGGGTAGACGGGCACGATCCGTCCGGTCTGGTTGCCGACGAGGTCGACGATCGGCCCTGTCATCTGCCGCTGGCCGCGGTAGATCTCACACTTGCCGTGCACGAGCACCGTCATTCCCGGCGTCAGCTGCTTGTCACGCCAACGCTGGTTGAAGAACGTCAGCGTGAGTTGATTGCCGCCATCGCCGATGACGACGTTGGTGAGCGTGCGCTTTCCCTTCAGCTGTCGCGTCGACGAGCTACGGACCTCTCCGAAGACAGTTGCCTCGTCACCGGCCCTGAGCTCACCGATCGATGCTTCTCGCGTTCTGTCGAGGTGCCGGCGCGGGTAGTGGGTGAGCAGATCCAGAACGGTGGCAATCTCTGCCGAGGCAAGCGCCGAGCCCTTCTTCTCACCGACACCGCGTAATCGACTGACAGGGATCGCCTCAAGATCCCGGAGCGTCAAGGGCGGGTCGCCGGCCGGCACCCTCGGTCCTACTCCAGCCCGAAATAGTAGGGGTACAGGGGCTGCCCACCATCGTGGATCTCAACATCGACGTCGCTGTGATGCTCGTCGAGCCAGGCCTCGATCTGGGCGGTGCTGTCATCATCAGCATCCTCGCCGGCGATGATGGTGAGGAGCTCGTGATCGCGATCGAGAATCGCATCGAGCAGCTCGATTGCAGCCTCGGCCATCGTTGACTGCACTGCACAGATTCCCTCCGGGCGAATACCAAGCCAGTCGCCTTTGGCAATCGGACCCGCCTCGGACGTCGATTCCCGGACAGCCTGCGTCACCTCCCCTGCAACCACACCCGCAGCGGTTTCGGCCATGTTGGCTGCATTTGCCTCGGCCGTTGTCTGTGGGTCGTAGGCCATCAAACTGGCGATGCCTTCTGCGACGGTGCGGGTGGGCACGACATGAACGGTTCGGCTGGTTTGTGCGTCGACCTGCTCCGCGACCGGAATGATGTTCTTGTTGTTGGGCAGCACCACGACTTCGGAGGCCGGCACCGACTCAACAGCGGCGACAAGGTCGGCAGTGGATGGGTTCATCGACTGCCCGCCGGTGACCACGGCATGCACCCCCATCGATTTCAGGATCGACACGATGCCTTCACCGACCGCAACTGCGACAACCGCAGTGGGAACGGGGTCACCCTTCGCTTCGTGGTCGCCAATCTCGGCTGCGACCCAGTCCTCTTCTCGCTGGGCCTCGAGTTCTTCGAGGAGATCCGTGACCCGGATGTTGTGGGGCCGACCGACCTCGATACCGCACTCGATAGCGGCGCCGATGTCGTCGCAGTGAATGTGGCAATTGAAGATGCCGTCACCGCCTACCACCACGATCGAATCTCCGACCTTCGCCCACGCCGCCTTGAACCCGGCGATCGTGTCGTCGGGTGCATCAAGCAGAAACATGACCTCGTATCGCAGGTCAGCGATCGACCTCTCGTGATCGGCTCCTTCGAGGCGGCCGGGGTCGAACGTCGGCGGTGCTTGCACATCCGGTTCGGGAATCGGTCGACCATCAGCGACAAAGAGCGCGGCATCGAGGAAGAGCAGGAAGCCACTTCCACCGGCGTCGACCACACCTGCGTCGGCCAGCACCTTCAGCTGCGTCGGCGTGCGTTCGAGCGACGCTCCCCCCTCGCTCCGTGCGGCGTGGAGCACCGCCACCAGGTCGGCTCCACCATCGGCGACCGCCACAGCCGCCTCGCTCGCCTCACGAACAACGGTCAGGATCGTGCCCTCGACCGGATTACCAACCGCGCCGTACGCGCCATCGGCCGCTGCCGCAAGCGCGTCGGCGAATATCCGTCCGTCGATCTCGGTACCGGCGGAAACAACGCCGGAGAACCCTCGGAGGATCTGAGACATGATCACACCACTGTTGCCTCGTGCCCCCATGAGCGAACCGTGAGCAATCGCGCGACACACCGACGCCATGTCGGCATCGGCACCGGCATCGCTGAGCTCGCCACACACCGAACGGAGCGTCAGCGACATGTTTGTGCCGGTATCGCCATCGGGCACCGGATAGACGTTCAGATTGTTGATCGCCTCTCGGTGATCTGCGAGGGCGCGACTGAAAGCCTCGATGGTCGAGCGGAGGCCAGAGGCGTCGAAGGTGGAGGCGGGCACGGCGACCGATCGTAACGGCCCCGCGTCGCCGGTGTGACCTTCATGAGGCTACGCTGCGGCGCATGCAGGGAGTGATCAAGAGCTACGACCCCGGCACCGGCGACGGGGCGCTCATCAATGAGTCGGATTTTGCCGAGATTGACCTCGCCGCCGATGCTCTCGACGGCTCGCTTTTCCGGATGCTCCGTCAGGGTCAGCGGGTGAATTTCGAGCTCGATGCGCAAGGTCGCGCCACTGCGCTCAAGCTTGGCTCCGAAGCCGACATGAGCACCCCAGATCTGTAGCCACCTCAGCGCCCGCCGCCAGTTGCGAGCGTGCACTGTCGTCCGCAGCGAAGCTCAGCCCCAGATGGCGTTGGCGGCGTGCACGACCAGTTCGAGTTTGGCGCGCTGTTCGGCCTCGGTGAGCAGGTTGCCTTCCTCGGTCGATGCGAACCCGCATTGCGGCGCGATCCCGAGCTGATCGAGATCGACGTAGCGGTTCGCCTCTTCCACACGGCGCATCAAGTCGTCAAGTGATTCGAGATCGGCGGTCTTGGTGGTGATCAGACCCAGCATGATCCGCTTGTCGCCCACAGGAAGCAACTGAAGCGGTTCGAGGCTGCCGGCTCGCTCGGTGTCGTACTCCAGGTAGTACACGTCAACGCTGGTCGCATTGAAGATGGCGTCGACTGCAGGGTCGTAACCACCGGTGGCGGCGTGGGTCGAGCGGAAATTGCCGCGACACAGATGCATCGCAATCGTCAGGTCGTCGGGCCGACCGGCGATGGCGGTGTCCACCATCGCCGCATAGCGGGTGATGAGGTCGTCAGGGTCAAACCCCTCGGCTTGTTTGGCGGCGCGCTGATCGGGGTCGCACAGGTATGCGAAAAAGATGTCGTCGATCTGAAGGTAGCGACATCCTGCCTCGTAGAAAGCGGCAATAGCCTTGGCGTACGCGGTGGCGATGTCGCCCAACAACACGTCGAGATCTCGATATTGCTGGGGGGCGATCGCAGAAGCTGCCGTTCGGAAGTGGACGGTGGATGGGCCCGGGATCGAAATCTTTGGCGTCGTCGAGCAGACCGCGGCGAGGGCTCGGAAATGCTCGAGCATCGGGTGATCGGTCGGGAAGTCGATCGGACCCGTTATCGCCGGATAGAAGGGCCGCAGTGTCGTTCCTGCAAACGGAAGGCCATCTCTCGACGGGCGATACTCGACGGAGACGCCGTCGAGTAGGTCGAGAAAGTCGTAGTGCCAGAACGAGCGGCGGAACTCGCCGTCGGTCGCAAGCGGTAGTCCGACCTCTGCCTGCATCGCAACCGCATCTGCGATCAGTCGATCTTCCAGCGAGCGGAGCGCCACACCACTGTGGAGTTGATCAGGAGCGACATGTTCGGCCCGCGCTTCGACCAGTTGAGCAGGCCGCAGCAGGCTGCCGACATGATCGGCGCGGAAGAGGGGGCCGGTCAGAGGTTCACGATCGGGCAGAGCAGGGTCCGCTCGACGCCTGAAATGTTGCCGACAGCGTTCACGACGATGCCGCCGAGTCGGTCCATGTCCGCCGCTCCGGCCCGCGCGATCACGTCGTAGGGACCCATGGCGACCTCGGCGCTCACGATCTCCGTGATCTCGCGCGCCGCCCGCGCGACGTCGACAGCGGTGCCAACTTCGGCTTGGATGAGGATGTATGCATTCACGGTCATCGCCTGAAACGATAGGGGTTATCGTAAAAGACTGCGCTGGCTGCCTCTGTCGGTCGCTTGCGGGCCACGTACCGTGGCGTGTCCAAGGCTTTCGTTAGCCAACGGGCGAGCAAGAGCAGAGAAGGGCTCTCCCATGACCACCTCGACCACAGACGTCGCAACGCAACTGGAGTCCCGGTTCGGTATCGCAGGCGTCGAGCTTCGCACCAACCTCTCACAATCCGCACTGTTCGACGAAGCGATTGCGAACGATCGTGGCCGGGTCACGGTCGGTGGTCCGAACAACGCACAGAAGGCGTTCCCCACCTCATTAGGCAAGGAAGGTCCGCTCGTCTTTTTCTCCGATCCGGAGTGCACCGGGCGGCCGGTCGCCGACACATTCTGCGTCGACCGCCCCGACACCACCGACCGAGTGTGGTGGAAGAACGGCTTCAGCAGGTTCGATGCTGCCGCCTTCGACGCACTGCTCCCCCGCGTGGTCGACCACCTCAATCGGCGGGGCGAACACCTCTACGTCACTGACGTCTTCTGCGGATGGGATCCCGCCTTCGCTGAGCCGTACCGCTTCGTCGGCGAGTTCGCAACGCACGCATACTTCTGCAACATCATGTTCCCGAGCGAAGTTCGCGACGACTACGACCGCGCCGACTCGGGCTGGACGCTCATCAACGTGCCGTCGTTCGTGCCAGACCCAGAGCGTGACGGTACCCGCAGCAACCGAGCCGTCATCATCGACATCGAGAACCGGGTCGGACTCGTCCTCGGACCAGCCGACTACTGCGGTGTGAACAAAAAGACCATGTTCACGATCATGAACTTCGTGCTCCCCGACAAAGGACAGCTGTCGATGCACTGCTCGGCCAACGTTGGCCGACGCGGCGACACAGCGATCCTCTTCGGTCTCTCCGGAACCGGGAAGACGACCCTTTCGGCAGATCCAGCGCGCGAGCTGATCGGCGATGACGAGCACGTCTGGACCGACGCCGGTATCTCGAATTTCGAAGATGGCTGCTACGCGAAATTGATCGACCTCGACAAAGAAGCCGAGCCGATCATCGCAGCTGCGATGTCGATGCCCGGGACGCTGATCGAAAACGTTCCGCCGCTCCCCGGCAAAGCGATCGAAGACACCGACCCCCAGGAGTTCGATCTCACCGATGGTTCGATCACCGAGAACACGCGGTTCGCCTATCCGTTGCTCGCGAATCCAAACGTCCGTGAGGGTGCCGCAGGTCCACACCCCGAGACGATCGTCCTGCTCACCGCCGATGCGTTCGGTGTGCTGCCGCCGGTATCGATCCTCGACAAGAGCGAAACGATGTACCACTTCGTCATGGGCTTCACGTCAAAGCTCGCCGGCACCGAGGTCGGCATCACCGAACCAGAGCCGAACTTCTCATCGTGCTTCGGTGCGCCGTTCATGTCGCAGAAGCCGAGGGTCTACGCCGAACTGCTCGCCAAGCGCATGGCCGAGAACAACACTCGGTGCATCATGCTCAACACCGGCTGGACCGGCGGCCCGTACGGCGAGGGTAAGCGCATGTCGCTCGAGGACACCCGAGCACTGCTCAATGCAGCGCTCGAAGGCGAGTTCGACACTGCCGAGTTGGCGACCGAACCCATCCTCGGCGTGAAGATGCCCACCACATGTGCGACGGTCGACGACACGATCCTCAACCCGCGCGCCACGTGGGAAAATCCCGACGCCTATGACGAGGCGGCTACCCGTCTGCGAGACATGTTCCGAGCCAATTACGACAAACAGAACTACGCCGAACTCGGCATCGAGCCTGCGATGTGAGCGCGTCCGACGTCGTTCTCGGCGTCGACCGACCCACAACCAACTATCGGTGGGACACGCCGGCTCGCGTCTATCGGCGTTGAGTACCGGGCGGCCGGACACACAGACGCTCCAGTCAGGCGTCCGCCAACAAAATATCGACCGTCATCTCGAGGTGACCCAGATGTTGGGCGAGTTCCTCGTAGGCGTGAATCAACGCCGCTCCGACGGTCCAGTCCTGACCGAGCGGTTTCTCAGTGGGCGGTTGATGCACCGTGGCCGTCGCCGCTGCGAGGTCGGGAGCGAGATCGTCGAGCAGGTCGAGGAGTCGTTGGGCCGCGACGTGGAGGTCGGCTACAGCACCGGAGGAGACGAACTCGTCGTCTCGTACCCGGCCGCTCGGCCGCCCCAGGATCACGTGGGAGCACCACCACTCCGCTGCCGAGAAGGCGTGGGTGGCGAGTTGGAATGGCGAGTTCGCGCCGGTGAGGCCGGGACGACGATTGACGAGTTCGTCATCGAGTCGGTCGACGGCGGCCAGTATTCCGGTGATCGTGCGTCCACAGAAAAGTCGGAAGTCGTCGAGGGTGATCATCGGGTGCTCCTGACGAGACAGTCACTCACGAGAGGAACATCGCTCGGATGCCGAGGCCGGTCACCCAGAGGGTTCCTAAGCCGAAGAGGAGATAGGGGCGATCACGCATCTCGGTGCGTCCGGCGTAGATGATCGACAACGAGCCGAACGCGACGAACCCGTACGCCTGATGGGTGCCGGCATCGATCTCGCGCTGGATCTGCAGCGTTACTCCCAGCGCCGTCTGCACGACAACGATCCCCCAGGCCACACCGATGGCGATCCACACATGACGGCCGCGCAAGGACTCGAACGAGTGTGCAGTGAGCGCCAGCGCCGCAGCCGCACCGTTGACAATGACGAACAACCAGCTCACAAGGTCGTGGAGATCGGCGATCATTGGGTCCAGCCAACCGTTGCTGCCCAGCACTCGGCACTCCGATAGATGATGTCCATCACCGGGTCCTTGATGTCGTAGTACTTGCCGGGATCATCGGGGTACTCGCGAGCGAGTACTCGTTTGAGCTCGGCATATCCGTCACGCAGTGCCTCGTTGGTGCAGAGGTGATCGCGAAACAGCAGGGCGTACCGCTGGTTCAGACATCCGGCCATCCGAACGTGGATGTTGGCCCGGCGGTCGCCGGGACGCTCGTTGAAGTAGAGCTTTCGCAGCTCGTCGGGCCGATCGCACCCCGTCAAGCGATCGGCGTCGATGTCGGAACGATGGACAAATCCAGCACCGGCCATTGCGTCGATGATGGCCGAACCCAACACCGCTACCGTGACCTGTACGTCGATGATGTCCTTGGCGGCGAGTCCCGGCACCGAGGTCGATCCGATGTGGTCGATCCGCAGCGCGATGGACCCGACGACTGCCTCGAGATCGCGTTCGATCTCGGCGAACTGGTCGGGCCACGTCGGGTCGGGGGCAACGATCTCGATCAGCGGCACGCCGGAATTCTCACAGACATTCGGCATCACGTCGCGAGTTGATCAACAAAGCCGCTCGAAGATGTCACGCTGATACGGCTCGCCGGATCGCAGCGCGCCGACCTCGACGAACCACTCGACGCCAAACGCCTGCAGGAAGGCATCACCAGAAAGGCGGAGAAACACCGAGTCGTCGGTGATCTGCGACCGATGAGCAGCCATCGCCGTTCGCTTGACATCGATGACGGACGAGACATCGATCGCGTGGGTGATCTCAGCAGCCGGCGTTCCGAGATCAGCGTCAAGCAGATCGCTTCGTTGTGCTGCGCTCTCCTCGATGGACACGTCATCGGTGTTCGCCATCTCCGCCCATGCCGGATCATCGGCGAAACCCTTCATCTGCTCACGGTTCATGGTCGATTCGAAACAGTGGGGAACCCCCACCAGTTCGGCTGCTCGCTTGCCGACCCGATGCACCTGGATGTGGTCGGGGTGGTTGTAGCCACCGATCGGGTCGTAGAAGGTGATCAGCTGTGCATCCTCTTCGCGCAGGATCGTCGCGAGTCGTTCTGCTGCCTCGTCGACGTCGGCTTGCCAGAAGCAGCCCGGATCATCGTTGGTCACCTCGCCTTCCATACCGGAGTCCCGGTAGCCGAGGAACTCAAGCCGACTAACGCCGAGCACGTCGCCGGCCGCTCGCAGTTCCCGGGCCCGCACGTCGGCGAGTGTCTCCCCCGTGGGGATCATCTCGGGTGCTGCTTCACCCCTGCCACCGTCGGTAGCGCAGACCAGCACGATGCGGTGGCCGCGTTGGGCTCCGATCAGCATCGTGCCACCGGTGGCAATCGCCTCGTCGTCGGGATGGGCGTGGAAAAAGACAGCGGTCGCCATCAGGCGATTGCGCCGGTGTCTCGAAGAGACGCGATCTCGTCGGCCCCGAACCCGTAGTCGGCGAGAACCTCGTCGGTGTGCTGACCTGCATGAGCCGGGGGGCGCTGGATCTCGGAGTCGGTGCGGCTGAAACGGGGGGCCGGACGCGGCTGCGTGACGCCCTCGTACTCAATGAAGGTGCCGCGGTGCACGTTGTGCGGATGCTGGGGCGCCTCGGCAAGCGAGAGGACCGGAGCGAAACAGATGTCTGTGTGCTCCATCAGGTCGCACCACGCGTCACGCGTGCGGGTCTTGAAGATCGCTTGGAGCTCCTCCTTGAGTTCCGGCCAGACGCTGCGGCTCATCTGCTGATCCCACTTCGGATCGTGGAGCGCGAGCTTCTCGCGCAACTCAGCGTAGAACTGCGGCTCGATCGAACCGATCGACACATACTTACCATCGCTGGTCTCGTAGACGTCGTAGAAGTGTGAACCGGTGTCGAGCATGTTGGTACCGCGCTCGTCGTTCCAGATACCCATCGCTCGGAAACCGTGAATAAACGACATGAGCGACGCCGCGCCGTCAACCATCGCGGCATCGACCACCTGGCCTTGACCGCTTCCGCGGGCCTCGAGAATCGCGCAAACCATGCCGAACGCCAGATACATGCCACCGCCCCCGAAGTCGCCGACCATGTTGATCGGCGGGACCGGGGCCTGACCCCGGCGGCCGTAACTGTCGAGTGCACCGGCGAGCGAGATGTAGTTGATGTCGTGGCCGGCCGCCTGCGCGTACGGGCCTTCCTGCCCCCATCCGGTCATGCGTCCGTAAACCAGCGACGGGTTACGAGCCAGGCAGTCGCCGGGGCCGAGGCCGAGACGTTCAGTGACACCGGGGCGAAAGCCTTCCATCAAGGCGTCAGCCGACTCGACCAGGCGCATAACGGTCTCGATGCCTTCCGGAGACTTGAGATCGACACCGATCGAACGGCGGCCTCGGTTCATCACATCGGCCGGCGGGGTGCTGGGGTCACCGCCCCGAACCGAGCCGGCCCGGTCGACGCGGATCACGTCGGCGCCCATATCTGCCAACATCATGGCGCAGAAGGGGCCGGGGCCGATGCCGGCGAGTTCGATGATGCGGACTCCAGAGAGTGGACCCATGGCGTGCTCCTGAGGGGTTTTTAGGACGAGACTTGACGATTTTAGTTCGCCGCTCCGAGACGGACGCAGCTCAGGCAAACGTGCGGGCGGTGAGCGCGGTGGTTGCCTCGATCAGCGGCGGCCACATCTGATACACGAAATCATGTGCGAAGCCGTCGATCTCGAGGTAGTCCGCTCCCGGAATGAGTTCGGCTGTGCGGCGACCGTGTTCGGGCAGCACCAGAGTGTCGTTCTCGCCGTGCACGATGAGCGTTGGGACATCGAGCTCTTGAAGGGATGCCAACCGGCTCGGCGTGCGCATCACGGCGGCGAACTGGCGAAGTCCCCCACCGCTCTCGGAGTTCCGAGCGTAGACGGCGCCGAAGAACACACGGAGGGCATCAGCGTCGAACCAATCGGGATTGGACCAGAGCCGGCGAGACTCGATGTCGGATTCGACCTGCGCCTCGATCGTCGCTTCCCCTGGTTTGAGCAGCGCAGCGACAACCTCCGGAGCAGCGCTCGGAAGGGTGGGGTCGCCGCACGATGAGGCAACCGAGACCAGCGCACGCAGTCGTTCAGGATGCTCGACCGCGGTCTGCTGGGCGACCATTCCACCGAGTGACATGCCGAGTACCACAACCTTGTGCACGCCCGCTGCATCGAGTACCGCTATCACGTCAGCCGCCATGTCCGAGAGGGTGTATTCGAGCGACACGTGGGTCTTGGTCGACAGGCCGACGTCGCGGTTGTCCATGCGGAGAACGAAGAAGCCTCGATCGACGAGCGCGTGGCAGAACTCATCGGCGAAGATGACACACTGGCTTCCCAGCCCCGGGATACAGATGATCGCCGGGTCTTCGGATCCGTCGACGGGAAGCCCGAACGTGTCGAAATAGAGCTCGATGTCACCGTTGTGTGCCGTCGCCATGCGTCGACACTAGTTTCGGTCGCTGCGCCACCGGCGCCGGCGCTGCACCGAGTGCACGCCTGATGACGGCCAGTCTCAGTCGAACCGGAGCACGCGAGCAGGATCGATGCTGAACCGAACGTCGTTCCCGGCCGCCGGTGGGTCGTCGAGCAGGAACCGCAGCATCCGGCCATCGTGGGTGCGAAGCCGAACGTCATGATCGACACCACGGAAGTGCACGCGATCCACCATCGCCTGGTGGGGCCCCGACGGATCGATGGTCATTGCATCTGCGCGCCACACGACTTTCGTGACACCGTCGATGATCTCGTTGGTGTGGCCGAGCACACGCGCAACAGTGATCGACGTTGGGGCGGCCCACACCTCACCTGGCGACCCGACCTGAAGTACCTTCCCGGCGTGCATCACCGCCAGTCGATCGCCGATTGCGAACGCCTCGTCGTGATCGTGCGTCACGTGGATCGCTGCGGTGCCGGTGGCTCCGAGCACGTCAGGGAGTTCGTCGATCAGTCGCTCTCGAAGGTAACGGTCGAGCGAACCGAGCGGCTCGTCGAGGAGCAACACCTTCGGTGCCGGAGCCAACGCCCGGGCGAGCGCCACACGCTGGGCTTCGCCCCCCGAAAGTGTTGCGATCTCTCGCTCGCCAAAACCCTCCAGTCCGACGAGTGCCAGCATCTCGCGCACCCGTCGGGTGCGCGCGCTTTCTTTTTTGCCGGCCATACGAAGACCGAATGCCACGTTCTGTTCCACCGTGCGGTGCGGGAATAACGCATGGTCTTGAAACATCAAGCCGATGGGTCGTCGGTCTGGTGCGGTGTGGGTCAGGTCAGCGCCATCAACCGACACCGTGCCGTCACCGGCTTCGAGTCCTGCGATCGCTCGAAGGAGCGTCGATTTGCCGCACCCACTCGAACCGAGCACTGCGAGGCGCTCACCTGCGGCCAACTCGAGCGAGACGTCGTCGACCGCCGTGACGTCTCCGAACCGAACGGTCAAGGCATCGACTCGCAACATTAGAGGGACCCTTCCGCCGTTCCTCGCGACGATTCGATCACGAACACCGAGACGCTGACGAACACCATGAGCACCACGGCAAGTGCCATCGCCTGGCCGCGCAGGAGGTCGCCAGGCGTCGACAGGAGCCGGAAGAGTGCGACGGGTGCAGTCAAGTCCTCAGGGCGTCGGGGGAGGAACGACGTGGCTCCGAACTCGCCGAGCGATACGGCGAAGGCGAACCCGCCTCCCACGAGCGCTCCACGGGCGCCAATCATGAGGTCGATCTCGCGGCGAACACGAGACGGAGACGCGCCGAGCACAGCGGCAGCTTCGCGAATGGACGGATCGATCGACCGCAAGAGCGGAACCATCGTGCGAACGACGAAGGGCACACCGACCAGCGCGTGAGCGACCGGAATGATCCACCACCGGGTTCGGAAGTCGACCGGTGGCTCGTCCAGGGCGATGAGAATGCCGAAACCGATGGTGACAGCAGAAGTCCCGAGGGGCAGGGTCAGGCCAAGGTCAAAGAGCCGCCTCGAACCCGATCGTCCGTGGACCACCACCACAGATGCGACCACACCGATCAGCACTGCGAGCACAGTCGCCAGCGCGGCGTAGTGCAACGAGTTCCACAGTGCAGTGGTGGCCGGTGCCGGAAGCTGACGGACCCGCGTGCCGAGCGCTTGGTAGTGCGAGAGCCCGTAGCCGGTGCCGGTCGAAAACGAGCGTTCGATGAGGACGGCGAGCGGAGCACCAAGCAGAGCGGTGGCCATGCCGACGTTCAGCCATCGGCCCGGACGCGATCCCAGTGTTCGGGTCGGGCGCGCCATTCGGGTCGTCGCAGGACGGCGCCGTTCGAGCCAGGTCGACACCGCCACCAGCGCAAGCACCGCTACGAGCTGCACCACCGCCAACGCGGCTGCTCTGGTCAGATCGGTGCGGCTGACGGCATACCGGTAGATTTCCGTCTCCAGGGTCGCTCGTTTGGGTCCACCCAGGATCAGCACTGCACCGAACGACGTGAACGAGAAAAGGAAGACGATCGCCGAGGCTGAGGCAATCGCCGGCCGAAGCCGCGGCAGCGTCACCGCCCGCCACGCCTGCCAGCGAGTTGCGCCGAGCACTCTCGCAGCCTCCGCTTGACGACCGTCGAGTCCGGCGCACGCAGTGCCCACGACCCGCACAACAACCGCATAGTTGAAGAAGACGTGGGCGATCAGGATCGCCCAGACGGTGTGCCGGAGCCGGAAGTCACCGGTATCGAGCCCCGTCGCAAAGAACAGTTCGTCGAACGCGCCTGCGACCACCACGGTGGGGAGGACGAACGGCACGGTCACGAGCGACCGCACGAAGCGGCGAGCCCGGTCGCTCAGTCCGCCGACCGTGGCAGCCGCCGGAAGAGCGACGGCGACAGTGAGCGCAGTAGAGACAGCGGCTTGCCAGAACGTGAACCAGAGAACGTCGCGCTGCCGCGGTGACTTCGCGAGATCGAAGACTGCATCGAGTCCCTCGCCGCCCAGACCCCTCCACAAAACCGTGCCGACCGGAAACAGGAAGAACAGGCCGATGAAAAGAGCAGGCAGGAGCATCAAGGCGTCACCGACACCGATGCGCTCCCGAGTCCGCATCAGCCGAGAACGATCTCGACCCAGCGGTCGACCCAGCGGTCCCGGTTCGCCTCGATCTCTGCTGGATCCATGATGTGGGGCTCGACCGGGACCGTGGTGTGCTCGACGAATTCCGGGGGTAGCCCAGCCGACTGCGACGCCGGGAAGACGAACATGTTGAGCGGCACGTCCTCCTGAAAGGTGTTCGTGAGCATGAAGTCGATCAGAGCGGCCGCACCGGCAGGATTATCGGTGCCGGCGAGTATGCCCGCGAACTCGATCTGGCGGAAGCAGGAGTCAAGGAGGACCCCAGTGGGGGCCGTGTCGATCGGAGGGTCAGCAAAGATCACTTCCGCCGGAGGGCTCGACGCGTACGAGACGACGATCGACCGATCACCGCCGCCGGCGATGAACTCGCCGTAATAGGCATCCTCCCAGCCGGCGGTGATGCTGACGTCGTTGGCCACCAGGTCAGCCCAGTACTGCTCCCAGTCGTCGGTACCGCTGATCGTGGCCAGCAGGAACGCCAGCCCCGGTGACGACGTCTCCGGTGACTGCACGACAAGCTGACTTGCGTATCGGGCGTCGGTGAGGTCTTCGAGTGTCGCCGGCGCAACGGTCCCCGGAAGGGCATCGATCCAGTAATTGATGCACACATCGCCAAAGCTGATCGGCGTGACACGGTTGTTGTCGTCGAGCTTCAAGTGGTCAAACACAACGTCGAGGTTGCGCGACTCGTACGGTGCGAAGATGTCGGCGTCGAGTCCGCGCTGTAGGAAGGTGTTGTCGACTCCGAAGACCACATCGGCGATCGGGGCGTCTTTGGTGAGGATCGCCTCACTCACCATCGTCCCGGCATCGCCCACCTGTAAAAGCTCGACGGTCACGCCCGTCTCTGCCGTGAACGCTTCCCACACCGAGCCGGAGATCGCGAACGAATCGTGGGTCATCAGCGTGACGGTCGTACCAGCTGGATCACCTCCGACAACGCTTGCTCCCTCGTCCTCGCCACACGCCACAGCGACCAGCAAGACGGTCACCAACGAAAGCAACAGCTTTTTCATGACTTCCTCCGCTGGCATTACCCAGATCAGGTTCTGTCGGGTCGTCGACGGCTGTCGACCTCTCAGCCCGGCGTTGCGAGCTCCCCGGTTGGTTGTTGACAGTCGAGTGTAGGCAACGCGTCGCAACAACGCAGCCCTTCAGTCACTAGGCGGGGGGCGTTGATTGCGATGCCTCTCCGAGAGCGATACTCGGCGGGCCAGAGGCGGTGCGGATCAGCGGGCGGCTGCAGCCGCAGCATCGACGAGCTGGTCGACCTGTGCCTCCGTGCTGACAAGCGGCGGACAGAACCCAATCGAATCAGCCATGGGCCGCACGATCACACCCTGGTCGAGAGCCCGCCATCGCACATCAATGGGTGCCTGGTCGTCATGGGTGACCAACGCATAGACGAAGCCGTCGCCTCTCAGCTCAGCGTAGAGACCGTCGTCGGCCAAGGTCTGGAGCCCCTCGCGGAGCCGGGCACCAAGCACCGTGGCTCGCTGCAGAAGCCCTTCTTCCTCGGTCACCTCGATGCAGGCCAGCGCTGCCGCGCAAGCGGTCTGGTGGCCCGAGTAGGTGAAGCCGTGATTGAGCTTCCATTCCGGGTTGTTCTCGAGCATGCCGAGAGCCCGCTCCCCGACGATCACGCCGCTGAGCGGTACGTACCCCGAAGTCACCGCCTTCGCGAATGTGACCAGGTCGGGTTCGATGCCGTAGTGCTTCGCGCCGAACCATTGACCCAGCCGACCAAAGCCACAGATGACCTCATCGCTGATGTAGAGCGCACCGTGCTCGGAGCAGAGCCGTCGAATGGCTTCGAGGTATCCCGGAGCAGGCGGGATGACACCCCCAGCGCCCTGCAGCGGTTCGGCGATGACAGCGGCGACACGAGCGCCGTGCTCGGCAAAGACCGTGGCGAGCGCCTCGATGTCGTTGCCGGGCACATGAACGTGGTCGGGCACCAGTCCACCCCAGCCCTCTCGGTATGCGTCGAACCCCTGAGCCGAGGTGCCGCCGTAGTTTGTGCCGTGATAGCCGTTCGAGCGAGAGATCACGATCGTCTTCTCCGGGTGGCCGGCCTGCACCTGGGCGGCGCGTGCCAATTTGAGTGCAGTGTCGACCGCCTCGGAGCCTGACTGACCGAAGAACACCTTGCCACCCGGCATCGGTGCCCGTTCGACAATGGCAGCAGCAGCCGCCTCCGCAATGTCGTTGGTGAACGGATCGAAGATGTGATGGGCGTGGATGGAGCCGAGTTGACCGATGATCGCCTCATTGACCTTCGGGTGGCCGTAGCCGACGTTGCAGTACCAAAGCGAGGCCATGCCGTCGAGAACCTGACGACCGTCCGACAGTGTCAGAACGGCGCCCTTTCCAGAAACGATTCTGACGAAGTCAGAAGTGTCCTTCGCCGGGATGGTGAACGGATGGAGGAGGTGGCTCATCCCCGAAAGCATCTCACATTTAGCGGCCGAGGAACCGGGGAAAACGCTTCTCGACGAAGGCAGTCATCGCCTCGGCGGTGTCCTTCGTGGTGAACTGGTATGCCTGCCCGATGCCTTCGGCCTCGAGTGCCTCTTCGAGGGTCGAGGAGAACGACTGGTTCAGCAGCTTTTTGCTGGTGGCGAGTGCGATCGGCGGGCCGGTTCGGAGCTTGTCGACGAACTCCCCGACCATTGCGTCGAGGTCCGCCCGGGGTACGACCCGGTTGACGAGGCCCATCTCATAGGCGCGAGACGCGTCGATCACGTCGGCCAACAACACCAGTTCCTTGGCTCGCTGCATGCCCACGATGCGAGGCAAAATGAACGATCCGCCGAAGTCGATGTTGAGCCCTCGCCGGGCGAAGATCTCACTGAACCGGCTTCGATCGCTGGCCAGAACGAAGTCACACGCCAAGGCCATGTTGAGCCCAGCCCCGGCTGCGACGCCGTCGACTCGGGCGATGGTCGGCTTCGGAAGCGTGTGCAGGGTCTGACAGGCACGGCCGACCGACCGCATGCTGTCGAGTGGATGAGGCTGGTGCTCGGCCCGGTCACCACCGACATCGGCACCTGAGCAGAAATCATCGCCTGCGCCGGTCAGCACGAGCACGCGGACCTCGTCATCGCGCGCGACGTCGTCGAAAAGGTCGTGGAGAGCGTCCCAGCCGCCACCGGGCACGGCGTTGCGGACCTCGGGTCGGTCGATCGTAAGCGTCGCCACACCATCGACCTTGTCGAGATGCAAGTACTCAGCCATCACGCTTTCCTGCGTTCGACGCCAGGGAGAACGCACAACATCTCGTAGACGAGATCGGAGGCGACCCGGCTGGTCATGCCCGAGACGTCGTAGATCGGTGCAACTTCGACGAGGTCACACCCGACGATGTCCAACCCCCAACAACCCCGAATGATCTCGATGGCTTGTGCACTGGTGAGGCCACCCGTCTCGAGCGTGCCGGTTCCTGGGGCGTACGCAGGGTCGAGGCCATCGATGTCGAAGCTGAGGTACACGGGACCGCCCGAGACCTTCTGGCGCACTTCTTCCATCAGTGGGGTCAGGCTCTTGTGCCAGCACTCTTCGATCTGCACGACACGGAATCCTTGCTCTCGACTCCAGTCGAAGTCGTCGGCGGCATACCCCGTGCCGCGCACTCCGATCTGTACGACTCGATCGCCGTCGAGCAGGCCCTCCTCAACGGCGCGCCGAAACGGGGTACCGTGCGCGATCTTCTCGCCGAACATGTCGTCGTTGATGTCGGTGTGGGCGTCGACGTGGACGAGTCCGAGTGGACCATGCTTCTTCGTAAGCGCTCGCAGAACGGGAAGGACGATCGTGTGATCGCCCCCCAACGCCACCGTCGTGAGACCGTAAGTCATCAACTCATCGACGTAGGCCTCGATGCGAGCGACCGAGTCGTCCTTGTTGAACGCGTTGGTGGCGATGTCACCGAGGTCATCGATGCGCAGACTGTCGAAGGGAGCAGCCCGCGTCGCCATGTTGTACGGCCGAATCATCACCGACTCTTCGCGAATACCGCGAGGGCCGAATCGAGCGCCCGGCCGGTTGGACGTACCCAAATCGAACGGCACACCGAACACGGCAACGTCGAGGTCGGCCCGATCGCTCGTGCCCGGCAGGCGCATGAAGGTGGTGATGCCCGCGAAGCGAGGCATCTCGTTGCCTCCGAGTGGTTGAGGGTTACCCGAAGCACGAACCGGAGGCCCACCCGGCATTACATCACCCCACCGAGCGAAGCGGCGAGCTCCCAGGTCGCCTCGAGCGATTCGCCCGTACCGAGCACGTTCATTGCAATCTCATCGACGCCGGCCGCTTTGTAGGCCTCAAGGCCGGACCGAACAGTCTCCAGATCGCCAGCCAGCACCATGTCGGCGGGTCCGTCCATCCCTTCACGATCAAGCATGGCGCGATACGACGGAAGTTGGCCGTAGATCGCAAGTGTCCTGCCAGCGAATTCCCGGGCAGCCGGTACGTCGTCGGTGATGAAGATCGGCACGCCTGCTGCGATGTGACCGTTGCCGATGCCGGGTCGGATGTGCGACTCGATCGTCTTCGGGCCGGTCATCCAGGTGATAGTGCCGGCTGTGCGCTCCGATGCGAGCGTGAGCATCTTCGGCCCGAGCGCGGCGAGCATGACATCGGGGGTGGGGCCCGGCACGTTGAGTGAGGTGTGATGGGTAACAAATTCGCCCGTGGTCGATACCTGCTGGTCTTCGAGCAGCGGCAGCAGCGCATCGAGGTACTCGACCATGTAGGTGTAGGGCTTGGTCCATGGGATGCCGAACGCCATCTCCATGGCGGGCTGGTGGCTGGCGCCGAGGCCAAGGGTGAAGCGGCCACCACTCGCTTGGGCGATTGTGCGGGCCTGGGCAGCGAGGTTCTGGGCGAAAGTGGTCTGCATAGCCACCACCGATGTGCCGAGTCCTATGTCTGCCACCTCGCGACCCACGATCCCGAGCACGACCATCGGATCGGCGTTGCTGATCTGGGGCGACCAGTAGCGATAACAACCCGCAGCGCGAGCTCGCTCAGCGTTGGCCACGGCGTCGTCGACGTTGGTGGCGGAATCGAACCAGCTGATCTTCATGACCGCACCCTAACGGAGCGGCCTCGGATGGGAGCCACTACATTCGGTCGAGAAGCTCACGCTTCTTCTGATCGAATTCCTCGTCGGTGACGACACCTTGGCGGCGGAGTTGATCGAGCTTCTCAATTTGCTCGGGGATCGAGAGTTCTCGCGCCGCTCCGCTCGATGCCGCTTGGCCGAGTCGGTGCAGTCGGCGGTCTTGGAGACCTTCGACCTGACGGTAGATCTCGTTTTGCACCAGATTTGGCCTTCGGATGTCGGAGAACTGCTGACGGCCACCCTCACCGGCCGACTCGATACCGAGGTCGCCGGCGCCGATCATCCGTTCGAAGATCGACTGGTTGAAGAACACCGTGTTGATCCGGTCGAGCGGGATCTCGATGCCCTCCTTCGAGATCACCCCTCGGCGGGAGATGACCCGCTCGCTCGTGACCACGAAGTTGGTGGTGTTCCACAGCAGGTACTGGATGCCGAAGTAGCCGAGAGCGCCGGCCCACACGACGAAGAGCGTCCACCCGATCAGCGAGCCCCACGCTTGCACCAGGGCGAGAATCCCGAGCAAGGTGACGATCCCAAGCAGTGCACCGGCCGGCGCAAGGAACCACCAGTGCGGCCGGAGGTCGAGGACGAGGTCTTCGTCGTCGGTCAGCAGATGCTTCGGGAACGCCATTCGCAGAGATTACTGCGCGCTCGCATCGGCGTTCTCTGCGCTTGGGGATTCGAGGGGCGGAAGGCGTCGCGCAAGCAGCCAAGTGATCGCCACGAACACGGCAGATCCCCACATGGCGGCCTCAAGCCCACCCCACAGGTAGAGCACGCCGCTCAGGAACGTTCCGACGAAACGACCCGCTGCGTTGGCCGAGTAGTAGTAGCCGACATCCATGCTGACCTCGTCATCAGCTGCGTACGCCAGTATCAGATACGAGTGGAGGCTCGAGTTCACGGCGAATACGACCCCAAAAGCGACCAGACCACCGACCACGACCGGTGTGCGCAGATCCTCGACAGTCACGCCCGCAGCGATTACCGCTGAGACAACAACGAGAGCGAATGCCCACCGTTGCGCGGCAGCGATGTCGTCGCCCTGTCGCACCAGACGAGGCGCAACCGATTGCACCATTCCGTATCCGATTACCCATGTCGCGAGGAACGCTCCGGTCGCCTCGAACGACCACTGGAGCACCTCGTCGAGGAACACCGGGAGCGCAACGACGAACCAGACATCACGAGAACCGAAGAGGAAGAATCGGGCCCCGGAGAGCCGGTTGACGCCAACTGACTTCGACAGCACGGATGCGAGCGGTGGCTTTTCCTTGGCCATCCCGATGTCGTCGTCGAGCCAAACTGCGACCGCCAACAGCGTCACTGCGATGCATCCGGCCATCAAGCGCAGCGCGTCGTCGAACCCGAGTGCCGACAGCAGTGCAGCACCGAGAAAAAACCCGAGGCCCTTCAGCGCGTTTTTCGAGCCGGTCAGGATTGCAACGAGCCGGAAGAGCGCGCCCTTCCCCGCAACGAACTTCACCGCACTCTTTGAACTCATCTTCGTGAGGTCCTTCGCAACGCCTGACAATGCCTGGGCTGACATCACGTACGCCACAGACAGCCACTCAACCCACGTGTCGACGTGCAGCGACAAGACGACGAGCGCAACGACCTGGAGGGTGAGTCCGGCCAGCAGGGTCTGGTTGAGGCCGCGACGGGCACCTACCCAGCCACCGAGCACGTTGGTGGCAACCCCCATGAGCTCATAGAGCAGGAAAAGGAAGGCGAGCGAGATCGGCGAGTACCCGAGATCGTGGAAGTGCAGCAGCACGAGCATCCGCAGGGCCCCGTCGGTCAACGTGAAGGCCCAGTAGCCGGCAGTGATGAGGACGTAGTTGCGGAGTTGCATGCCGCTGCGGTTTAGAGGTCGGCGGCGACCCGCGCCGCGAGGTCAGCGAGGCGGAACGCGTAGCCGTATTCGTTGTCGTACCAGATGAGCACCTTCGCCATGCGACCATCGACCACCATCGTGGACGGGCCGTCGACGATTCCCGAACGGGTGTCGTTGACGAAGTCGGCCGAGACGAGGGGTCGCTCCTCGAACCCGAGGATCCCCTCTAGTTCACCGGCGGCCGCAGTCCGAAGCCGATCGTTGACCTCGTCAGCCGTCACGTCACGACCCAACGTGAACACGGCATCGGTGAGCGAGGCGTTCAGGAGCGGCACCCGCACCGCAAGTCCGTTGAGTTTTCCCGCGAGATCGGGGTAGATCATCGTGATCGCCGTCGCAGATCCCGTCGAGGTGGGAATCAGCGAATTGAGCGCAGAACGAGCTCGACGAAGGTCAGCATGGGGTGCGTCGACGAGCACCTGCGTGTTGGTCACGTCGTGAATCGTCGTGATGACCCCGCGCTCAATCCCGATCTGTTCGTGGAGGACCTTCACGACCGGTGCCAACGAGTTGGTCGTACACGACGCTGCCGTGAGGACGTCGTGCTCACCAGGGACGTAGGCATCGTCGTTGCAGCCAACGACGATGTTGGGCACGCCGGGGCTCTTGACCGGCGCCGCCACGATCACCTTGCGCGCGCCACCGGCGAGGTGCGGTTCGAGGCTCTCGATCGTCGTGAACGCTCCGGTTGCTTCGAAGACGATGTCGGCGCCGAGTTCGCTCCACGGAATCTCTTCCGGGTTCTCGAACGACGAGTAACCGACCCGAACCCCGTCGACGATCATTGTGTCGCCGTCGACGGCGATCTCGCCGTCGTAGCGGCCGTGCACCGTATCGAACTCAAGCAGGTGTGCCGCCGTCGTGACGTCACCGGCGAGTTCGTTCACATGCACGACCTCGAGGTCGGCGTGCTGCTGCAGACCCCGGACGGCGAGCCGCCCGATTCGTCCGAACCCGTTGATGCCGACACGCACAGTCATGGAGCGGAGTCTGGCCGATGATCGATGTCGGCGGGGCTTCTCCCAGGTGAAGCTGCGGTGAACGGCACCGTCGCTTGCTCGATGCCGGGCGTCGAGCAATGGGCTACCGGCACGAAGTCGCTCATCCCCATCCCCACTCGTGCAGCTTGTCGTCGTCGATCCCGAAATGGTGGGCGATCTCGTGCACCACGGTGACGGCCACCTCTTCGACGAGTTCCTCTTCGTTTCGAACGAACTCGCACAACGACAGGCGATAGAGCGTCACGAGATCAGGCATGACGAGTCCGCCGTAGTCATCCCGCTCGGTGAGCGGTACACCTTCGTAGAGGCCGAGTAGGTCTTCGGTTGGGTGCCGATCTTCCACCACGACTGCGACATTTTCCATCAGGCGGCCAAGTTCCTCGGGGAGCGCGTCGAGCGCATCGCCGACCAGGCGCTCGAACGCTCGACGAGGCATCGGTTCCATCACCGCAAACTACTCATCCCGCCTAGGGTCAGGGCGTGGTCGAACGCCTCGCCGATGCCGACGTCCTCTTGGAGGATCTCACCGACGAGCAGCGCGACGCGGTCACGACCAGGGCAAGCCCACTCGCGATCATTGCCGGCGCCGGTTCCGGAAAGACCAGAGTCCTTACCCGCCGCATCGCATGGCAGGCAACGACTGGTGCCATCGACCCCCGCAAGGTGCTTGCGGTCACGTTCACCCGACGCGCCGCCGGCGAACTCCGACGCCGGACCCGAGCCCTCGGCCTTCGCGACGACATCGCAGCCGGCACATTCCACTCGATTGCGCTCGCCGTTCTCCGGAACCGCTGGGCTGACTCGGGCCGCAAGCCACCTGAACTGCTCGACCGTCGTATGTCGTTCCTGGCGAAACACAATCCGAATCTCGACCGGGCGACCATTGCCGACATCGACGCCGAGATCGGCTGGTCGCGGGCTCGACTCGTCACGCCAGCCGCGTACCCCGACGCAGCTGCAGCCAACGGTCGGCGTCCTGGGCGAGGGCCTGCATTCGTCGCGAAGGTCTACGCCGAATACGACGAGGCCAAGCGGAAGCGGCGACTGGTCGACTTCGACGACTTGCTCGCCCTTTGTCACGCAACGATGACGCAGGACGAGAAGTTCGCCGCTGCGCAACGCTGGCGACACCGCCACCTGCTCGTCGACGAATTCCAGGACGTGAATCCGCTCCAGTTCGCACTGCTTCGATCGTGGCTCGGGCCGGACTCGACTCTCGTCGTGGTCGGCGATCCCAACCAAGCCATCTATGGCTGGAACGGCGCTGAGCCCGACCTGCTCGACAACATCGGTGACCACCTCCCCGGCACCGCAGTGCTCCGGCTTCGCACCAACTTCCGCTCGACCCCGGAGATCCTCGGAGCTGCGGCCCGAGTGCTCGGCATCGAGCCTCAGCCGGCTGCCCGCCCAGCAGGTGACGAACCAACGCTCCGCCAACTCGACGGTGATACGGAATCGATCGCCATCGCCCGCTCGGTCCGGGGTGCCCACAAGCCCGGAGCTCCGTGGCGGCACCAAGCGATCCTCGCGCGGACCAACGCCCAGCTCCCGGCACTTCGCATCGCGCTGGAGAGAGCTGGTATCCCGACGCGCTCGCGCGGTGACGGGGCACTCCTTCGCCGACCCGAAATCATCGAACTGCTCGACGGGTGGGAGGGCGACATGCGCCTCTCCGACGTGTTGACGGAAGCCTCGATCGACCCACCCGATCAGGCCGAGGGCCTCAGCGAAGAGCGTCGCATGATGGTGCGCGCCTTCCTCGACGTCGCCCGCGGCCACCTCGAACTCGAGCGGCGGGCGACGGTCACCGACTTCGTGGAGTCACTTCGCAACGACGACCGCGTCGACGGCGTCAACGACGGTGTCGAGTTAGTCACGTTTCACGCCGCCAAGGGTCTCGAATGGCCGATCGTCCATCTCGTCGGAATCGAGGACGGGTACGTCCCGATCGCACATGCGCGCGGCGTCGCAGCTCGCCGTGAAGAGCGTCGGCTTCTCTACGTCGCGGCGACGCGCGCCGAGCGCCAGCTCCACGTGTCGTGGGCCCGTACCCGTGAGATCGGCGGCTCGACGGTCGAACGGAACCCGTCACCATGGATCGATGCGTTCCGCGGCGCCCCTGAGCCTCTTCCCGACGAACGTCCCTCGATCGCGAATCTCCGGGCGAAGATTGCAGCGGTCCCCGAGACCGACCTGACCGTGACCGACCGCACCGAACGAGACCATGTTCGCGACCAACTGCTGTTGTGGCGCGAGGACGCAGCACAGCGGGCAAACGTGGCTCCGACCGCCGTGCTGTCGGACTGGACCGTCGAGCAGCTCTCGATCGAACGCCCCTGCCGCATGGATGAGCTCGCCGCCATCGATGGGATGGGCCAGAGCCGAGCTCGACGCTTCGGCCTCAAGCTGCTGGAGATCACCTGCCTCGACGACTAGCTACTCGTTGCCATCACCTTCGCTCTGACGGGGCTGTGCCACGACGACCACGGTGGCGTCGGAGCGCTCGAGCACGGTCTCGACCGTGTGGCCGAGGAACGGTCTGCCGTCGACGTTACGGAGCTTGGCGCCGAGCACCACAAGGTCGGCGTCCTCGGACCGGGAGACTTGGACGAGTGCTTCCCCGGCTGAACGTCCTTCCCGGATGAGTTGGCGCGCTCCGATGCCTGCTTGGCTCGCTCGTTCGACTGCGCTGGCCATCATCGATCTCGCCGCCGTGTGGGCAGAGTCGTCGGCTGCATTGCGGCGGGCGAAAATGCGGGGCAACTCGTTTACCCGATCGACGATGTGCAACAAGACCACTTCGGTGCCGAGCTGGGTTGAGATCGCAAAGGCGACCTCCTGTGCCGACCGAGACGATCGCGTGCCGGTCACCGGCACGATCACCCGAGAGAACGCAGCTGGAAGCGGCCGCTCGAGGCGCCGTGCCCGGCGGACGATCACGACAGGAGTGACGGCGTTCAGCAGCAACTCATCGACCATCGGCGAATACAGCACGCCTTCGTGGCGGGCTGCGACGCCGACGACGACAACGCCGTAACCGAGCTTTGACTCCGTGACAATCGAGGCGGCGACGCTCGGACCCGCAACGTGCGCGTGGTCGACTTCCCGTTCGTCGAGGACGGCCTTTAACACCTCGATATCGACCTGGTCGCTTCCCCCGACCGTAAGGATCGTTGCAGGCGCTTCCTTTGGCCACGCGAACTGGACGATCTGCGCGGCAGCGATCGACGCCGGGTGGCCCTGCGAAGGCAGCAGAACCCGTGACGACTTGACCACGAGATTCTTCGACAGCGCCTCTTCGCGATCGAGCCGCTCCTGTTCTTCCTCGCTCCCCCGCCAATCGCGAACAACGATCCGCAAGCTCACGGCCGCGAAAATCGATGTCACGAGCGGAACGATCACGATCACCGTGTACGCCGTCTCGGTGAAGACGCCCAGTGACAGACCGACCGATGCGATGACAATCTCGAGGGCACCTCGTGCGTTGAGTCCGGCCCCGAGCGCCGTCGCAGCACGGCGAGACTGGCCAGCGAGTCGGGCTCCGATGAAGGCACCGGCGAACTTTGCGACAATCGCCACCACAACGACGACGAACGCCCACTGCATTGCATCGCCTTCACCGAGGAGTGTCAGATCCACCCGGAGCCCAGCGGTGGCAAAGAAGACCGGGGCAAGAAAGCTGTCCGTGATCGACTCGACGTGGTGCAGGACTTCTTGTTGCTGAAAACGCGAACGATGAAGCACGACGCCAGCGACGAACGCGCCGAGTACCGCTTCGATTCCGAGCGCCTGTGTGGCCACGCCGTAGATCAACATTGTGAGGATGACGACAGTCATCGCGCCCGAGACGTTCGAACCGTTTCGGCGGACGTAGCGAAGAGCTCGGTCAACAATGCGCTGGCCAACGGTCATCGCCACGATCACGAAGATGGCGAGGCCACCGACCGTCTTCGTGATGCCACCGATCGAGACTTCACCCGAGGTCGCAAAACCGGCGAAGATTGCCAGCATCACCCAACCGACAACGTCGTTCGCCATGCCAGCAGCGACGGTGATCTGACCGAAATCACGACGCATCAGACCGAGTTCACCGAGGATCTTGGCGATTACGGCGAGCGCCGAAACGGAGAGCGCAGCGGCGACGAACAGGGCGAACACGAGGCGCTCAGACTCGGCACCGACGAACTCCTCCGGCAGGATTTCGCCGACAACGAGGCCACCGACGAGTGGCACAAAGAGCGAGAAGCCGGCGACAAGTGCCGCCGCCCTGCCGAGGCGCCGGATGAGTCCGAGATCGGTCTCGAACCCAGCCGTGATCAACAGCAGTGCAACGCCGAGCCAGGACACGGCGTAGAGCGCGCCAGATTGGATCTCGTCGTCGGGCAAAAACCAATGGAAGCCGTCGGGCCAGACCTTGCCGAAGATCGACGGTCCGAGGACGACACCGGCGATCAACTGACCGATCACCGACGGCAAGTTGACCCGGCGCATGATCCCACCACAGATCCGGGCAAAGGCGACGAGGACGAGCAACTGCGTCCAGAAGACGAGGAGCTGGTGTTCGTCGAGCGGGATCAGCACGAGTCAGCGCTCCACGTCGATGAAGACCGGAGCGTGATCGGAGGGCGGGTCGTCTTTAGGGCCCTTACGTTCGTTGCGATCGATCAAGGCCACCCTCGTGGCATCGGCGACGGATCGCGTGGTCATGAGCAGATCGATTCGTAAGCCCATCTTTTTGTGGAAGTTGCCGCCACGGTAGTCCCACCACGAGTAGAGCCGTTCGGCGTCGTGGTGTTCACGAAAGACATCGACCAGACCCCAAGCTTCGAGGGCGGCGAGTTTGTCGCGCTCGGCCTGGCTGGTGTGGGTCTCGGTCTCGAACTTCTTCGGATCCCAGCAGTCGATATCGGCCGGGCAGATGTTGTAGTCACCCATGACGACGACGTCATCGCGAGGATCGCACTGTCCGTCGAGGTCGCCGGCGAGTCGGTCGAGCCAACGCAGCTTGTACTGGTAGTGCTCATGGTCGAGCGACCGGCCGTTGGGCACGTAGCAGCTAGCGACACGCACTCCTGCACATGTCGCCCAGGCAATACGGGCATCAACATCAGGATCAGCTCCATCGCCGAAACCGCCGATCGGGTTCTCAAGCCCGACTCTGCTGAGGATCGCCACGCCGTTCCATTGGCCCTGGCCGTGGTGAAACGTTTCGTAGCCGAGCGCTTCGAAGGTCAGTGCCGGGAATGCGTCGTCAGCGAGTTTGGTCTCCTGCAAGCACAAGACATCGGGTTCGAAAGTCTCCAACCAGCGCTCGACCCGACCGACACGGGCGTTCAGGGAGTTCACATTCCACGTCGCGATCCGCACCCGTCGGACCATACCGCGGTCGGCTCGTATGCTGTGGCGCGTGAGCACCAACGACCCTTCCGATCTCGGCCCGAATCTCTGGATGGCAGACGAGATGCGAGCCCGGTGGGAGGTCGACCCAAGCTCGGTGGCTCCGCAATGGCGAGCCATATTCGAGACCGAGCCGGCGAATGGTGCAGTCACACCGGAACCCGCGTCGTCTGCCGCCATCGAAGTCGAGTCGATTGAGGTGACGCGACCAGCGGCAACAATCCCCGAACCCACCCAACAGGCACACACAGAGCCGAAGGTGGCAAAGATCAAGGCGTCGCCCGCACCACTTCCAGGCGAGACGCCAGCGGCTGGGGCCGCACCAACTGCCACCCGGCCGGCGGGCGAACCGATCCGGGGCGCAGCGGCGCGCATCGTGACCAACATGGAGGCGAGCCTCGACGTGCCGACCGCAACATCGTTCCGCCAAGTGCCGGCGAAGTTGTTAGAGGTCAACCGGAAGGTCATCAATGGCTTCTTGGCTCGCAAGCTGCGCGGCAAGATCTCGTTCACTCACCTGATCGGATACGCGGTGGTTCGCGCCATCGCCGACTCGATGCCAGCGATGAACAACACATATGCAACGACCCCTGACGGCAAGCCGATGTTGCTGCGAAACGAGCACATCGGACTCGGGATCGCCGTCGATCTCGAGAAGGCCGACGGCAGCCGGACCCTCATGGTCCCGTGCATCACGATGGCCGACACCCTCGAGTTCAACGAGTTCGTCGACGCGTACGAAGCACTGATCCGAAAAGCTCGTGACGGCAGGCTCAGCGTCGACGATTTCACCGGCACAACAGTGAGCCTCACCAACCCTGGAACGATCGGCACGCTGCAGTCGGTGCCGCGCCTAATGCAGGGTCAGAGCCTGATTGTCGGTGTCGGCTCCATCGAATTCCCTGCGGAGTTCCAAGCCGCAGACCCTGCGACGCTGGCCGATCTCGGGGTCTCGAAGGTGATCACGGTGACGTCGACATACGACCACCGGATCATTCAGGGCGCCGAGTCGGGCATGTTCTTGAAGAAGGTCCACGAGCTCTTGCTCGGTGAAGACAACTTCTACATCGATGTGTTCCGTTCGATGGGCGTGCCGTACGAAGCGGTGAAATGGCGACGTGACATCAACCCCGTCGACCGCGACTCATCGCTGCTCGAGAAGCAGGCCAAGGTCAACCAACTGATCAACATGTACCGGGTACGGGGCCACCTGATCGCCGACCTCGATCCGTTGGCTGTCAAGGAACCGATCATGCATCCGGAGCTCGATCCGGCCACCTATGACCTGACGATCTGGGACCTCGACCGTCAGTTCCTCACCGGAAGTGCGACGGGGATCTACGCGCGGGTCGGCGGCAAGGAACGCATGTCGCTGGGAGATCTGCTCGGTGTTCTGCGGGATGCCTATTGCCGAACTGTCGGCGTCGAGTACATGCACATCCAGGACCCGGCGGAAAAGCGCTGGATGCAGGAGCGACTCGAGGGAATCGACCACACGGTCGAGCCTGACGAGCAGCGGCACATCCTCGAGCGGCTGAACGCTGCCGAGGCGCTCGAGGCCTTTCTCGGTACGAAGTACGTTGGCCAGAAGCGGTTCGGCATCGAGGGGGCCGAGTCGACCATCCCGTTGCTCGACGCTCTGCTCACAGCGGCCGCGGACGACGGGATGGCCGAGGCGATCATCGGCATGGCACACCGGGGCCGACTCAACGTGCTTGTCAACATTGTTGGCAAAACCTACGGACAACTTTTCTCGGAGTTCGAGAGCCAAGGCGTCGGCAACATGACGATGGGCTCCGGTGACGTCAAGTATCACCTGGGTCAGAGCGGCACGTTCACCAGCCGCAACGGCGCCAGTCTGCCGGTGCGACTGGCCGCCAATCCGTCGCATCTCGAAGCGGTAAATCCCGTCGTGCTCGGCATGGCGCGCGCTCAGATGGACCTCATCCAGCCCGAGGACGGCTTCGACGAATACCCCGTGTTACCGCTGCTCCTGCACGGCGATGCAGCCTTCGCTGGCCAGGGTGTGGTTGCCGAAACGCTCAACCTTTCGCAGATTCGTGGCTACCAGGTGGGCGGCTGCGTTCACGTGATCATCAACAACCAGGTCGGTTTCACGACAGCTCCACACGCCGCTCGGTCATCTCAGTACTCGACCGACGTTGCGAAGATGATCCAGGCACCGATCTTCCATGTGAATGGCGACGACCCCGAGGCATGCGTGCGCGTCGCACGGCTGGCCTTCGAGTATCGCCAGGCGTTCAACAAGGACGTCGTGATCGACATGATTTGCTACCGGCGCCACGGCCACAATGAGGGCGACGATCCGAGCTACACGCTCCCCGAGATGTACCGGCGCATCGACGCGAGAGCGAGTGTCCGCGAGCTCTACAGCAACTCGCTGCTGAAACGCGGTGACCTCACGCCTGCCGAAGCTGAGGAAGCTGTCGCCGACTTCCGAGCCCGACTCCAGTCCGCACTCGACCAGACCCGTGAGACGGCTCACAGCGACGACCGAGCACATCCGCCCGTTGCCGGATCGGGCGTACGCCCGCACCTCCACACGGCGGTGGACCGAACCACGATCGACACGATCTACGCAGCGCTTTCGTCGAAGCCAGACGGCTTCACGATGCACCCGAAGTTGGCTCAGCAGTTCGCCGTCCGAGACAAGATGTTCGAGAGTGGCGAGATCGACTGGGCGCTGGGCGAGGCGATGGCCTACGGCAGCCTGCTGCTCGAAGGTACATCGGTTCGACTCGCAGGGCAGGATTCACGACGAGGCACCTTCAGTCACCGACACTCAACGCTCGTCGATTACGAGATTGGCAGCGAGCACATCCCGCTGACGACACTCGCCGGCGACGACACTCGGTTCTGGGTCTATGACTCGTTGCTGAGCGAGTACGCAGCACTCGGGTTCGAGTACGGCTATGCGATCGCCAACCCCAACGCGCTGGTCCTTTGGGAAGCCCAGTTCGGTGATTTCGCCAACGGTGCCCAGATCATCATCGATCAGTTCATCGTGGCCGCGAAGGACAAATGGGACCAGGACTGCGGACTCGTGATGCTGCTCCCCCACGGCTACGAGGGACAGGGGCCCGAACACTCGTCGGCCCGGATCGAACGGTTCCTTTTGCTGGCAGCGGAAGACAACATATCGGTCTGCAACGCCACGACTGCGAGCCAGTTCTTCCACTTGCTCCGCCGCCAGTCGATGCAATCAGCACCGACCCCGTTGGTGGTGTTCACACCAAAGTCGTTGCTGCGATCGAAGCACTCGCGATCTCCGGTCGGCGAACTCATATCAGGCACCTTCGAGGAGTTGCTCGGCGATGTCAGCCCACCACCGGCAGACGAGGTCGAACGCGTCATTTTCTGCTCCGGCAAGGTTGCGTTCGATCTCATGGCCGAGCGCGACAAGCGGGGTGCCAAGGTTGCGATCGCCCGGGTCGAGCAGCTCTACCCATGGCCATTCGAAGCGGTGAAGCACCAACTCGACACCTTTCCGAACGCCAGGGAGATTCGCTGGGTTCAGGAGGAGCCCGAAAACATGGGTCCGTGGAACGCGATCAAGGGTCGCCTCTACGAAGCCCATGGCGGTACCCACGACATCCACCGCGTGAGCCGCTTCGAGTCCGGTTCGCCGGCCTGTGGCTCGGCAACCGTTCACGGGCAGGAACTCGAGGTTCTGCTCGAAGAAGCGCTCAGTTGATGTCGAGCGTGGTGCTACGCCATCGGCGACCCCAGACAACCTGATCGAACACACGCCCGCCAATCGGCGGTCTGACGTCGCGACCTCAGCGCAATCGGAGACCGGTGATCGTCTCCAGCTCGACGAGCGCTACGTCGGGGTCGACCACCTTGATGGTTTGCATCCCCATGGCCCGGGCCGGCTTGAGATTGATTCCGAGGTCATCGAGAAACACACAATCAGCCGGGCCGACCCCGAGCCGCTCGCATGCGATCTCGTAGAAGCGTGGCTCGGGCTTTCGAACACCCACGACGCTCGACTCGATGATCTCGTCGAACAGTGCATGGATCTCGCCGAGAGCCTGGCCATCACCGTCAACCGCCGGTTGGGCGACCATCGCTTCGGTACCCGAACCAGCGGGGGCCTTGAAGTTGTTGGTGAGCATCGCCGTCTTGAAGTTCGCCGAGCAGCGCCGGAGTGCTTCGACCATTGCGGGCCGGATCACACCCCGCAATGCGTCGACGACCCGTTGCGCGTCGACGTCGAAGCCGAGCATCTTCGCCTCGGCCTCGAACAGGTCCTTGAAGCCAGCGACCGAGACTTCGCCGCGTTCGAAGTGCGCCCACGCGTTGGCATCGGGGTTCGTGGCGTTGATTCGCCGGATGGTGTCGGGAGGCAAGCCCGCTTCGGCCTCGTAGCGGTTGAAGGCCTCAAACGGACTCGACAGGATCACGCCACCGAAGTCGAAGAGCACTGCTCGGATCACGTCGGGCACCCTAATCACCGGCACCACGCATGCACATGCTTGACTGGCCTTCATGCCAAAGCACGCCGTCGTGGACGGTTCCAACATCGCAACCGAGAGCCGGACCGAGCCAAGCCTCCAGCAACTACGGGAGGCCGTGGCCAAGTTCAAGGCCGAGTACGCGTTTGAGATTGTGACCGTCATCGTCGACGCGTCCTTCGAGCACCGGGTGGCGAAGGCTGAGCAGAAAGCGGCGCGCGCTGCGATCGATACGAATGAGATCATCACGCCACCGGCAGGGGTGATCGGACGCGGCGACACCTTCATCTTGCAGGTCGCCGACCGAGCACAGGCTGTGGTTCTCTCCAATGATTCGTTCCAGGAATTCCACGGTGCGTTTGAGTGGCTGTTCGATGAGGGTCGGCTGATCGGAGGAAAGCCGATCCCCGGCGTTGGGTGGATATTCGTGCCACGCGCGCCGGTTCGTGGACCGGTGAGCCGCCGTGCTCGAGCGACGGCCGAAGGGGGCGAGTCGAAACGGACTGAAGCGAAGAAGCAGCCCGTCAAGAAGGCCACCAAGAAGACCGTCAAGAAGGCCACCAAAAAGACCGCCCAAAGAGCCACCAAGAAGACCGTCAAGAAGGCCACCAAGAAGACCGTCAAGAAGGCCACCAAAAAGACCCCCGCGACGACGAGGGATCACGCATTGGAGGCAGCCGCGTCCACCAGCCCCGGCTCGAACCCCCGGGCGGCTTGGGAGGCCTTCCGATCGCGCCATCCGGAAGGGTCGAGGGTGAAAGCCACCGTCGAAGAGTTCTCATCACACGGGGCGTACGCAGCAAGCGGTGAAATGACCCTCTATCTCCCGCTTCGGCTCATGGGCGATCCAGCCCCGGCGCGAGTCCGAGATGTCGTGACGATCGGCCAGAGCCGCAGTTTCATCATCCACCGGTTCGACGAGGGGCGGCTCGGAATCGATGCAGGGATCATCGCCTTCGAGGGCTCGAGCGGTACGCCGAGAAGGCCAACGGAGACATCCGGGAAACGACCTCCACGAACGAGAGCGACTGGGGCCGCCAAGAAGGCAACTGCGAAGAAGACAGCCACCAAGAAGACAGCCACCAAGAAGACAGCCGCGAAGAGGGCGCCAGCAACGAAGAAAACGACGGCGAACAGGGTCCGGGCACCGAAGCGCTGACTCGCTTCGGCTCCGATCCCGACCGAGGGCGCTGGCTTTGGCCAGGGCCTTCGCCGTTTTGTGCCCGATAGCCTCGACGGTCATGGCAGCGCAGTTCATCTACACCATGCACAAGGTCGGCAAGTTCATTCCGCCGAACCGGGATGTGCTGAAGGACATCACACTCTCGTTCTTCCCAGGAGCGAAAATCGGTGTTCTGGGTCCGAACGGCGCCGGCAAGTCGACGCTGCTCAAAATCATGGCAGGCATCGATACCGACTACACCGGTGAGGCCAAGCTCGGCGATGGCTACACGGTTGGCATGCTTGAGCAGGAGCCCGAACTCGATCCCACCAAAACAGTGCTCGAGAACGTCATGGACGGCGCCGGTGAAGCATCTGCCCTGCTTTCCGAGTACGACCGGGTGCTTGCGGCGTGGAGCGACCCCGACGCCGATTTCGAAAAGCTCGGCGCCAAGCAGGCCGATCTCGAATCCAAGATCGACGCAATCGGCGCCTGGGACCTGCAGCGAACCGTCGAGATCGCTATGGACGCGCTCCGCACACCGCCGGGTGACTGGAACGTCGACAGCCTGTCGGGCGGCGAGATCCGACGAGTGGCGTTGGCTCGCCTGCTCCTCGCCAAACCCGATCTGCTCTTGCTTGACGAACCGACGAACCATCTCGATGCCGAGTCGGTTGCGTGGCTCGAGCGAACCCTGCAGGACTACACCGGCACGGTCGTGGCGGTGACACACGATCGCTACTTCCTTGACAACGTCGCGGGTTGGATCCTCGAACTCGATCATGGACGGGGTTACCCGTTTGAGGGCAACTACTCGGGTTTCCTCGAGCAGAAGGAAGCTCGCATCGTGCATGAGAAGCGCGACGACGACAAGCGCAATCGAACGCTCAAGCGCGAACTCGAATGGGTCCGTATGGCGCCAAAGGCTCGTCAGTCGAAGGGCAAGGCCCGTCTCGCTGCCTACGACAAACTGCTCGAGGAGGCGAAAGCCGCCGAGGGTCGCGCCGATGATCTATCGATCATCATCCCGGCCAACAAGCGACTGGGTGATGTGGTGATCGAAGCCGAGCACATCTCCAAGGCCTTCGGAGACAAGTTTCTCGTCGACGATTTCTCCTTCACGTTGCCGCCCGCCGGCATCGTCGGAGTCATTGGCGCCAATGGCGCTGGCAAGTCCACCCTCTTCAAGATGCTTATCGACGAGTACGAAGGCACCAACGACCCGGTCGCAGCACCCGACTCCGGTTCCATCCGACTCGGGGCCACCGTGCAACTTGGCTATGTCGATCAGAACCGAACGCTTGATCCGCAGAAGACCGTCTACGACGAGATCACCGGGGGCGTCGATCACCTCGAGATCGGCGGGCGCGAAATGCACGGCCGTTCGTACGTTGCATCGTTCAATTTCAAGGGGCCCGATCAGCAAAAAATGGTCGGCAACCTGTCCGGCGGCGAACGCAACCGTGTGCACCTGGCCAAGGTTCTCAAGGAGGGCGCCAACGTCCTTCTGCTCGACGAACCGACCAACGACCTTGACATCGACACGCTGCGAGCGCTCGAGGATGCCATCGAGGCATACGCAGGCTGCGCGGTCATCGTTTCGCACGATCGGTGGTTCCTCGACCGAGTCGCGACCCACATCGTCGCCTTCGAGGGCGACTCGCAAGTTCGGTGGTTCGAGGGGAACTTCAGCGATTACGCCGAGTACCGAAGGCGCGAACACGGGGTTGATGCGATGCGCCCACATCGAATCAAGTACAAGCCCGTCACCCGAGGATGAACCACTGATCGTCATCGACGGCGTGCCCGCCGAAGCCCGAGGCGACATCGAGCTGCGTTACGCAAACCGTTCGATCGTCCACGCGGCCGACAACCTCATCGTCGAGATCCTCTCCGCTCAAGAGGCTGCGCGTGAGACTGTCACAATGGTCACTTCTGATCGCGGCTTGATCGAACGCCTCCCTGGAGAGGTTCGAATCGAAGGGTCGAACTCTTTCCAAAGCGTCGTCGGTTGGTGAGGTCCCGAAACCGCACTCCCCCGCCATCGCAACGACATCGCACATCCACCAGCACGTCGCTGTGAACGGGGGCTGGCGCCCCCTGGATCGTCTCCACCGAGTGCGCCGACGAGCGATACGGTGCCGTCCGTGATCGATGACCACCGACTCGCAGCGCAACTCGCGACCGAAGCTGGCACTCTCCTCGTTGAGCTCCGCGCCCGGCTCCACGCTCAAGGCGCTCCACCGTCGCTCTTGAAGGACGAAGGAGACCGCCGAGCCCACGAGTTCCTGATGGAACACCTCCAGGCAGCGCGCCCCAACGATGCGATCCTCAGCGAGGAAGGAAAGGACGACTTGGCCCGCCTCGATGCCGAGCGGGTCTGGATCGTGGACCCCCTCGACGGCACTCGAGAGTTCGGAGAGGTACCGCGAACCGACTGGGCAGTCCATGTTGCGCTCGTCGTAGACCAGGTTCCGATCGGTGGGGCTGTTGCGCTTCCTGGACTCGGGGTGACCCTCAGCACTGCCGACCCGGCTCGCCTCCGGTCAGAGCCGAATCCGACGCCCCGAATGATCGTGAGCCGCAGCCGACCACCGGCGGCGGCACTGCATGTCGCCGAATTGCTCGGTGCCGACCTCGTCGAGATGGGCTCGGCTGGGGCGAAGGCCATGGCGGTCGTTCGCGGGGAATGCGAGATCTACGCGCACAGCGGCGGCCAGTACGAATGGGACTCGTGTGCGCCGGTCGCTGTCGCCGAGGCGGCCGGCTGCCATGTCAGTCGAATCGACGGATCGCCGCTTCGTTACAACCAGCTCGACGTCTACCTACCAGATCTGCTCGTGTGTCGACCCGAATTGGCCGAGCCTGCACTTGCGGCACTGGCATCGTTCCAGGATTGAGTCGAGCGCTCGAACTCCTCACGGCTCGGAACCGTCCTGTGCACAGGTTGGTACCAGCCGTCGGGCTCGCAACACTGGGGGTGTGACCGGTTCCCTCACCGATTCGCCTGCCGATCTCATTCACGGCACGTTCAGCGACGACCCACCGTGGCTCGTCGAACCCGACGCGATGGCGTGGCTCGCCGGGGTCGACACGATCCGCACCGCGACGAGTAGACGGCTTCCGTCGCTCATCACACCACCACGACTACCACCGCTGCGACGCGCAATCACTGTCGTTCGCCACGTCGGCTGGGCGTTGGCTGCGTGGTTGGTCGTCGGCCGCCGCAAGGGGGGTTCGGAGAGCACGGCCGATCTGTCGCGGCGAATGCGCGAGGCGGCAGAGACGCTTGGTCCGACCTACATCAAGCTCGGTCAGATCATTTCCTCCGGTGAGGGCGTCTTCCCTACCGAACTTGTCGAAGAGTTCGCAAAGTGTCGAGATCAGGTACCTGCCGAATCATTCGCCTCCATCAGACGTGCCGTCGAGGCCGACCTCGGTGCAACGCTTGAGTCGACATTCGCCGAATTCTCCCGCGAGCCGATCGCAGCGGCGTCCATCGCACAGGTCCACGCCGCAACGCTTCACAACGGCACAGAAGTCGTGGTCAAGGTCCAGCGACCCACCGTCGACGATCTCGTCCACAAAGACCTTCGCGTGATGGCCTGGCTTTCGCCCTACCTGGTCGGCCGTATCCCCGTCGCCTCGCTGGCCAATCCACCCGCCCTCGTCGAGGTGTTCGCGCACACCATCAGCGAGGAGCTCGACTTCCGGCTCGAGGCCGCCAACATGCTCGATGTC
>CAJQPN010000041.1 GCA_905480195.1 uncultured Acidimicrobiales bacterium
ACCCTCCCCCGCCCCCACCTCCTCCGCCGATCCGCAACGACGACCGCCCCGGCAGCACCCGCAAGCCGCCTGCGACCGGCATTTCCCGGTACGCAGTATGGATCGCGCTCGCCTCGCTGCTGGCGGTGATGAGCCTCAGCATGCTGTTCCAGGGCGAAACCCGCGAGCCGGTCGGCTATCGCGATTTCATCGAGCGGGTCGCTGCAGGCGAGGTCACCGAGGCCGAATACGACAACACCGACGGGGCGATCGCCTTCACCGACGGAGTGCTGCTGTACTCGACCGTCGGCCCGCTGCCGCTGCCCGACGACGACCACGACCTCATCCTTGCGCAGACCGAAGAGTTCCGGTTCGTCACACCGCGACCCAACTTCTTGCAGTCACTGCTCCCGTTGCTTATTCCGGTGTCGCTGCTCATCTTGTTCTTTGTTTGGATGCAGCGCCGGGCGCAGGGCCAGATGGGCAACATCATGTCGATCGGGCGGAGCAAAGCAAAGACCTACAGCACCGAACGTCCCGGAACGATGTTCGAAGACGTTGCCGGCTACGAGGGTGTGAAGCAGGAGATCACCGAAATCGTCGACTTCTTGAAGCACCCCGATCGTTTCACCGAGATCGGCGCCCGAGTTCCAAAGGGCGTTCTGCTCGTCGGTCCGCCCGGAACCGGCAAGACGCTGCTCGCCAAGGCGGTCGCCGGTGAGGCCGGTGTCCCGTTCCTGTCGGTCACCGGCTCGGACTTCATGGAGATGTTCGTCGGTGTTGGGGCCAGCCGTGTCCGTGATCTCTTCGAGTCCGCCCGCAAGTTGGGAAAGGCAATCATCTTCATCGACGAGATCGATTCGATCGGCCGCAAGCGCGGTGCAGGACTCGGCGGTGGCCACGACGAACGCGAACAGACCCTCAACCAGATGCTGGCCGAGATGGATGGCTTCGAAAGTTCCGAAGGCATCGTCATGATGGCTGCCACGAACCGGCCCGACATCCTCGATCCGGCTCTCCTGCGCGCTGGCCGCTTCGACCGCCAGATCGTGGTGCCGCTGCCCGAACTCGAAGACCGGGTGGAGATTCTCGGCGTGCATCTCAAGGGAAAGCACACCGCCGACGACGTCGACATCCGCGTCATCGCACGTGGAACGCCCGGTATGGCTGGTGCCGATTTGGCCAACCTCGTGAACGAAGCTGCGCTCTTCGCCGTGCGGCGGGGTGGCGATCTCATCGAAGCGATCGACTTCGACTCCGCCCGCGACCGAGCCCTGCTCGGGATCGAACGTGGCTCGATGGTTCGGAGCGCCGAGGAGCTCGAACGCACCGCCTACCACGAGGCCGGGCACGCGCTGTGCGCAGCGATCATCCCGGAGAACGATCCGGTGCATAAGGTCACGATCATCCCGACGGGTATGGCGCTGGGCGTCACCATGACGCTGCCGACGGGCGACCGCCACTCGATGGACAAGGACGAGGCCGAGGCGCGGATGGTCATGGCCATGGGCGGCCGCGTTGCCGAAGCGCTGGTGTTCGAAGAGTTCTCGTCCGGGGCCTCCAATGACCTGCAGCAGGCCACCGCTATCGCCCGACGAATGGTCACCGAGTGGGGCATGAGCGACACGGTGGGCCCGATGTCGCTCGCAGACCAAGGCCCGGTGTTCCTCGGCGAAGACATGATGCAGTCGAAGAACTACTCAGGCGCGACCCAGAAGCTGGTCGACGACGAGATCCGCCGCATTCTCTTCGAAGCTGAAGACACCTGCCGCGACCTCTTGACCGAGTACCGCCACGGCCTTGATCTCGTCGCTCGGGCGCTGCTCGAGCACGAGACGATCAGCGGCTCGGAGGTCGAGCGCCTCATCGAGATCAGTCGGCAGCCCGACACGGACACCCCGAACCCGAGTCCCCTCGGATCCGACGGCGACGCTGTCGAGGTCGGCGCCAGCGACGACGCCTGAACGATGGATCGGGTTCTCCTGGTCTTCGGAGCGCTCGCGATCGCAGGCGTGTTCGCCGCCGTGCTCGGTCGCCGCACTGCCGCGCCGGCCTCCAACATCCACCGCGTCCCGTCGGTGCTCGATCGGCGTGATTTCGCGCGGCCTGATGCGCCCTGGCTCGTCGCCGTGTTCACCTCATCGACTTGCAACACCTGCGCCGGCGTGTGGGAACGGGCTGAACTCCTCGGCAGCGAGGCGGTCGTATGTCAGCGGATCGACTTCCAAGACGACAGGTCGCTCCATGAGCGCTACCGGATCGACGGGGTACCGACCCTTGTCGTGGCCGATGCCGACGGTGCCGTGAAGCGAGCGTTCCTCGGCCCGGTCACATCCACCGATCTGTGGGCTGCGGTCGCTGATGCCCGCGAACCTGGTTCGATTCCGCCAGGTTGCCACGCCGGAGAGATCGACGATCAGGGCAGCTGAGCAATCGGCGTGAGCTCACTCGCTGCGACCGCTGCCATCATCTGACGTGAGGTGAGGCCGACGATCTCTCGGCCGACCACGATGGCGCTGCTCGCCTCGACTACCACGATCGGGCGTTCACCGAGCAAATCGCCGCTCACGGTCGCTCGCCGCCCCGGGCCGAGCTCGATCGTGGTCACGAGCGAACGACCATCGGGACGCACCACGTAGACGTCGACTCGAGCGATCGCTGTTGTCGACGGGTTGACCAGCACGAGCTCGGTGGAGGTTCCGTCGAGCGGCGCAATCCAGCGTTCGGCGGCTCCATCGATCGCAGGCATCGCAGCGGTACCGGGCACGAACTCGGGATCGATCGCAGCGAGCCGTTCGATGCCGACGGCAACCGGGTCGCCGGTGAGCGACCGGGCGAGTATGGCAAACTCCGAGATGGCGGCGAGCCGCGACTCGGCTGAAACGACGACCTCAGCAGTGCGGCCGGGGCGGATTGTCAGCTCGACCGGA
>CAJQPN010000042.1 GCA_905480195.1 uncultured Acidimicrobiales bacterium
GTCATCGGTTCGCCAACCGCAGGCGATCTGGGGTGTGAGCGACGATGTGGCCCAGGTGTCCATGACGTCGGGGTCACCGACGAAGCCTCCGGGTTGTCCTCGCTGGGATTCGTCGAAACCGCCAGGGACATCGGTCGAGGGATCGATCGGCAGTTGCTCGTCGGAGGGAACGAGGCGGTTGTCGAACATCGGCTCGCCGGCATCGTCAAGTCGATACCAGAGCGGGATCGGGACTCCGAAGAACCGCTGACGTGAGATCAACCAGTCGCCGTTGAGGCCGTCGATCCACGAGGCGTATCGGGTCTGCATGTAGCCAGGGACCCAGTTCATCTGGTCGCCGCGGTCGATCAGCGCTCGGTTGAGATCAACGTCGCGGCCACCGTTTCGGATGTACCACTGGCGCGAGCTCACGATCTCGAGCGGCTTGTCGCCCTTTTCGAAGAACTTCACCGGGTGGGTGATGGGGCGAGGTTCGCCATCCATCTCGCCGGCCTCTGCGAGCATCGACGCGATCTCGTCCTGCGCGTTCTTGGCGCGAAGTCCGGCGAGGCGCTGATAGGCCTCGGCTGGCGCGCCGTCGGCGATCCATTCGGGTGTGTCTGCCGCGAACTTTCCGTCGCGCTGGATGACGGTGCGGACCGGGAGCTCTAGCTCGCGCCACCACGTCACGTCGGTGGTGTCACCGAAGGTGCAGATCATCGCAATGCCCGTGCCTTTGTCGGGCTGTGCGAGCTCGTGGGCGACGACTGGAACCTCAACGTGGAACAACGGCGAAGAGACCGAGCCGCCGAAATACGGTTGGTAGCGCTCGTCGTCTGGGTGGGCGACCAGCGCGACGCATGCGGGAACGAGTTCCGGTCGCGTCGTGTCGATCCAGATGTCGGGGGTGGCGCCGACCCCGGAGAAGCGCAGCTTGTGGTAAGCGCCGGGCATTTCCTTGTCTTCGAGCTCGGCCTGGGCGACGGCGGTCTGAAAGGTCACGTCCCACAGCGACGGCGCTTCGATCTGGTACGCCTGTCCGGCGGCCAAGTTGTCGAGGAACGCAAGCTGGGAGATGCGGCGACAGTGGTCGTTGATCGTCTCGTAGGTTCGGGTCCAATCGACCGAAAGACCGAGTCGACGGAACAGCCCCTCAAAGGCTTGTTCGTCCTCGACCGTGAGTTGGGTGCACAGTTCGATGAAGTTCGGGCGGCTGACCGAGATGGTCGGCCGTTTCGCAACGGCTCTCTCGTCACCGGCGTCGGCGGGTGCGGTGAAGTCGGGGTCGTAGGGCAGCGACGGGTCACAGCGCACACCGAAGTAGTTCTGGACGCGACGCTCGGTGGGCAGACCGTTGTCATCCCACCCCATCGGGTAGAAGACGTTCTTGCCGGCCATTCGCTGGTATCGAGCGACGGTGTCGGTGTGGGTGTAGCTGAAAACGTGACCGACGTGGAGAGAACCCGAGACGGTGGGTGGTGGCGTGTCGATCGAGAAGACCTGCTCGCGGGTGGTGTCGGTGTCGAAGTGGTAGATCCCCGCCTCTTCCCACACTGCGTCCCACTTGTCCTCGAGGCCGGCGAGGTCGGGCTTGTCGGGGATGGGGGACGTGGTCATAGAACGGCGAGTTTATCGGCCTACCTTCGTGCGAGCGGGGTGTGGGGCCAGCGTCGGTCTCGACCCATCAGCGTCGGCGAGGCACCCGAGCAGACCCCGCTCTTCGGGCTGTTGCTGGCTCCGGCCTTCCGCCAAGGCAGCGCGGAGTTGCCGATAACGGCCGTCTGCTCGTTGTGTCGGTGTTCGGAGCGGTCTTGGTGTTCGGCGCCGCCGGGAGCCTCATCAATGGCCCAGATCCGCCCTTTGGAGCCAATGCAGTCGGCGACTAGCGTACAATTTGTTACTCACCGGTAACCATTCACCCGTGTCTGCGAGGGAACGCACATGCCCGAATTCTCACTTGCGCTGAACGACGACCAGGTCACGCTTCAAAAGTGGATCCACGAGTTCGCCGTCGACGTGATCCGGCCGAACGCCGAGGAATGGGACGAAAAGGAAGAGTTCCCCTGGCCGATCGTCAAACAAGCGGCCGAGATTGGCCTGTACGGCTGGGAGTTCATGGCTGAGGTCATGATGAACGACCCGACCGGCATCTCGATCGTGATGTCCATCGAGGAGATCTTCTGGGGTGACGCAGGCATCGGCATGGCGCTGATGGGGTCTGGCTTGGCCGCGGCGGGCATCGCCGCTTCCGGTACCCCCGAGCAACTGATGGAGTGGGTGCCGCAGTGCTACGGCAGTGCCGACGATGTGCAGGTCGGCGCTTTTTGTGCGTCAGAGCCCGACGCCGGCTCCGACGTGAACGGTTACCGCACATCCGCCCGCTACGACGAGTCAACCGATGAGTGGATCCTCAACGGCACCAAGGCGTGGATCACCAACGGCGGCATCGCCAATATCCACGTGGTGGTCGGCGTGGTCGATCCCGAACTCGGTTCGAAAGGTCACGCGTCTTTCATCGTCCCGCCCAACACCCCCGGCTTGTCCATGGGGCAGAAATACAAGAAGCACGGCATTCGGGCGTCGCACACCGCCGAGGTCGTCCTCGACGATGTGCGAGTCCCCGGTCACTGCCTGCTCGGCGGAAAGGAGAAGCTCGATGAGCGACTCGCCCGTGTCCGCGAAGGCAAGTCCGGCAATGCGCAGGCGGCCATGCAGACCTTCGAAGCGACCCGTCCCGCCGTCGGTGCCCAGGCACTCGGTATCGCCCGCGCCGCGACCGAATACGCAACCGAGTACGCCAAGGAGCGCTACGCCTTCGGCAAGCCGATCATCATGAATCAGGGCATCGCGTTCATGCTCGCTGACATGGCCACCGAGGTGGAGGCCACCCGTGCGCTCATCTGGCGTGCCGCCTGGCTCGGAAAGCAGCGGGCGTTCACGAACGCAGAAGGTTCGATGGCCAAGCTCAAGGCCGGCCGGGTTGCCACCTGGACCACCGAACGTGCCATGCAGGTGCTCGGTGGCTACGGCTACACCCGCGAGTACCCAGTCGAACGTTGGCATCGCGACGCCAAGATCCACGACATCTTCGAAGGCACCGAGCAGATCCAGCAGCTCGTGATCAGCCGGGCCCTTTCCGGCATGCGCATCGAGTAGACGGCACTGTTCAGTCGCTGTCGGTGGGGGAATCCGCCACCTCGCGCCGCAGCAGCTCTCGAAGCTCCCGTTTGACCACCTTGCCGTAGTTGTTGGTAGGCAACTCGTCGACAAAGCGGTACTGCTTCGGACGTTTGTAGCGGGCGATGTGGTCGTGACAGAGTTGATCGAGGTCATCAGGCCGAGGGTTCACGTCGCCATCAGCGACGATGAACGCCACCACCGACTCGCCCCACTCGTCGTCGGGTCGTCCCACCACCGACACTGCATCCACACCGGAATGGCGAAGCAGCGTCTCCTCGATCTCGCGCGGGTAGATGTTCATGCCGCCGCTGATGATCAAGTCCTTCGATCGGTCGTGAAGCGTCAGGAAGCCCTCGTCATCGAAGCTGCCGATGTCACCGGTCCGCAGCCACCCTTCTTGGAGCGCCTCGGCAGTCGCC
>CAJQPN010000043.1 GCA_905480195.1 uncultured Acidimicrobiales bacterium
CGAGGACCTGCTCGGGCGTGAGGTACGGGGCGTCGAGTCGTGCAGGAGGTTGGGCGAATGTGCAGTAGCCACACTTGTCTTGGCAGAGCATCGTGAGGGGTATGAACACCTTCGGCGAGAAGGTAACGACCGAGCCGAACGCCGCGTCGCGGCGCTGGCGGGCGGCCGCGAATAATTCCGAACCGGAAAGCTCGTTGAAATCAGCCATGTTCGCCCTCCGTGACGGTCATGCTTCGCCCGGGTCCGGGGCGCGAGGAGATCTGGGTTGGCTCTACAGGCCCGTTGCACGCAGTGCACCAACACTGAAGCGCAAGCGGCGTATCGCAGCCGTGGTGGACGAGTTCGGTGGGAGCCTGGCCTCCGCTGCACCACTCATCGCCCCAACGCATCATTGCGACGAGCGTCGGACTCAGCGCACGGCCCTTGGCCGTGAGCCGATATTCATGGCGAAGCGGTCGATCCTGATACGGAATCTTCTCGACGATCTCTGCGTCGATGAGCAGGCCCAGACGGTCGGCGAGCAGATTTCTTGCGATCCCAAGATCTTCCTGAATGCGCGAAAATCGGCGTACGCCTCGGAAGAGATCGCGAACAATAAGCAGTGTCCAACGGTCACCTACGAGGTCGAGGGTCCGCCGGATCGAGCAGTTCGTTGCAGTTGCTTCGATCACGCTGCGAACGATAAGGGAGTCAGTTGCGATATGCAACTGACTCATGAGTCATACTCAGAACGCAGGCGTGCTAGGACGCAGAGAACACCTGGGTGACGTACCAGCCACCCGGACCGTTCCAGAAGCCGATACCAACCGACGAGAATCCATCGTCGGTCATATTGGCGTAGTGGCTATCGCTTCCCAGCCAGAGCGAGTGAAGTCGCAGTGCCACCAACTCGGGAGCCGCCTCACTGAGGCTCCACCACGCGACGTTTTCGCCGTAGGGCCCAGCACTGTGTTGGACGCCAGCACGGTCATGCATCTCGCGACTCCAGTTGCGGGCGTAAGCGTCCATCAGGGGGTCGCGTTCAAGTTCCGCAAGACCACGTGAAGTGCGAAGCCCATTCAGCAAGACGAACGACTCCGCTTCGGCGAGCAGCGTTGACGGGCGGGGATGGTTTCCGCACACGCCGTTGGCATCGAGCTCGACGGCAGGCGCACCCTGGAATCGGTAGAGCATCGTCGCCACCTCGGCGCGCGTCACACTGCGGTACGGCGAGAACGTGACCGTTGATGTGCCCTTGGTGATCCCCGTTGCGAACATCCACGCAACAGGCTCCGAAAACCAGCTCCCGAGACCCACGTCGGAGAAGGGTGTCAACACGCCGTCGGGCTCACCCGCAAAACGGTGAAGGAATGTGGCGAACTCCGCTCGCGTCACCGGCCGATGGGGGCTGAAGGTCTCGGGTCCCGTGCCGAGCGTGATCTTTGCTTCGTACAGCCACGCAACCGCCTCCGCATACAGATCATCCGGATTCACGTCGCGGAAGGGTTCGGCTCCCCCCTCGGGCGCACCGGCAAAACGGTGAAGGAAAACCGCTACTTCGGCCCGTGAGGCTGGTTGCTCGGGGAGGAAACACCCCGTCGTCGTTTCAAGGGTGAGCTCCTCGTCAACCATCCACTGGACAGCAGCGCTGTAGAACCGCCCTTCGGCCACGTCACCGAAACCAGCAGCGCCGTGGACCGGTGCGGCCACTCCCAACGTCGCTGCGCAGGCTGCAACAACCAACCCAGCACGCATTCTCACTCGGCCCACGAACCCCCCAAGACGTCGGAGACGAGACTACTCGTTCGACCCACGACGGGGTTGCCAGAAGAGCTTCCAGGCTTCCGACCGGGCGTTACCCGGCGCCGGGTTCCTCGGACGATTCTTCGAGTTCACCAGCTGCTGCGAGCGCTCCGGCGAGCACCGCAGCTCGCTCATACACCAGTGAGAACCAGTGGTCTGCCGCAGTCTCCTGCCCAGGTAGCGGGACCCGTCCGAGTGACTGGACGACAGCTTTCACATCGGGAACGGATCGAATCGCCGAGATTGGATCGGGCAAAAGCTCAGGATCTCCCCAGAACTCAACGGGATCGATTTTCGGCTCGCTTCGCTTGCGAGACTTGGATGCGGCCGGCTGGTCGCCCTGGCCCGAGGCGCTGCTCGGCGCTTTTCCTCGCCCACGGTTGCGACGGCGGCTCTGACCCTGACTCACTTCGGTACCTCCTCTACAGGCCCATCCAGGTCAGGCTCGGCATCGAGCAGCAGAGACGAGTCGATACCAAGCGCTTGCTGCAATTGGGCCGCATCCAGGTCACCGATCGAACTCGACTTCGGGAGGGTGATATCGGCGATCTGACGCTTGCCGGCTACGACCTCCTCCACCCGCTCGTCGATCGTGCCTGGGCAGATCAACCGATGACAAATCACGGTGTTCTTCTGCCCGATTCGCCAGACCCGGTCCCGGGCTTGGTCCTCCACTGCCGGGTTCCACCAGCGGTCGTAGAGCACAACATGGTTGGCAGCGGTGAGGTTGAGACCGGTACCGCCCGCCTTGAGTGACAGCACCATTGCCCCTGCGCCGCCAGAGGACTGAAAGCGTTCGACCAGCGTGTCGCGTGCGGAACGGCTCAAGCCGCCGTGATAGCAGGCGATCTCATGGCCCGTACGCTCGCTCAAGTACACGGCGAGTTTCTCGCCCCACGAGGCGAAGTGGGTGAAGATCAGTACTTTCTCGTTCGCAGAGAAGACGGTCTCAACGATCTCGTTGAGCCTGGTCAGCTTGCCCGACCGGCCCTCCAGCCCAACGTCGTCGGGTTGGTAGTTGACCGGATGGTTGCAGATTTGCTTGAGCGCCGTAATCGCTGCCAGGACGGCACCCTTTCGCTCCGGCGTTCCAGGCTCGTTCTTGCTGGTTTGAGCGACAAGCGTGTCGATGACGGCCTGATAGAGGCCGATCTGTTCGGGTGTCATCGCACAGTGATCGAGTTCATCGATGCGGTCTGGCAATTCTTCTGCGATTGCCGGTTCAGCCTTTGTCCTCCGGTAGACGAGGATGCCGTTGAGGGCGCGAAGTGCCGCCTCGCCCTCACCACCGTCCTTGCCCTTTGTCGTGGGGGTGAGCTGGGCGATGAACGGTGCCCGAGGACCGAGAAGACCCGGGTTCGCCCAGTCCATGATCGCCCAAAGGTCACCGAGCCCGTTCTCTATCGGTGTGCCTGTCAGGGCAACACGGGTACGAGCGTTGAGGCGCCGCAGTTGGCGGCTGGTATCTGCCGCCGGATTCTTGATCGCCTGCGCCTCATCGATCACTACCTTGCCAAATTCGAACTCCGCAAGCTGATCCATGTCGCGAACGGCGGTCCCGTACGTGGTGATGACGAGCTCAGCCTGGCGAATAGCGGCACCGAGCTCTGGACCCTTTTTTCGACCACCGCCGTGGTGAACGAGAACCTTCACGTCTGGCACGAACTTGCGGGCCTCAGAGGCCCAGTTGCCGACTACTGCCGGGGGTGCGACCACAAGAGCGGGACCGTGTTCGCGGCTGAGCGCGATGCTCGCCAACATTGTTGGCGTCTTGCCCAGCCCCATGTCGAGTGCCAAGCATCCACCAAGGCCAGCATCATCGAGAAAGTGGAGCCAAGCCAATGCGTCGGCCTGATAGGTCCGCAGCTCTCCTGCGAAACCATCGGGGCTGGTCGTCGGATCTTCGGGCAGGGAGTTGACGCTGCGAAGCAGCTCAGCTGCCCAGCCACCGCCAACGATGTTGACGCCTCCTGCGAGCGGCGTTCCTTCAAGCCCTAGCGCATGACGGAGCATGTCGGCGCCGGAGAGCTTGGTGGTGTCGGCACGCTCAGCCAATGCGGCGGCGGCTTCTGCCAGGTCGGCCTTGTCGAGCTCAACCCACTGTCCGCGCGACTTGACCAGCGGACGAGCCTCGCGCGCTAGTTGTGCGATCTCGGCAGCCGTCAGCTCGACATCATCGAAGACCGCCGACCAGCGAACGTCTGCAAGCTGCTGGGCACCAACCACAGATTCGTCGGCCGCGGAGGTGAGGCGAAGCGAGGCGACCGCCTTCTGGCGCTTGAGGGCCGGAACCCGCACCTCGAACCCACAAGCACGCAGGGTGTCGCCCGATATCGTCATCAGGCTCCACGCTTCGTCCTGCGAAAGAATCACTTCTCCGCGCCGTCGACCGCCCAGACGGAGCAACTCGGGGAAAAGTCGCTCGAGTCGAGCCAACTGCGACGCGGTGGTCTTCGCCCGGGACTTGGAGCTGGTGGCCAGAGCGACCTCGACTGGTTCAAGTTCGTCGTCGTCGTTGCGAGCGAGGACCCGAACATGCCATGCGTTGCTGGCATCAGGCGGATCAAGATGAATAACCAACCGCCGCTCGGTGGCACCAAGAACGGGTTGAGCCCAACCCGCAAGGCGGCGCACGACCTCGCCTCCGAACTTTGTTGGCGCTTCGAAAGTCGTTCCGTCGAGGTGGCACAGTGTCGCCTCGACGACGTCGGCCTTGGTAACCACCTTGGGCGGGGGAGCGGGTGCCTCGATCTGGCCTGCACCCACTGTCACGATCGCATCGGTGAGATCTCCAAGCGCCGCGAGCGCGAACTTTGTCTTGTCCTGTTCACGCGCGCCGGCCATGGCCGCTCCCGGGGTCGAGTCGGCAAGACGCGCTAAGCGTTCGGTGTCGACCAGCGCCGGAAGCCAGCGGAGTCGGAAGAGACCCTGATCGGCGGCACGGTCGCGATCTTTACGCCGCCGCTTGGCCTGGACGAGCTGGGGCACCACGCGACCCTGCGCCACGATTTCGACGGCGATCGCTGCAGCCTGACCCATCCATGTTGCGCTCGCACCGACCGAATCATCACCCTTGGTGTCGGCCAACGCTACGAGCCAGCCAAGCGCTGACGAAACCGGCGCAGACACGGTCGACACCCGACCACTGCCAGGCACCTTCATCGTCGCCTGTTCATCCCACGTCACCGCGCCGCCGCCATGGTTCTTGATGCGCTCGAGCAGTCGATCGTGGTGTTCACCCCGCACACCGTGCCCTGCCGCCCACGCGACGATTCGACCGTCTGTGCGGGAGAGATGCAGTTGCATCCTGCCGACATACGCCTCTGGTTCGGGGTCGGAGCGCTCTGGCTCGGCGGTGACCGGAGCCAATTCGTCCTCGCGAGGCACTCCGGTGAGGACGGTGAGCTGTGCGTCGATCTTGAAGCACTCTTCGTCGAGGTCACTGAGGACCACCGCACGCGCTGTGCCCTTCACGGTGCGACGAGCGCTGGCAAGCGCCTCCTCTGCACGGTCCAACAGGCGCCACAGGCTACCGACCCACGCGTCACGGTTGTTTTCGAGTAAACGGATCTCGGCGTCGGTGGCCCGCCCGTCGAGATGGGCCTGTGCCAGATCGTCGAGCAACGACGGCGACAACACGGCCCTGTCAGGGGTGATGGTGACGATGGCTCCTCAAGAAAGCGACGACAAACGTCGCCACGCACGCAAATCGGAAGAGGGGAACGCACCTTCGCCGGCCGAAGCGACGCCTGATGCGCCGAGTGGCCCCGTTAGCGAGACCCCCGTCAGGGCTTTGCGATCCCTATGACCGCCACGCCCTTGGAAACAATGCTAGAGCCGAAAACGAATTTGCCAACCTCGTGTGTGGTCAGCCGAAATCCGCTGCCTTCTCGCCCAGGACACCGAGGAGTTGATCGAAACTTTTCTCGAAGGCGGCTACACCCTCGTCTTCGAGCTTTTGAGTCACCTCGCCCATGTCGATGCCGAGCGTCGCGAGATGATCAATCGTCAAACGAGCGTCATCGACACCTGCGTCTATCGTCCGAGCAACGGTGCCATGCTCGTCGAACGCCTCGAGGGTGTTGTCAGGGAGGGTGTTGACCGTGTCGGGTCCGATGAGTTCGTCGACATAGAGCGTGTCGGGGTACTCGGGGTTCTTGGTCGAAGTCGAAGCCCATAGCGGTCGCTGCACACGAGCACCGCGACGCGCGAGAACCTCCCAGCGAGGGCCGGTGAACGTCTGCCGAAAGAGGTCATAGGCCAACTTGGCATTGGCGATGGCTGCTCTCCCACGGAGCGCCAGCGCCTCGGGTGTACCTATCTCCTCGAGGCGGCGGTCGACTTCCACATCAACTCGGCTGATGAAGAACGACGCAACGCTGCTGATGCCGCTCAGATCGCCCTCTGCACCCTCAAGGCCAGCAATATAGGACTCCATCACCTGTGCGTAGCGATCGAGACTGAAGATCAAGGTCACGTTGATTGACCGCTTCTCTGCGATCATCTGGCGGATCGGTGCCAGACCCTCGGCCGTGGCCGGGATCTTGATATAGAGGTTTGGCGAGTCAAGACGGACAGCAAGCTCGCGTGCCGCGGCCTCGGTTCCAGCAGCGTCTCGGGCGAGGCTTGGGTCGACCTCCACCGAAACATAGCCGTCGAGTCCTCCGGAGCCGTCGTAGACGGGACGGAGGATATTGAGAGCGGCACTGATGTCACTCGTGACGAGCTCCCAATAGCTGGCTTCGAGATCGAGCCCCGCCGCGATCGACGCACGGAATTGGTCGTCGTATTCGGCACTCCCCTCGATCGCCTTCTGAAAGATCGACGGATTTGAGGTGAGGCCGCGGACACCCCGGTCGACCCAACCGGCGAGCTCGCCGCTGGTCAGCCACCCCCGTTGGATGTTGTCGAGCCAAGGCGACTGGCCCTGCGAGGTGTGAAGATCGTGAAGCCGGGTCATTAGATCGCTCCTGGTCGGTGAATCGGGTCAGCCGCCGAGCAGGGTCTTCGCCCGGGCGACGACATTGTCGACGTTGAACCCAAGTTCGCGCATCACGGTGTCTCCGGGCGCGGATACTCCGAAGCGATCGATCGACACCACGTCGTCGACCCATCGGTGCCAGCCTTGCGCGATGCCGGCTTCGACAGCGAGTGCGCGGATCTCCGGCACCAGCACGGAGGTTTGGTAGCTCCGATCGGCTCTGTCGAACAGCTCCCATGACGGAAACGACACCACCCGAGCCGCGATGCCTTCACATTCGAGTACGTCGGCAGCGTCAATGCAGAGTGACACCTCGCTGCCTGTACCGACAAGGGTGATCGCTGCATCAGCAACCTCCCGAAGCACGTACGCCCCAGAGGCAACATCACCCCCAGCGGTACCGTTGAGCACCGGGAGATCCTGACGTGACAGGATCAGCGCGGTCGGCCCGTCCAACTCCATCGCGATCTTCCAGGCGGCCACGGTCTCGTTCGCATCAGCCGGTCGGATTACCCGCAAGCCCGGGATCGCTCGCAACGACGCGAGTTGCTCGACCGGTTGATGCGTTGGGCCGTCCTCACCGACACCGATCGAGTCGTGGGACCAGACGAAGATGGTCTTTGCCCCAGAAAGCGCTGCGAGTCGAACGGCACCTCGCATGTAGTCAGCGAAGACCAGAAACGTGCCGACGACCGGAATCGCCCCACCGTGCAGAGCCATGCCATTCGCGACCGCCCCCATGGCATGCTCTCGAACGCCGAAGTAGATCTGACGACCACCCGGATCAGCGGCTGAGAACACGCCATGGTCCTTGATCACCGTCCCGGTGTTTCCGGTGAGGTCAGCGCCGCCACCGGTGAGCCCCGGGACTATCTCGACCAGCGTCTGCAACACTGCGTTGGACGCCTTGCGGGTCGCTACCGAGTCGCCGACATCGAACGTGGGCAACTCCTCGTCCCAGCCGGGAAGACCAATGTTGCCGAGTTGTGCCAGAAGGCTGGCCCGATCGCCATCAAACCCTGCGATGCGCGACTCGGACGCCTGCCGTTCGTTCTGGCCCCGTCTTCCGATGGCGTTGTAGGCCTCGAGCACGTCGTGATCGACCTGGAAGGTGGCATCAGACATACCCATTCGCCGCTTCGTCGCAGCGATCTCTTCGTCGACGATCGCATACCCGTGGGCTTGAGGAGTGCCGGCATGTTCCGTCGCCGGAAAGCCGATCACCGTCTGCAACACGATGAGTGACGGCTTGTCGGTCACCGCCATGGCACGGCGAACCGAGGCCTCCAACGCGTCGCAGTCCTCACCTATCGCCCCGACCTCATCAACATGCCAGCCATAAGACCTGAACCGGCCTGCGGCATCGTCGCTCAGTGCGAGATCGGTATCGCCGTCGATGGTGATCCGGTTGTCGTCGTAGCAGAGCACGATCTTGCCCAGACCGAGGTGACCTGCGAGCGATGCCGCTTCGTGGCTGACTCCTTCGGCAAGGTCACCGTCACCGCACAGGCCGAAGACGTGGTGGTCGACGATGTCGGAGCCGTAGCGAGTCCGAAGCTGGGCCTCGGCGATCGCCATACCGACCATGTTCGCGACCCCCTGCCCGAGCGGTCCGGTGGTGACCTCGATACCGACCGTGTGCCCGACCTCGGGATGCCCTGGAGTGGCCGAGCCAAGCTGGCGAAAGTTTTTGAGATCCTCGAGCGTTACGCCGAATCCGGTCAGGTGCAACAGGGCGTACTGCAGGATCGATGCGTGACCACACGACAACACGAATCGATCACGGTCGACCCAATCGGGCCGCGCGGCATCGTAGCGCATAATCCGACTGAACAAGACGTGCGCAAGCGGGGCGAGCGACATCGCCGTGCCCTGGTGACCGCTGCGCGCAGCGTGCGGTGCATCCATCGCGAGGCCGCGGATCGTGTTGATCGCGCGGGCATCGAAATCGTCCACGGAGGTCCTCCCACTGGTGTCCGGGGCGGCCCCGGAGACCCGCTTCCGACCCTACCCGCGCCAACGCGGTCGCGGTCGCACACCCCCAGCGCGCGACCTGCCCATCGCTACCGACACTCACCCGTAGAGGAACAACATCGAGGCCGTGAACCCGTGGATGTGATTTTGGTTGCGGATCGGCCCGAACTCACCTGCGCAGAACATTCCGGCGACCGCACTGCGTCCAGCGACCTCGGTGATCGCCTTCGCATCATGATCCGCCTCACCGAAGAGGCGATAGCCCCGCCCGTTGCACGAGAACACGAGTGCCGCGTCGGCATCGACCGTCGTGAGCAAGTCTTTCAGATCGGCGCGAGCGCTGTCGGCGTCGCGCACCTGAAACTGCAGCGTCGTGCCGATCATCGCCCGGGCTCCGATTCGCAGTGCGCCATCGGCCTGCTCGACGCCGATGACCCCCCGCACGAGGAAATCACCACGGCTGAACGCTTCGGTGCGTTCATCAACGGCGAGACCGACGTGCAATCCGCTCGAGATCAGGTTCCGTTCGAGGTCATCGGCATCGTCGTAGAGCTCGCTCAGGCGCTCAAGGGCCGGGCGTGAGCCCAGGCCCCGCACGAGATTGCCGGCCGCGTCGGTGACGGTGAGGGGAACGCCGACAGGGCGGCAACCCTGAGAAACGACAATGAACTCACCGAGGCCCTCCGGCAACAAAATGCCGACCGCTCCGTCAGAGTGCGACGAACCGTCGACGAACAACCGGTTGCTGCCAGGCCCGCCCGGCACCGAGGCAACACCTCCCACGACAGCAAGTCCGGGGTACTGCTCGTTGCTGGCGTGCAGGAATGCATCGGCCGGAAAGGAAAAAGGCTCACTCAGCAAGACAAGCGTGCGCTGGCCGACGGCAGCATCATCAGGCATCCCAAGCACGGCGGTGCCGTCCTTGCTCCGAATCGTCTCAAGCCGCACGGCCTCTGCCGGACCGACGCGACCCACCCACAGCGAAACGGCCGGACCCTCCTCAGCTTCGAGATCGCCGCCGATCGCAGCGCCTGTCGTGGCGGCGATCATGGTGTGAGGAGAAAGCAGCTCATGAACCGCAGAGGCGATGTCGTCGAAACCGCCGACGGGATGACCACTCACGAAGAGGACCGCCATGTCAGGTGCCAAACCAACCCGCTCGACGACTGCGCCAACTACCTCTCCGACCGCCGCAGCCGCGTCCGGGTGCTCCGAGATCGCCGCCCCGAAGGCGCTCACGAAACGATCAGCCTTCCTCGGGGGGAAGGATCGTGTAGGGCACGGTGATGTGAGGATCGGAATTGATTCGGCAGCGGGCCTCGACCGTGCCGTACTCCTGGAAGTCCATCTCGGCTCGCACCAACCGGTACGTGAACTTGCCGGGCTCTACATCGAAGGGTTGGACGTTGCGAGCGATCTGTTCATCGCCTCGGTGATAGGTCACCTCGAGGACTCCTTGACCGGCACCGGTCTCAGGGCATCGAATGATCACGACCAGGTGTGGAGCCCAGGTGAACGGCAGGGGAGCCGGCGCAGCAGCGCTGAACTGCACGCCACTGAGGTCGATCCTCGTAGATGGACCGGCAACCTGCCGAATGTCGATCTCATCGATAAACAGCGCTGCGATGATTTCCATGTCGCCGCACGTTAGCGAGGCGACCATCACTCGACACTAGGGTTCCCCGACATGAGTGACCCGGCTACGAGAGATGTGATCATCAACGCCGCGCAGCATCTGTTCGCAGAGCGGGGCTTCGAGGGCACCTCACTCAACCTCATCGCCGCCGAAGTCGGCATTCGCCGTCAGAGTCTGCTTCATCATTTCCCGACAAAGGAGGCGATGTATCGAGAAGTCTTCGAGCAGGCCTTGGCCGAGTGGTACGAGCGAGTCGAGGCTGCCGTCACCAATCGAGTCGCTACCGGCTGGGAACAACTCGACCATGTGCTCACCGCCGGGTTCGACTTCTTCAGAGCCAACCCGGACTTCGTCCGCCTCGTGCGCCGCGAGGCGCTCGCCGGCGGCGAACTCGGCCACGTCGAACTCGGTGTAGCGCTGCAGCCGCTGTTCGCCCGGGCGACCGAGTATTTCCAGCGCGAGATGGATGAGGGTCGATTTCGTCGCCATGATCCGGAGCAACTTCTTCTGACCGGCTACGGGGCGCTGTTGTCGTATTTCAGCGATGCACCGCTCATCGCTGGTCTCTTGGACCGCGACCCGCTAACCGACCAAGCGCTCGACGAACTGCTCGCCCATGTCCGAGCGTTGTTCCGGTCTGCACTCGAGCCACCGGCCAACCACGTGGATAACCCCACCTGACCACGCGCCCCCCTCTCGGCGGCTCTTCGGCCTAGCCTTTCTTCCGATGCGGCGTCTCCTGCTTCCTGTTCTCTTGTTGATCATCGTCATCGCGGCATCGATCCAGATGAACAACGCGAACGAAGCTGCCGACCCCGGATTCACCGACGCGGTCTCTGACGATCCATCGCTCGAAACACCGTTGTTGAGCGCCCGGCGGGCGCCCAGTTGGCTCCGCGCCCCGACATCGGACTCGCTTCTCACCGATGCGATCGGTACCGTCCTCGCCACGTCCGAACAGCCGGCTCTCGCCTGCGTGTTGGTGACGCGGGGTGACGAACAACTGGCGGCATCGTCAACCGAGACTGCCATCCGAGCTGCGGAGTTGCACCGCTTCATCACTGCCACCCTCATCGACAGCGCCGGAAGCGGACAGGGTTTCCGAACCGAGATCGCGTATTCGACATCGGCCGAAATCGTCCCCCTCGACGAGGACCTCGGGACCTTCGAGTTGGTGGGTGACATCTGGATCATTGGAGGTGGCGATCCCGTCCTGGCGAGCTGGGACTACATCTCCCGATTCCGTGACGGTCGCCCCTATACCAGCTGGGACACGCTGACGAGCACGGCCATCGACGCCTTGACGGCGCTCAACATCGTGTCGATCGACGGACGAATCATCGGTGACGAAACAAAATACTCCCCGAACGAGCGTGACTATTTCAACGACGAACTCACGATCGGCGACACGACTGTCAAGATCTGGGAGAGGCCCGACGACGGATCTGTCGGCCCGATGTCGGCCCTGCTCCTCAACGATGGATTCGACACCTGGCCCAGCGATGTCGATCAGGCGAAGAACAAACGTTCATCAAATCCGGCGGTCTCGGCGGCGAACACGTTCGACGATCTCCTCGAGGCAGCCGGATTCACGGTGCGCCGCAGCCCCGCCGACGGCGAAGCCCCTCCGCTTGCCGAACGAACGACGATCGCCAGCATCGATTCTCCACCGCTCATCGAGATCATCGAGCGCAGCCTGATCGACGCCACTACCGCCGAGATGCTTCTCAAGGAGTACGGCATTCGGCTCGGAGGCAGCGCTGAGCGAGTGGGCATCATCCTCGGCTTGGTGCGGGATGGATTCGAGCTCAGCGGACTGCCATTCGACATCAACAGCCAGTCCACGATCTACGCCGACGGGTCCGGGCGGTCATCAATCAGCAAGACGAGTTGCGAGATGATTCATGCCACGATCAGCGATCCGTCGGGCATCGGTGCATCAATCCTGCGAAAGCCCACTTTGTCCAATGTCGCCCACTGCGCCCGAGCTGGCTCCGGGACACTGCGAGTCTTCGCGACCGCCGACGGTGCCAGCACCGGGATCGTGGGGACATACATCGCTGAGAACGGTGAACAACTGACGTTTGTCATGCTCGCTGAAGACCCCGGCCGTCTCACCGTGCCGGAGGGCGCAGGCGATAGTACCGAACCTGAAGGTCCGTACGAGTTCTGCAATACCCTCCAGATCGCGCTCCTCGATGCCATCACGGGACACCCGTACGGCCCGGCGCTGGAGGACCTCTCGCCCCTCTTTCCTGTTGGCAACTGACATGACCACGAGCTACGACCTCGCGATGTTTCCGCTTGAGTCACCGATCGTGCCTGGTCAACTCATACCGCTGCACCTCTTCGAACCCCGCTACCGCCTCCTCGCGCGTGACCTTGCTCAACTCGGCGAACCCGAGTTCGGCATCGTCGGTATCGCCCGCGGCCGAGAGGTCGGCGGTGAAGACGTCCGGACCGACGTCGGCGTCGTGGCACGTGTCGTCCAGAGTGAAGAGCAGCCCGACGGACGTTGGGCCATCCTTGCGACCGGCACGCGACGAATCCGGGTCGAACGTTGGCTCGAAGACGACCCATATCCCCGGGCGCTCGTGTCGGACTGGCCCGATCCGCTCGACCCGAACCTCGACGAGCCGTTGGCCGCTCTTCGAGTGGCGATCGATGCCCTCGTCGCGATGGTCGCCGGCTACCGACCCGATCTCGAACTTGCGATACCCGAACTGTCCGACGACCCCGGGCAGGCCATCTGGCAACTGATCGGTTTCGCAGGCCTAGGCCCACTTGACCTTCTCCGACTCCTGGCCACGCCCGACGCTGCGGAGCGAGCCGTGCGTGCCGCCGAACTGATCGACGAGCGTCGCCAGACACTCGACGCTCTCGGCCTTGATTGAGCGGTAACATGAGCGGCCCATGGCCGAGAAGACCGGGATTGCCGACCAGTTCGAACTGATCAAGACCTACGCGCGCCAACAGACCCTCGATCCGCTCAAGGGATCTGGGAGATGGGTGGGTATGGGCTTGCTCGGCAGCGTGCTCCTCGTCATCGGCGCTATCTCGATGACCATCGCCTTCCTACGAGTGCTCCAGGAAGAAACCGGCACCAACTTCACCGGCAACCTGTCGTGGGTGCCTTACCTGATCACCACCGCCGCGCTCACCGCAGCGATGGTGCTTCTCGGTCTCAGCATCCGGAAGAAGACGCTCTGATGTCCGACGAGACACACGCTCCCATAACCCGAGACGACATCGAAGAGGGCTTCACCCAGATCGTCGGCGAACTCCAAGGTCAAGTCGATGACGCAAAGCCGAAGCTTCTCACGGCTGCGGTTGGAATCGGCATCCTGTTCGTGATTGCGGCCTACCTCGCAGGCCGACGCGTCGGCACCACCAAGTCGACGGTGGTCGAAATCCGGCGGATCTGATGGCTCCCAGCTTCGGTCTGGCTTCCATCAGCGAGCGTGTCCGCCGAACCAGCATCCGGCAAGGTCTGCTCGGCGGCAACCGCTTCTGGCTGGTCGTGTTCGGGCTCAGTCACCTCGGTCGATGGTCGGGCAAGCTGACCAAAAAAGGAACGATGCCGATCGCGTTCTCCGAGCGACTCGGGCCCGGGGAGGCCTTCGAAATCCGGCACGTCCAAGCTCCGAAGCGGCGAGGGCGGCGGTCGTGAAAGTCGTTCTGCGCAACCCGACCCGTGAGCTGGAGTTCGACGGTCCACTCGAGGTGTCGGTGTTGCTGCAGCGCCTCGATCTGCATCGCGAAGCTCATCTCGTCATCGAGGACGGCACCCTCGTGCCGAACGACAAGGTGCTCGGAAACGATGCTGTCGTCGAGGTCCGCTCCGTCATCTCCGGTGGTTCCCCGTGAAGTGCAGGGTCTGTAGCGGACCAGCCGTGATCGACATTCGCCGTCACAATGCGAATTTCTGCGGCGAACACTTCCTCAAGCTGTGTCGTGACCAGACGGCGAAGGCGATCAAGCAGTTCTCGATGCTCGAACGCGACGATCGGGTACTTGTCGCCGTGAGCGGAGGGAAGGACAGCCTTGCGGTGTGGGACATCCTCACCGAACTCGGCTACCACGCCGATGGCTTCTATGTCGGTCTTGGAATTGCCGAGTACAGCGCCAGCAGCGAGCACCATGCTGTTGCCTTCGCCGCCGAGCGGGGTCTCACCTTGCACACCGAGGATCTACGTCGCGACCACGGTTTCGACATTCCGAATGGCAGTAGGGCAGCAAAGCGCGCGCCGTGCTCAGCGTGTGGACTGAGCAAGCGCCATCTTTTCGACGAGGCCGCTCGGCGAGGCGGCTACGACGCCATCGTCACCGGCCACAACCTCGACGACGAGGCTGCAGTACTGATGGGCAACGTGTTGCACTGGCATACCGACTATCTTGCCCGCCAGATGCCGCTGCTGCCGGCCCGAGCAGGGTTTCCCAAGAAGGCGAAACCGCTCGTGCGCCTGACGGAGCGAGAGACTGCGGCGTACTGCATACTCCGCGAAATCGACTACCTGATCGACGAGTGTCCGATGGCAGCGGGGAACAAGCATCTCGCCTACAAGGCGGCCCTCAACGACATCGAACGCAATTCGCCCGGCGCAAAACACGATTTTTTCTTCCGGTTTCTTGCGCAGGCTGCGGACCGATTCCGTCCGGGACACGAGGAGTCCGACTCCAGACCCGACGTGGCCCCATGCCAAAGGTGCGGAGCGCCCACCAACAATGACACCTGCTCCTTCTGTGCGCTCGTCGCACGTGCGACCGAGGCAGTGCCGATCAAACTGGGGCATACCCGTGGCCGAAAGAAGGTGTCATCGTGAACCGCAGTGGAGAACTGTGCGCCGGTGAACCGGTCCTGTTGATCGATCGAAAGCGGCGGCGTTACCTCATCGACCTCGAGGCGGGTGGCGAATTCCATTCACACTCCGGGGTCCTCCCGCACGACGAGCTGATCGGCAACCCTGAGGGCGAGCTCTACCGATCCAGCCGCGGCATGGTCTTCATTGCGCTGCGACCGACCATCACCGACTACGTGCTCAAGATGCCTCGGGGTGCACAGGTCGTCTACCCCAAGGACATCGGGGCGATTCTGATCCAAGCCGACATATTCCCCGGGGCTCGCGTCCTCGAATCGGGTCTCGGCTCCGGGGCCCTTTCGACCGGCATCTTGCGCGCGGGTGCGAAAATCACGGGCTACGAGATCCGGGAAGACTTCGAGGAAACCGCGCGCGCGAACGTTGGTCGGTTCCTCGGTCAGGAGGGCCTCTCCAGCTACACGACCCAGGTCCGCGACGTCTACGAAGGGATCGACGAACGCGACCTCGATCGCGTTGTGCTCGACCTCCCCGAGCCATGGCAGGTGGTCCCGCACGCCGAGAAGGCACTCCGGCGGGGAGGGATTTTCCTCGCCTACACGCCGAGCATTATCCAAGCCTCCCAACTCCATGAAGCCTTCGAGGAAAGCCGATTTGGTATGGCCGAGACAATGGAGGTGATGCATCGGGGATGGCATGTCCAGGGGGTTGCCGTCCGACCAGACCACCGCATGGTCGCCCATACCGGGTTCCTCACCCATGCTCGCCTGCTCGCTGAATGAGGCGACACAGCGCGATCGTGTTGATCGCAGCCGTACTGGCGATCACCGGGTGCGGTGTCGAGACTGTGCCCACGACACGCCCTCCGCTCGAAGATCCGCCCAACCCAGGCCCGGCGCCGGTGTCGCACGGGTTGCCAAAGGCCGATATCGATCGTGTGGCTGCATCGACGGTGCGGGTCTTCGGAATCGCATGTGGACGCGCGACCGAAGGAAGCGGCTTCGCGATCGCTGACGATGTGATCGTCACGAACGCCCACGTACTCCTAGGTGTCAACGAGCCGAAGATCGAGGTCGGTTCAGGTGCTCGCCTCGATGCCAATGTTGTGGCGTTCGACGCCCACAACGACCTCGCCTTGCTGCGGGTCGAAGGCCTCCAATTCGAACCTCTGACGCTCGGCGACGCTGCTGACGGCACCATCGGCGGCGTATTCGGCTGGGAGCAGGGCCCTCAACTCGATGTCACACCGTTCCGGGTCGACCGTCCGGTCACCGTTCGTATCGAGGCCGTCGGACGTGACGACCGGGTCGAGCGCCCCTCCTACCTGCTCGCTGCCGACATCGAATCCGGCGACAGTGGCGCTGCGTTGATCGACGGAGCTGGCACCGTGATCGGAATCGCCTACATGTCGACCACACGCAACGCGAGCGTTGGCTATGCGCTTCGAACCGCCCCGGTCGAGGACCTGGTCAACCAGGGCTACGACCAAGAAGTACTCGTGCCCCCCTGCGGTGTCACGACACGAAATGATGGAAACGCCGGGGATGAATCGTGATGCGTACACAATCGGCGGCATTGGCCACAAGGTCAGCCCGAAGCGCATCGTGGGCCGGGTGGCCGCTCTCGAGGTAGCGGTCACACAGCCTGCTCACCAGTTCGTCTGCGTTGTCATCGATCTCGGCGTCGCCATCGATCCGCACCCAGTACACCGGCTCGGCCACCTCGGCGCTGACGAGCACCGAAACGCGAGGGTCGGCTGAGAGGTGCTCGACCTTCGGCCGATCGGGACGGGAGAATATCTGGATCGACGAGCCATCCCAGTCGAACCAGACCGGCACCGCGAGGGGATAGGGCTGGCCGTGACGGACAATCGTTGCGAGACGAGCGCCCCGAAGGAACTCGAGAGCAATGGTGGGCAGTTCGTCGATGCGCATGACGCCACCGTAGGCCCCCAACCGCGTGAAAAGAAGGGCACAGCCCCCTTCGCTCAGTGGATTGGAATCAGCTGATCTTGCGACTCAGACCTCGATGAAGATGCACTCACCGGGGCACTCTTCAGCGGATTCGATCGTGGCCTCTTCCTGGCCAGCTGGCACAACAGCGAGACCCTCTGGTCCACCCGGGTCCGAAAAGATCTTGTCGCCTTCCTTGACGTAGGCCAGGCCATCGTCAAGAAGGGTGAAAACGTCGGGGGCGATTTCCTCGCACAATCCGTCGCCCGTGCAGAGATCTTGGTCGATCCAAACCTTCATGTGCGTATCATCCTCACACTTCGACGCGTGCCCAACCCTCAGGCCCGCTGGTTCGGACTGCAGTGTACAGGCGGAGGTGAGCCTCTCGCGACACGGGCGGTGTGGGATCTGTCACTATCGGCCACCGAACCAATTCCCCCCTCCGCTTGCATGCCACAGCGCTGAACAGAAGGATGTCGGCCGGTCTAGGGTGTGACCGCATCGGACGAACGGAGGGTTCCGTGGACGACCAGGGCGCAGAGGCAGAGGTCAACCGCTTGCGGATGGTCGCCGCAGGATTGGAAGACGAAGTCACCGCCCTTCGCCGCCGTCTCCAGGAGTCACCGAAGCGGGTTCGAACGCTCGAAGAGCGCTTGATGGAAACCAAAGGACAGCTGGCGCAGGCGGTCTCGCAAAATGAAAAGCTCTCCTACACGCTCCGAGAGGCCCGAGAGCACATCTCGACCTTGCGTGACGAAGTCGACAAACTCACCCAGCCGCCCTCGGGTTACGGCACGGTGCTCGGGATCAACGACGACGAGACCGTCGACGTTCATGCGGGCGGGCGCAAGATGCGCGTTTCGGTCCAGCCGGAACTGCGCGGCAAGCTCGAGCGAGGCCAGGAGGTCGTGCTCAACGAGTCGTTCAATGTCGTAATGGCCCGTGGTCATGAGCGCACTGGTGAGGTCGCTACCGTCAAGGAGCTGTTGGATGACGGCCTACGGGCAACCGTCGTCGGGCGAGCTGATGAGAACCGAGTGGTCGACCTCAGCGATGCCGTGCGCGCCGCGCCGCTGCGCTCCGGCGACACCGTCCTTGTCGAGCCCCGCGCTGGCATTGTCCTCGAGCGGCTACCTCGTCCCGAGGTTGAAGACCTCGTCCTCGAAGAGGTTCCCGACGTCTCCTACGCCGACGTAGGAGGGCTTGATGATCAAATCGAACAGATCACCGACGCCGTAGAGCTGCCCTTTCTCCACCAAACGCTCTTCGCCGAGTACGACTTGCCCGCTCCCAAGGGGATCCTCCTGTACGGGCCGCCCGGCTGCGGCAAGACGCTAATTGCCAAGGCCGTCGCAAACAGCCTTGCCAAAAAGGTTGCCGAGGTGTCGGGGGGTGACGAGGCGCGGAGCTTTTTCCTCAACATCAAAGGCCCCGAGCTACTCAACAAGTACGTCGGCGAGACCGAACGCCAAATCCGACTCGTATTCCAGCGAGCTCGCGAGAAGAGTGAGGAGGGTTGGCCGGTCATCGTCTTCTTCGACGAGATGGAATCGCTGTTCCGCACGCGGGGGAGCGGTATCAGCTCCGATATCGAATCCACGATCGTCCCCCAGCTCCTTGCGGAGATCGACGGCGTTGAGACGCTTCGCAACGTGATCGTCATCGGTGCGTCTAATCGCGAGGACCTCATCGACCCTGCGATCTTGCGCCCCGGTCGTCTCGACGTGAAGATCAAAATCGAACGTCCCGACGAGGAAGCAGCCTCGTCGATCTTCGGTCGTTACCTCACCTCTGACCTGCCAATCGACCCCGAGATGGTCGAGACGATTGGAGGTGGCGATCCCGACAAGGCCGTGATGGCGATGATCGAGGAGACCGTCCGCGAGATGTACCGCGATGACGACGCCAACCGCTTCCTTGAGGTCACCTATCAGAACGGCGACAAGGAGGTGATGTTCTTCAAGGACTTCAGCTCCGGTGCAATGATCGAAAACATCGTTCGCCGAGGAAAGAAGCTTGCGATCAAACGCCAGATCGCCACCGGTCATCGCGGGCTCCGAACCGAAGATCTCCTGACCTCCATCCGCCAAGAGTTCAAGGAGCATGAGGACCTTCCCAACACGACCAACCCAGACGACTGGGCGAAGATCTCGGGAAAGAAGGGTGAGCGGATCGTCTACGTGCGAACGCTTATCAGTAGCGACGACGACGCTGGGGGCGGCAAGTCGATCGACTCTGTCACCACTGGCCAGTACCTGTAGCGGTCGGCCCAAATCGGCGCTGGCTCGGGCCAGAAATTGTGCGCCGCATGGCTGGCCTTCCCTTCAGGTGTTTCTGTGGGTAACCTCCAGCGGTCCCGAGTGGGACAACACTGGAGGAATTCAACTATGCGCAAGGACTTCTTGCTCCGGCTTCTGGCCGTTATTCTGGGGTTTACCCTCGTCGCGGCTGCATGTAGCGATGACGACGGAGACGGTGGCGACGCTGCAGACGACGCTGCAGACGACGCTGCAGACGGCAGCAGCGATGACACCGTCGAGGCAACGCAGGGCGATAGCGACCTGCTCCTCGAAATTCAGAACCGTGGCGAACTCAACTGCGGCGTCTCGACAGTCTCGATCGGCTTCGCCGTTCAGGACTCCGACGGCATCTACCAGGGCTTCGACTCCGACTTCTGCCGCGCGACAGCGGTCGCCATACTCGGTGACGCAGGAGCGATCAACATCATCGGCCTGACGGCCGCCGAGCGCTTCACCGCCGTCCAGACCGGCCAAGTCGACCTGCTCCACCGCAACACCACATGGACGCAGAGCCGGGACTCCGACGTCGGCATGGACTTCGGTCCCACCACGTACTTCGACGGTCAGCAGCTGATGGCGCGTGTCAGTGACGGCTTCTCGAACACCAGCGGCGTCGCCGATATCGATGGCGCCGTGGTCTGCACCAACGCCGGTACCACGACCGAGAAGAACATCGCCGAGGCTGCTGATCTGTTGGGTATCACCATCACGCTCAACACGTTCGAGGACTTCGACATCGTCACCCAGAACTTCATCGACGGCGCTTGTGACATCATCACAACCGATGGCTCCGGCCTCGTCGGCCGCAAGGCCGAACAGCAGCCCGCCGGCGAAGAGTGGGTCATCTTCCCGGGTGCTCCGATTTCGAAGGAGCCGCTTGGCCCCACCTACGGTCAGAACCAGTCCCGCTTCGCGGACGTCGTCAACTGGACCGTTTACGCAATGCTCATCGCTGATGAGTACGGCGTGAACCAGTCCAACGTCGACGACTTCCTTGATGCTGAGGGCGAACTCGGCCGACTCCTCGGTGTCGGTGACGACGAAGTGCAGTCCGCTATGGGCATCGCACCGGACGCCTTCTACCAGGTCATCAAGCAGGTCGGGTCCTACAGCGACCTGTGGGAGCGTCACCTCGCTCCGCTGGGCCTGACCCTGGAAGGCACGGTCAACGATCTGCACACCAACGGCGGTCTCATGTACCCGCCGCCGGCGCGCTGATCCGCTAACAGGTAGCAAAACTTGAGTGCATCTCCGGGCCGGGCTTCGGCTCGGCCCGGAGATGCCTCGCAACATTTGTCCACGGCGCTGGGACGGATGATCGTGGCTCGCGCGAGGCCACCGGACATGAGTTCGCGCACGTGACAGGGCTGTCTTGGGGGGCTTCACGGTGACCGACACACAACCGTCGCTTCAGCTAGCTGCGACGGCAAAGCCGCCGTTCTACCGTGACGCGACCTTCGTCAAGTGGCTGGTGCAGGTAGCGACCCTTGTGGTGACGCTCTTCGCAATCGGCTTCCTTGCCCGCGAAGCGGGAGACAGCCTTCGGGCGAAGTCGATCCAGACCGGCTTCGGCTTTCTTGATGTCGACCCTGCCATCTCGCTGGGCGAAGGTATCGACACCGACCCAGCGACCGGTGGGCGTGCACTCTGGGTCGGCATGGTCAACACCATCCGGATGGCCGCTGCGGGCATCGTCCTCGCCACCATTCTCGGCACGCTCATCGGCATTGGCCGACTGTCGAGCAACTGGCTCGTGGCCAAGCTCGCCAGCGGATTCATCGAGTACATGCGGAACATTCCGCTACTCGTGCACATCATTTTGTTCTTCGTCACTATCGCAGTGGTGTTCCCGGACTTCGGCGAGAACGTCGATCCGGTGACCGGGGAGGTGACCCAGGGCCCATGGAACGGCGTGATTCACGTCTCGAACAAGGGCTTCTCGGTGCCGAGAGTCCACATCGAAGACGGCTTCTACCAGTGGTTGATCATCGTCGTGATCGGATGCTTTGCTGCCCGCTGGATCTCGCGGCAACGGCGCATTACCCGGGACCAGACCGGAAACGAGACGTACCCGCTGATCAGCGCCCTCGGCGTCGTCGCCGCCTTCGGTGCCATCGGCTGGTTCATCCATCCGATCTTCGGTTTCGTCGGCGACCTCCTCTTCGCACCGATTCGTGACCTGATCGATGCAACGCCTCCGAACCTGGTCCAGCTGCTCCTTTGCGTTGTTGCGATCATCGCTGCCGGGCTGTGGATCAAGGGCTTCTTCGACGCACGCCGCACTCCTGGAGACTCCGCAAAACTCACCGACGACGACTGGTTTCGAGTCATCTTCGCAGGGTTCGCGGCGGCGACCGCTTGCGTCGTCTTTCTGGTGCTCTGGCCCGGCCTCTCAAGTTGGCTGGTCAACTCGTCCCGAGACCTCTTCGACGTGCTCGCCAACAAGTTCGGCGAGGGTCGCGGCAACATCGGCGACGACCCCCCGTTCGGTGTGAGTATGCCCGATATCGAAAAACGCGGGAACTTCGCCAACATGGGGCCCGCAGGCCTCAACCTCACGCAAGGTTTCGCCGCGGTGTTCTTCGGCGTCGTGCTCTACACGGCGGCATTCGTGGCTGAAATTGTCCGCGGCGGCATCCTCGCCGTTCCGAAGGGGCAGACTGAGGCAGCCCTCGCAGTCGGCTTGCGGCGCTCCACCATGCTGCGTCGTGTCATCCTCCCCCAGGCGTTCCGGGTGAGTCTCCCGCCGCTCGGCAATCAGTACCTCAACCTCACAAAAAACACCTCGCTCGCCATTGCCGTCGGCTACACCGATGTTGTCCAGGTCGGTCAGACCATCTTCAACCAGACTGGCCGAAGTCTCGAGGTGTTCATCATCTGGATGCTCTTCTACTTGGCTTGTTCGCTGACGATCAGCGTCGTGGTCAACTTCTTCAACGTCCGACTCAAGATTGTGGAGCGCTGAGATGAGCAGCGAACTCGAACACCTCGCCAGAGGCACCGCCGAACTCATCGCCAATGCCGACGAGCGCGAGGCCGAAGATGCAGCGAGTCGACCAGACGAACCCAGCCTCCCACCGCTCCAGTGGCTGAAGGTCAACCTCTTCTCGTCGGTCTTGAACACCGCACTCACCATTGTGTTCGGTCTTGCGGGCGTGCTGGCGTACCAGCGCCTTCTCAACTGGGCGTTCAGTCACGAACGAAACTGGGACGCAGTTCGTGTCAACATGCGCGCACTGTTCACATTCACCTACCCGAGTAGCCAGTACGGACGGATCTGGGTCACCCTCGGAATCGTCCTGACCCTCGCAGGCCTGTCGCTCGGCTTGAGCCGTATGGTCGGCCAGGGCGTCTCCCTCAAACGCATCAGTATCTGGTGCATGGCATGGGGAGGAGCGGTGATCGCCGGCATCGTGCTCGTGCAGCCGCACGCCAAACGCTCAGCCGACGGTGAGATCCTGCTTGACGCGGACTTCGAGCCCGTACGCGAGTCGTTCGGCACTGCGATGGCCGACCGGGGCTGGTGGTGGCTCATCGGTGTTCTTTTGCTCGCAACCGGCTTGGCCATCTGGGTCATTCTCGGCGACCTCAAGCGCCGCAAGACCTTCGTCGGAGCCATCCCGTTCACGCTGGGAGTTCTCGCCTTCGCCGTGTCGACGCTGTGGTGGTTCCACTGGGGGAACTACGGCCAGCAGGGCGACATCATCGAACCAGGGCGAACCGTCAAGGACAGCGCCAAGCTCCCTTGGACTGCGATGTGGTTCGTGCTGACCGGCGCCTATCTCGTTGGTCGGCGGATCTCCGCCACCGATCGAGCGGCATCAGTCCGAGTCGTCGTCAACTTGTCGTGGTTGCTCGCACCGTTCATCACCTTCTGGGTGATCTTGCGCGATCCCCAGATCGACTACGCCCATGTCATGTCAACCGATCTGCCCATGGCACTCGGTTTCATGATCGGCGGTGGGGCACTGCTCTTCTTCCTCACCAAGCCTGACCTGGGCGAGATCGGCAGAATCCTCGGTGTCGGCTTGTTCGGCATCGCAATCTTCAATTGGGTTGCCGCCTTCTTCGGGATCTACCCAATGCTCCAGAAGGCCCGCATCAGCTTCCTGCTGCTGGCCCTCGTGGCCCTCGCCGCGCACAACTTTGCCGGCGAGCGCGCCCAACGCCTGCGGTTCGTCTACGCGTGGGCAGCGGTGATGGCGATCCTCCACTACCTCGTCACCATGATCAACGCGCCGTCAACCGTCGACGCTCCGGACGAGTTTGTGGGCGGCTTCCTCGTCACGGTGTACATCGCAGTTTTCACAATGATCTTCTCGTTCCCGCTGGGCGTCCTCTTGGCCCTCGGGCGAACCTCGACCCTCCCGATCTTCCGAGTGCTTTCGACGATCTACATCGAGACGGTGCGCGGTGTGCCATTCATCACCATTCTGTTTTTCTTCTCGACCTTCCTGAACATCTTCCTGCCCGACGGCATGGAAATCGAACAGTTGGCTGCTGCAGGGCTCGGATTTGCATTGTTTTCTGCTGCCTACCTCGCCGAGAACATCCGCGGTGGGTTGCAGGCGGTGCGACGCGGGCAATACGAGGCATCAGATGCGCTGGGGCTCTCGACCGTGCAACGAACGGGCTTCATCGTGTTGCCCCAGGCGCTTCGGGTTTCGATCCCACCGCTGGTCGGCGCAACCATCTCGACCTTCAAGGAGACATCGCTTCTTGCCATCATCGGCATCATCGATTTCCTGCGGGTCGCGAACTCTGTGATCCCCGGCCAGACGGTCTTCCTCGGGGTGCGTATGGAGGGACTGCTCTTCGTCTGCATGATCTACTGGATCGGGGCCTACAGCATGTCCAAGTTCAGCCAACGCCTCGAGCGCCATCTCGGCGTCGGAGAGAACTGATGCAGCACTCCCGTTCGACCCAACTCGCCTCTCGCACGACCGAGGTGACACCCGACCACGACCCCACGAGGTATCCATCATGAGCTTCAGCGATGCAACTGCGGCTGTGAGCGACGAACTCGCCGCACGCGACGACATCATCATCTGTGACAGCGTCGACAAGTGGTACGGCGACTTCCAGGCACTCAAGGGCGTGTCGGCGACCATCAAGGAGCGGGAAGTCGTCGTCGTCCTGGGTCCGTCGGGATCGGGGAAGTCGACTTGGATTCGCTGCATCAACCGGCTTGAGCAACATCAGAGTGGGCGAATCATCGTCGACGGTGTCGAACTGACCAACGACACTCGAAACATCGAGAAGATCCGGTCCGAAGTCGGCATGGTGTTTCAGCAGTTCAATCTGTTCCCGCACCTGTCGGTCATCGATAACATCAGCCTGGCGCCGCTCTGGGTCCGCAAGCGCCCCCGTGCGGAAGCCGAACGTCTGGCCAGCGACCTCCTCGAGCGCGTTGGCATCCCCGAGCAGGCCGAGAAGTTCCCTGGTCAACTGTCCGGCGGCCAGCAGCAGCGTGTAGCCATCGCTCGTGCACTTGCGATGGAGCCTCGGATCATGCTCTTCGACGAACCGACTTCGGCACTCGACCCCGAGATGATCAAAGAAGTTCTCGACGTGATGAAAGAACTCGCAGTCGGCGGCATGACGATGATGGTGGTTACCCACGAGATGGGTTTCGCACGCGAGGTCGCCGACCGAGTCATCTTCATGGAGTCCGGTGAAATCGTGGAGGCAGGAACCCCCGAACACTTCTTCACCGACCCGCAAGAAGACCGCACCAAGCTCTTCTTGTCGCAGATTCTCTGAGTCCCGCAGCTTCGTTGCACCCGCCGGGCAGCATGTGGAGATGAGGTCCCATCCGACCACCGCCGAACTCCAGATCGACCTGAGCGCTCTCCAGAACAACTGGCGGCGCTTCGGAACGCTCGCACCCGGGTGCACCGTGGCTTCGATGGTCAAGGCCGACGCGTATGGCCTGGGAGCGGACCAGGTCGCTCCGGCACTTGCCGGGGCCGGCTGTCG